>CAZPEM010000035.1:0-24795 GCA_964585575.1 uncultured Chitinophagaceae bacterium
TACTTCCCCTGCCCGCCGTCGGACCAGCTGATGGACATCCGCAACGAGATGATGCAGACGATGATCGCCTGCGGCATCGACGTCGAGGCGCAGCACCACGAGGTGGCCACCGCGGGGCAGTGCGAGATCGACATGCGGTTTCAGGAGCTCGTCCGCATGGCCGACCAGATGTGCCTCTACAAGTACGTCGTGAAGAACGTCGCCCGCCGCCACGACCGCACGGTGACGTTCATGCCGAAGCCGATCTTCGGCGACAACGGCTCCGGCATGCACACCCACATCTCGCTCTGGAAGGACGGCCAGCCGCTCTTCGCCGGCACCGGCTACGCCGGTCTCTCCGACACGGCGATCCACGCGCTCGGCGGCATCCTCGCCCATGCTCCCGCCCTGCTTGCGATCACCAACCCCACCACCAACAGCTACAAGCGGCTCGTGCCGGGCTACGAGGCGCCGGTGAACCTCGCCTACTCGCAGCGGAACCGCTCGGCGAGCTGCCGGATCCCGATGTATTCCGCGAGCCCGAAGACGAAGCGGATCGAGTTCCGCTGCCCAGACCCGACCTGCAACCCCTACCTCGCCTTCTCGGCGATCCTGATGGCGGCGATCGACGGAATCCAAAACAAGATCCATCCCGGCGAGCCGCTCGACCGCGACATCTACGACCTGCCGCCGGAGGAACTCGTGAACGTGCCGAAGGCGCCGGGATCGCTCGAAGAGGCGCTTGCGGCGCTCGAGCGGGACCACGAGTTCCTCCTCCGCGGCGACGTCTTCACCGACGACGTCATCGCGACCTGGATCCGCTACAAGCGGGAGAAGGAGATCGCGCCGATGCGGCTGCGGCCGCATCCGTATGAGTTTTGCCTTTATTACGACAGTTGACCGGCCGCAGCTTCGCCCGCGGGCCAGTGTGATACTTGACGGGCCTCGCCCGCGGGCCCGTGTGACACTTGACGGGCCTCGTCACACGCCGGCCGGCGGCCGAGGAAGCAGTAGTACGGCGGCCGAAGCCAGGGCATGCCCGGCACGCGCGACCGTCCCTCCGCGAACCAGCACATTTCAAAACGTGACAGCAGGTACGGAAGATGATCCGGGCTTGGATGAACGTCGTCGATGTCGAACCATGCCGGCCAAAAAGCCCGGGTCAGCCAGGATTGACGGCGGGGCCCTGGAACCGGGGGATGTCGCCCGACGACGTGAAAATCGACCACGGCAATCTGTCCGCCCGGCCGCAGCATTTCCCGGGCCGCGTCGATCGCCGCGAACCAGTCCGGCGTCATCGACAATGAATAGGAAAACGTGACCACGTCCACCGGCTCGCTCGGTCGCCACCGGGCGATATCGGCGCGGATCGTGCGGGCGTTGCCCCATGACCCCGCGGAGATCCTCGAGTCGGCCCGCACGAGCAGCGGCCGACACAGATCGACGAGGTAAATCGCCGCGAGTTCCCGCGCCGCGGGACCGGCAGCCTCCAGCAGATAGCCGGTGCCGCAGCCCAGGTCGCACCAGCGGCCACCGGCGGGAAACTCCAGGCGGCTCGCCAGTTCGTCCCTGCCGAGCAGAAACGTCCGCCGGAACTCGTCGTACTCGGCGGTCTGATAGCCGTAAAAGCTCTCCAGGCGTTCGGCATGATTCGCCCCGCGGATCGGCCGTGTCAGGAACTGCGAGAGCAGTGCCATCGTTCTCAGGAGCTTCATGCCGTCGGCCCGCGTCCCCCGAGCGGCAACACCCCCGGCTTCCAGCCGGCGACCGTGACGGAGCCGTAGGCGGTCACCCGCTCGGTCGCGCGGACACGATCGGCCGCCGCCGTGTCATGCTCGAGCAGATCGGCCAGCCGCGCCGGCCCGCCGCGATGCCGCACGACGACGTCATCGACGAAATCCGTCCGCAGCCCGAGGCTTCGCCAGAGCATCCGCGCATCGGGGCTCGACCTGTCCAGGATCGCCTGCCACTCTGCGGCCAACTCCGTCGCGCGGGGCCCCGTCAACCAATCCATGTGGTCGAGCAGCGCGAACCGGGAGATGGGGCCCGTCCCGACGGCGAGAAAACGCTCGACTGTCGCGGTGTGCGTGGAGAGCCGATCGACCAGGCCCTTGAGTCGCTCGAAGGACTCCCGCTGCAGGTATCGCGGGCAGCAGTCCGGCGTGAAGGCGCCCGTCAGGTAGAGCCGCCAGAAGTAGTTCTCCCTGATCGGCTGGCCGTAGATCACACGCTCTGCCTGACGTCGCAGGTAGTCCTGGACGTCGGGCGAGAACCGCTGCACCTGCCGCCGCTGCTGCGGGGGAATGCCGGTGAGCGCGAGGAGCGTGTCTCGGCTCAGCAAGTACGCCAGCCACGGCCCCCAGAACCGCCGCCGCAGTTCGCGTTCGTAGATCTCGATCTGTTCGGCCATGCTCGTGGCTGCCAGCAGCCGCTCGATCGGCTCGCGTGCCGCGACCACGTGGTCGATGTAGAGGCCGAACAGCCGCGCGAACCAGCCCGAAGTCGTGCGGAAGTGGAAGCCCGGCGGCCCGCGAAACATGCCGATCGCCCGGTCCCAGTAGCCGCGATGTGGCTCCGGCAGCAGGTCGCGGAGCCGCTCCCGGTAGAGTTCGCGGATGCGGGGGTGTCGCCCGGCGCCGAAGACCGCGAAGAAATCATGCCAGTCGAGTCCGCGGATGCCCGCCACCTTCAATTCCAGCAGCGCATTCTGCCGAGGATTGACGTCCACGGCAAAGACGTGCGCCGGCTGCTCGAGCAGGTAGTCCAGGGCGTTGCAGCCGCCCGACGTGATCACGAGAACGTGATCGTGATCGCGGAGTTGGAGGACGGCGAGGTCGGCCCGAGGATCCTCCCAGCAGCAGCCGTAGACGAGACTGCGGTCGTGGACGAGCCGGAAGATCCACTGCCCGATGGCGTCGCGCAGTCGCGGCCGTTCAGCCATCGGATCTTCCGCCTCCTGACGTGGTCGCCGGAGTGGCAAGCCGCGTCGCCGTATGGCGGGGACCGCGCCACATCCTCAGGTAGTGCCACACGAGCGAATCGCGTGGCTCGCCCGAGCCGGCCCCCAAGGCGGGCAGATACGGCCAGGGAACGTTCGGTTGCCGGTGGTGAACAAGGTGCCAGTTGTGATTCAGCCAGACCGAATCGATCCAGCCGAAGAAGCGGAGATTGCGGGTCCCCTCGACGACGTCGCGATCGGTGCCGTAGTGGTGCACGTACTGCATCGCCGACCAGGAAAAACCGAATCCGAAATAGACGGCCGCATAGACGAGCGGGGGAACGCGGAAGAACCAGATGAGAAAGGCATGAAGCAGGATCGCCGCCGCTCCCTCCAGTTGGATCAGCCGAAAGAATCTCGGGTCGAGCGACTCCATGAACGCGGCGCTCGGCCTGTCGAATTCGAACCACCGCTTCGCGAACAGGAAAGGCACGACGAGCACCAGGACGTTCGAGCACGCCACCAGGATCCAGTAGCAGCCGGTGATGATCCCGTAGAGGATGAGCCGCTTCAGCCACGGCCGATCGCCGTCGAAGTAACAGTCGAACGCCTCGTCATCCGACCGGTTGCGGCGATGGTGTCCGAGGTGTCCTTGGCGGATCAGGTGGTAGGGGGCCGGAAAGAGCAGCGACAGCCCGGCCCCGAGCCAGTCGTTGATGCGCCGGTCGGGATGCAGCATGCCGTGCTCGGCCTCGTGAATGACCGCATAGATCGAGTTGCCGAGAATCGCGAATGCCGCGGCCAGCGCGGCGACCTGCCAGGCTGCGACGGCGGCCGCGGCGGCCTTCACGATGAGGAGAAAAATCGCCACCTGGACGGCGATGATGCACGCGTTGCGGCGGGTTGGGATCGGGTATAAGGTGGCGGCGTCCATCGGTGAGCGACCTCGTCAGAGCCCCGCGGATGGAAGGTGGGAAAGATCCAAGACGATGCAAATCGAGTCGAACCGGGCAGCCGAGGGAGACCGACTCGCGATGGGGGCGTGGGGTTCGATTCCACTCTGGCCCGCGTCATGGTATCGCTTCGGATCCCTGGCGGAAATCGCCGCCCGTCCGGTTTCGAAGCCGCTGCTCGGCCGGCGCATGGTCGCGTTTCGCACTGCCGCCGGGGAGGTGGCGGTGCTCGACGCCCACTGCCCGCACATGCATGCCGATCTGGGCGGCGGCTGCGTGGTGGGAGAGTCGATCCAGTGCCCCTTCCATCATTGGCGGTTCGGGGTCGATGGGCGTTGCGTGGAGATTCCGTGCAATGACACTTCCCCTGGGTTCGCGAGGGTGCCTCGTTACCCGACCAGGGTGCGGCATGGCCAGGTCTACTTCTTTTTCGGCGACAAGCCGCTCTTCGAACTGCCGTTCTTCGACGGCGAAGACTTGGAGGACTTCGCCCCCAGCAGGACGATCTGCGAGGAACTGCGGGCTCCCTGGTACATGGTGTCCATCAACTCGGTCGATCGTCAGCACTTCCGCATCGCGCACGATCGGCGGCTGCTCGCCGATGGCGTGGTGGAGCATCCCGCCCCCTTCGTGCAGAGGTCCGAATTCGTGTTTGCGATCGAGGGCAGTTCCTGGTCCGACCGCTTCACCCGGGCCGCGGGTGGGCCGGAAGTAAGGCTCCAAGTGACCGAGTGGGGCGGCACGGTGGTTCTGGCCAGGGCGACCCTGGCCCGCGCCCGCACCTGGGGCATGCTGTTTCTCGAGCCTCGCGGCCCCTGGCTCACGATCGCCCATATCATGGTGCTGGCCCGCCGCAGCCGAGGCTGGCCCCGCGGCCGGCTGCTCGACCGGGTCAGGACCGCGGTTCGACTGCAGTTGATCCGTCGATTTCTCCGTTCCGATATCCCGAGGATGAGTGGAACCCATGTGCAACCGCAGAGCCTCGTTCGTGAAGATCGTGATATCGCCGATTACATCCGGATCCTCTGCGCGCTGCCGTGCGGCGGCCCCGAGGCCTGATCGCCCGCGAGCGATGGCCGGCTTCTGGGCGTGCTTGGTTGCCGGCGCGGTCGCCATGACGGAGTGTCCATGCCGGTCCGTGCAGGCCGCCGACGAGAGCGAGGCGGTTCGGGGGGAGTTGCTTGCCTTGCGGGAAGCCGTCATCCGTGCCTACGAGGCCCGTGACATCGATGGCGTGCTCGCCCACGTCCACCCCGACGTGATCGCGACCTGGCAGAACGGCTTCAGGGCCCGGGGTCGCGACGAGGTGCGGCAGTTCTTCAACGACATGATGACGGGGGAGTCGCGGATCGTTCGCGACGTGAAGAGCACGCTCGGCGTCGATGGCTCGGCGATTCTCCATGGCGACGACGCGGCCGTCGCGTGCGGCACGCTCACCGACGATTTCGATCTCGCGAGCGGGACCAAACTCCACCTCGAGAGCAAGTGGACGGCGACGCTCGTTCGGGCCGACGGCCGTTGGCAGATCGGCAGTTTTCACGTGTCGGCGAACATTTTCGACAATCCCGTGCTCGGCGCCCTCCGATCCTGGGCGACGACGCTGGCCATCGGGCTGGGTATCGGCGGCCCCCTGATCGGATTGGGTGCAGGCCTGCTGTTGTCGAAACGACGGCCGCGTTGAACCATGGTTTCCGCCGCGGCCGCGGCGGCTCGATTTGATGTCCGTCTTCCCCGCCATGACGCAGTCGGACGTTGTTGTTCGGGAGCGGGGCAATGGTGCCGCCGGGCCTCTGCGGCCTCCTGCGGGCAGTTCGATCCCGGACGACGAATGGCGACTGATCCTCGAGGAGGCCCGGGAGCCGGACGTGTCCCGCTGCCCTCCCGACCGAGGTCTGGCAGCCGAAACGATCCGCGACATCGCCCGCCGCCGGGGCGTCGATCGAGCCACC
Organism: uncultured Chitinophagaceae bacterium; assembly: GCA_964585575.1. Taxonomy (GTDB): domain Bacteria; phylum Planctomycetota; class Planctomycetia; order Pirellulales; family UBA1268; genus UBA4655. The sequence continues at coordinate 5,820 of CAZPEM010000035.1, forward strand.
GCCGCCGTCTACGCCTGGTTGCTCGGGGCTCCGGATCAAGGGCCCGCGATCGAGGCCTTCTTCGCCGGCGCGGCGGCGGGGCCATCGCCCGACGTGATCCAAGCGGCGGCGGGACGCCTGACCGTGCTCGTGGTTCCCGGTGCCTTCTACGAGGAGCATCCGGAGACGGGAGCGGGCGGCGAGTCGATGATCCGCGAACTGGAATCGCTCCACATCCGCGTGCAACGAGTCCCCACCCGCAGCTGCGGCACGCTCGAACAGAACACGGCCATCGTCCGGCGGGCGCTGCGGGAGCACGGGGACGGGGAGTGTGCCCTCGTATCCCTGAGCCGCGGCGGTGCGGAGATCAAGTGCGTCCTGCGTGATGATCCCGGGGCGCTGCGATCGGTTTCGCTGTGGGTGAGCGTCGGCGGCATCCTGGCCGGGTCGCCGCTCGTGAACTGGGTTCGCACCCGGCGGGTGATCGACTGGCTGAATTGGTCGATCTTCCGCTGGCGGGGACGCGACTACCGGTGCTTCACGGAACTCGCCCGCGGGGCGGCGGGAAGCCTCGCGTTCGACGTGGGCATCCCGGCTCACATGGAGGTCGTGCACGTGGTGGGATTTCCTCTCCGAAGGCATGCAACGAGCAGGTATGCGAGGTCGTGGCACTCGCGGTTCGCCGCCGAAGGGCCGAACGACGGCGTGATGCTGCTCGAGGACGTGCTCGGCTTTCCGGGAACGATCCTGCCGCTGTGGGGTGCGGATCACTACGCGAGCGATCGCTGGGACTTCCGCTTCCTGGCCGCCGGTATACTTCGCCATTGGCACGGGCTCGACACGGCGGCACGAACGCCGGCCGCCGCGAATCGGTGAACCATGATCAAACGCCGCCTCCGCATCGCCCTGGTGTCGCCGAAGGGCCCGCTCTACCGGCACCGCGGCGGCATCTTCGGCAAATCGCTCCGCTACAAGCCGCTCACCCTGCCGACACTGGCGGCGCTGGTGCCTCCGGATCTCGGCGCGGAGGTGGTCTGCATCGACGAGGGCATCGCCGACATCGACACCGGCATCGACGTGGATCTCGTGGGGATGACGGTGATCACGGGAACGGCGCCCCGCGCCTACTCGCTTGCCGCCGAGTTCCGGCAACGCGGAATTCCGGTCGTGCTCGGCGGTCCGCACGTCACTCTGGTTCCGGACGATGCCCAGCCCCATGCCGACAGCGTCGTCGTGGGGTATGCCGAGGATGAGTGGCCGCGGTTGCTGCGAGACTTCGTCCACGGCGAACTGAAGCCCCGCTACGTGCAGGCTCCGGGGCTCGACCTCGCCCGCCGGCCGCCGCCGGACCGGTCGGTGCTTCCCTCGTCGCGGTACCTGACTTCGAACGTGTTCGAGGCGACCCGCGGGTGCGTCCACAACTGCGACTTTTGCGTGGTTCCTTCGGCGTGGGGCCGGAAGCCCCTGCATCGTCCCGTCGGGGAAGTGGTCGACGACATCCGCAGGCAGCGGGCCCGGCAGGCGATCTTCATCGACCTCAACCTGATCGCCCACAAGGACTACGCCGCCGAACTCTTCACGGCCCTCGTTCCCCTGCGGCTTCAATGGTATGGCCTGGCGACGACCCTGCTCTGCGACGATCTGCCGCTGCTAGACCTCGCCGCACGCAGCGGATGCCGGGGCCTGCTGATGGGGCTCGAGTCGATCTCGGCCACGAACCTGCGATCGAGTTCGAAGGCGTTCAACGCGCCGGAAAACTACCACCGGGTCGTGGAGCGGCTGCACGAGCGAAGGATCGCCCTGCAGGGATGCTTCGTCTTCGGCATGGACGATGACACGCCCGAGGTTTTCCTCGAGACGGCCCGATTCGCGGTCGACGTGGGCATCGATCTGCCCCGGTTCGCCATCCTCACGCCGTTTCCCGGCACGGCGCTCTACCGGCGACTCGACGGGGAACGGCGGATCCTTACCCGCAATTGGGAACTCTACGATGGGCAACATGCCGTGTTTCAACCGGCCCGAATGACGGTCGAGCAGCTGGTGCGGGGAACGGAGTCGGCCTGGAAGCATGCCTATCGCTGGTCGAGCATGGCCTCCCGGCTCCGCCGCACCGCGGCCCCCTGGCACGTCGCGCTGACGACGAACATCGGCTATCGCTTCTACGCCAACAATCTTCACCGCTTCTATTCGTGCGACGTCTGGATGGATCCACTCTCGGCGGCATCGGGCCGTCGTGCGGAGCCGGCGCCGTTGGAGTTGGTGTCGTGAACTCGCCGGGCCGCTTCCGCGTCACCATCGTGCATCCGTGCGTCGGCCGCTTCCGCGGCATGAAGGGCTACATGAGGAGCTGGCAGATGGAGCCGCTTCCGGCCGCGGTGTTGGCGGCGCTCCTGCCCGCCGACGTCGAGCGGCGGTTCTACGACGATCGGATGGAGCCGATCCCGTTCGACGAGCCGACGGACCTCGTTCTGATCAGCGTCGAGACCTACACGGCGAAGCGGGCTTACCAGATCGCCAGCGAATACCGCCGCCGGGGCGTGGCCGTCGTGATGGGAGGGTTTCACGCCACGCTCTGCGCGAACGAGGTGGCCTCCCACTGCGAATCGATCGTGATCGGGGAGGCGGAGGGCGTGCTCGCCGAGCTCATCGACGACCATCGGAACGGCCGACTGCAGCCGGTCTATCGTTCCCAGGACCGGCCGCGGCTTCCGCCGACCGACCCCGACCGGAGCATTTTTCGCGGCAAGCGCTATCTGCCGCTGAGGCTGATCGAGTTTTCCCGCGGCTGCAGGTTCCGCTGCGATTTCTGCGCCATCCAGTCCTACTACTCGGCGACCCACACCCACCGCTCGGTCGCCTGGGTCGTCGAGGAGGTGCGACGCACCTGCACGGGCCGCGAGCTCGTGTTCTTCATCGACGACAACCTGACGTCGTCGCTGGACGATGCGAAGGAACTGATGCGAGCGCTGATCCCGCTGCGGATCCGCTGGGTGAGCCAGTCGGCGATCAACGTGGCCTTCGACGACGAGGCGCTCGAGCTGATGAGACGGAGCGGCTGCCAGGGCATCCTGATCGGGCTGGAGTCGCTGGTGCCGGAGTCGTTGCGGGAGATGAACAAGGGCTTCAACCTGATGCGCGGCGGGCCGCGGGCGGCGCTGGCCAACCTCCGGCGACATGGTCTCCGCGTGTACGGCACGTTCGTGTTCGGGTACGACTCCGACACGCCCGATACCTTCGCCGCGGCGGTCCGTTTCGCCCGCGAGGAAGGGATGTTCATCGCGGCATTCAATCACATCACCCCGTTCCCCGGCACGCCGCTCTACGAGCGGCTCCGCGGCGAGGGCCGCATGCTCTTCGATCCGTGGTGGCTCGACGACCGCTATCGCTACGGCATGGTGCCCTTCCAGCCGGCGCGGATGGCGCCGGAGGAGCTGCAACGGGCCTGCTCCCTGGCGCGGCGGGAGTTCTATTCGTGGTCGAGCATAGCCAGGCGGTCGCTGCACCGGGTCAACTACCGGGATCCGGGGATGTGGCTGAATTACTGGCTGATCAATGCGATGCACCACCGGGACACCGAGGGGCGCGACGGCCTGCCGCTCGGGGACGAAGGCTGGACGGGAACGTTGCTGGAGTCCGCCCGTGCGGAGCATGTCACGGTATCGGTTTGAACTCGCCGGGCCCGACGACGACGCCTCCTTGCGGGCGGTGCTCGCCCGCAATCCGTTGCCCGGCCAGGTCCGGCTTGGGTTCCGCCGCGAGCCGAGCTTTTTCGCCGCAGCGGAGGTGGAGGGGCAGTTTCACCAGACGATCATCTGTCGCGACCTTTCGACGGGCGGCATCATCGGCCTCGGCACGAGGTCGATTCGCGACCGTTACCACCACGGCAGCGTGCTGCCGATCGGCTATCTGGGAAGCCTCCGGCTCGACCGCGACCACCGCGGCATCGGGCTCGTCGCCCGCGGCTTCCGGTTTCTGCGGGAACTCGACGGCGATGGCCGGGCAGCGGTCTACGTCACTTCGTTGGCGAGCGGCAACGAGACCGCCTCCCGGACGCTGCTCGGCGGCCGGGCCGGCCTGCCGGTCTATCGACGCATCGCCACCTGGCTGACCCGCGGCCTGCCGCTGGCCCGCTGCCGCGGCTACGACCGCGGCTTCGGGGTGCGGCCGGCCCGGCCGGAGGATCTTCCCGACATCGTCCGGTTCCTGAACACGTTGGGTCGGCGCCGCGATCTGTTCGCCGCGGTGGCCGAGCGCGACTTCGAGGAAGGCGGCACGTTTCGCGGGCTGCGGGTCGAGGACATCCACATGGCGGTGCAGGGCGGACGGATCGTCGGCACCTTCGCGCTCTGGGATCAGACCGCGTTCAGGCAGATCGTCGTCGAGAACCATCCGTGGCGGCTGCGGTGGTTGCGGCCGATCCTCGACTGCGCCGCTTTCTGCCGGGGCCTGCCGCGGCTGCCGCGGCCGGGCACGCCGCTTCGCTGCGGATTCGGCAGCCTGTTCGTCGTCGAAGACGACCGGGCGGACGTGGCCCGGGCCCTGGTGGCGGCCGCCGCCCGCTCGCATGCCGACACGGCGACGGTTGCCCTGCTCGGGTTCGACGCCCGCTGCCCGTTGGCGGCCGCGTTCCCACGGGGCCTCGGGGGCACGTACGAAACGGCGATTCACCTGGTAAGTTGGAATGAACGCTTGCTCGGTGAATGGGACGCGGATCACGCCATCCATCTTGAACAGGGCTGCCTCTGAGATGGCGACGGATTCGACGCGGCCATGCATCGGAGCCATCGAGCCGGTCGTCGGCCTGACGGCGGCCGATCGCCGGCAGCTGTGGTGCCTGATGCAGGCCCACTACGAGGGCTTGGAGCCGACGCAGTTTCACGGCGATCTCGCCGAGAAACAGTGGGTGATCACCCTGCGACTCTCGGACGGACGGCTCGTCGGATTTTCGACGCAGGCACTCCTGCCCGTTCCAGGGCATGCCGACGCCCTCGTGCTCTACTCCGGCGACACCGTCGTGGCCGCCCCCTACCGTCGCACGACGGCGTTGGCGGGCTTCTGGGGCGCGCTCGCGCTGCGGCTGATCGACGCCAATGCCGGGCGGCGACTGAGCTGGTTTCTGATCTCGAAGGGCTACAAGACCTACCGCTTCCTGCCGATGTTTTTTCGGGAGTATCACCCGAGGCCCGGCCGGGAAGTGCCCGAGGAGGCGGCCGCGATGCTCGACTCGCTCGGGCGGGCGCGGTTCGGTTCGCGGTACGATCCGGCTCGGCGGATCGTCGTCGCGGCGGAGAACGGCTGCCGTCTGCGGCCCGACGTCGCGCCCGTGGACGCATCGCGGCTCGACGACCCACATGTGCAGTTCTTCGTGAACGCCAATCCGGGCCACGCTCGGGGCGACGAGCTCTGCTGTCTCGCGCCGCTCGATCGTGACAACTTCACGCCCGCCGCTTGGCGGGTGATCGACGCGGCCACGGCGACGGTGTCTTCGTGAGCCGGTTCGCCTGGGTCGTCAACACGGCATGGATGGCCCGCTGCAGACCGGAATGGAGGCGGTTTCTGGCGGCGACCCGCGGGGTGGCCGAGGCACAGCGGGCTGTCCTCCGCGATACGCTCGTCCGCAACCGCGACACCGAGTTCGGCCGACGACACCGCTTCGACGCGATTCGTCGCCCCGACGAGTATCGCGAACAAGTGCCAACGGGCTCCGCCGCGGCGGTCGCGGCGGCGGTGGAACGGATTGCCCGTGGCGAGCGGGCCGTTCTCACCGCCGAGCCGGTGCTCAATCTCCAGCCGACCAGTGGCAGCACCCAGGGCGAAAAGCTCATTCCGAGCACACGGTCGCTGCGACGCGAATACCAGCGGGCGGTGGCCGCCTGGATCGGCAACCTCTACCGGGAGCGGCCCGCCATCCGCGCCGGACGTGCCTACTGGTCGGTCTCGCCCGCACTCGGCCCGGGTCGTCGCTCGTCCGCGGGACTGCCGATCGGCTTCGAGGACGACACCGTGTACCTGGGGCTTGCGGAGCGGTGGCTGGCCCGCGCCGTGCTGGCCACGCCGCCCGGCTTGGCCCGGCAGCTCGACGTGCCGCAGTTCCGCCACGCGACGCTCCTCCATTTGCTCTGCGCCCGGGATCTGTCGCTCGTCTCGGTGTGGAGCCCGACCTTTCTCTCGGCCCTGCTCGACCTGCTGCTCCAGGAGGCTCCTGCGCTGATCCGCGACATCCACGATGGCACGACTGCCGCGGCGGCAGGGGCGATGCGTCGTCGGCCCGATCACGACCGGGCGAGGGAGATCGAGGATCTCGTGGCACGCGGGGCGGCAACCGCCGAGATCTGCCGGACGCTCTGGCCGCACCTCGCCCTCGTCAGTTGCTGGATGGACGGACCGTCACGGCTCTTTGCCGAGAGGCTTCGGTCGCAGTGCGGCGCGATCGAGTTTCAGCCCAAGGGCCTGATGGCAACGGAGGCCTGCGTCACTTTTCCGGTCGTCGGCACGGCGGGCTGCGCGTTGGCGATCCGCTCGCATTTCCTCGAGTTTCTTCCCGTGGGCGACTCGTCGCGGTCGGTGCTCGCCCACGAACTCGACGTCGGCGGGCGATATGACGTGCTGATTACGACCGGAGGCGGACTCTATCGGTATCCGCTCGGCGACACGATCGAGATCGTGGGGCGGCTCAACGAATGTCCTCTCGCGCAATTCGTGGGACGCGGCGACCTCACGAGCGATCTCGTCGGTGAGAAGCTGCACGACTCCTTCGTACAGGAGTGCATTGCACGTTGCCTGCGGGAATGCGGGGTGGCCGCGACCTACGCCGCCCTGGCCCCGGTCACCGGCGGCAACGCGGCCCGACCGGGGACCGGACCGGACCGCCTTCATTACCGCTTCCTGGTGGAGGCCGCCGATGACACCGGCTGCGCGGCGCTGGCCGAGACGCTCGACCGTCATTTGCGGGCCAACGTCCATTACGGCTACGCCCGGGATCTCGGCCAGCTGGGGCCGATCGAACTGATCCGTTTGCCCGGATCGCCCGGAACGGCCTGGGCTGCCTACGAACGGGCCGCGGGCCCGGAAAGGTTGTTGGGCGGCCTGAAGCCGCACGCCATCGTGAGCGGTCAGGGCTTGGGAATGAGCCGCGGCTGACCGCAATGTGTCAGTGGCTGCCGAACCGATGAACTATCGTGTGGTGGTAGAGCCGTCCGGGGTCGAGCCGGATTGTCGGCCAGTCGGCATGGTGGATCGAGTCGGGATACTTCTGTGTCTCGAGGCAGACCGCAGCGTGCTTGCCGTAGGCCCCGCCCCCTTTGCCCTTCAGGCTCCCGTCGAGGTAGTTGGAGGTGTAGACCTGGATGCCGGGCTGATCGGAAAGGATCTCGAGCGTGCGGCCGCTTTTTCGGTCGCGGAGCAGGGCCACCGACCGCAGACTGCCGTCGGGCTTCCAGCCGCGAACGACGAAGTTGTGGTCGATGCCGCCCGAATTCTTGCCGCCGGCGGTCGCGAGGATCGCGGCGATCGCCTCGCCAAGCTTCGCCGCGGCACTCCGCTCGGGCCGCAGGTCGAATGGCGTCCCGGCCACCGGCGCGAACTCGCCGGTGGGGACGCCGCCGGCATCGACCGGCAGGTAGGTGTCGGCGGTGACCGAGAGCTCGTGGTCGTTGATCGAGCCCGAGTCCTGACCGGCGAGGTTCCAGTAGGAATGGTGGGCCATGTTGATGATCGTCGGCTTGTCGGTCGTGGCCGACATCTCCACCCAGAGTTCGCCGTCGGGCGTCAGCGTGTAGGTGACGTGGGCCGTGATCGTGCCGGGATAGCCCTCGTCACCGTCGGGTGACATCATCTCGAAGTCGATGGCCGGGCCGCGTTCGGAGACCAGAGGCGTCGCCTTCCAGAACTTCTTGTCGAAGCCCGCCAGGCCGCCGTGGAGGTGGTTGGGCCCGTTGTTCCTGGCGACCGCGTACCGCTTCCCGTCGAGGTCGAACGTGCCGCCGGCGATCCGGTTGGCGACGCGGCCGCAGGTCGCCCCGAAGTACGGATGACCCGCAAGATAGCCAGCGAGCGAATCGAATCCGAGCACGACGTCCACGGGCTTCCCCTCGCCCGCGGCGGGAACGAGCAGCCTCGTGAGGATCGCCCCGTAGTCGGTCACTTCGGCCCGCCAGCCCCCGGGCACTTCGAGTGTGTAGAGGGAGACGGCGGTTCCGTCGGCGAGCGATCCGAATGAGCGTTGCGTGGGCGGACGAAATGTCGGGTTCATTTTTCGGGACGGCTCCGATGCGAAAAGAGCGGGCATCGCAAGAAAGCCGACAATCCAGAGGAAGGTGTTCGTCATCACACTGGGGCAGGGCGACGGCCGGATCATGCTCGTGTCTCCTAGGTCGGTTCCGCGTCGGTTCCGCGATTGATGGACGACATCCTACCGCCGCGGCGCGAGCGGCTCGACGCGGGCGAGCGAGTGGACACGGTACTCCCGGTTGCCGGGCTGCGTGAAGCACTGGTAGCGGCTGCGGAGCCGGGGGCCGAGCCGAAAGACCTGGCCGCTGTCGACGCGGAAGATGCTGCCCGGGGGCAACTGCTCGAGCCGCAGCCGCGACCGGTCGGGCGGGTCGTACTTCGAGAGCGCGATCGCGAGATCGCGGTCGGTGCAGCTGGCGGCGGTCGGGTTTTGCATCGAGCGGGCGACCGCCGCCGCGAGATCGTCCGGCAGGATCGCCGACGAGACGAACGGGTCGAGCAACCGGGCGAACTCGCCCTTCCATTCCGGGCCGTGCGGCCGGTGCCGGCGGGACCGTGGCCGCAGAAGCTCCCAGGTCGTCATGTGGGCGATCTCGTGGAGGAGCGTCATGAGGAAGGCGTAGGAGTTGAGATCCTCGTTGACCGTGATGCGATGGTGTGGCACGCCCCGGGCCGGCGGGCGGTGGTCGCCGAGCTTCGTCCGCCGCGGCGGGCTCAGCCGCACGACGACGCGGTGGCCGCGAAGCACCGCCCTCACCCGCGAGACGGTTCCATCGGGCAGCTTCGAGGCGAACGCTTCCATGAGACGGTCATCCGTGAGGCCGTGCCGCAGCTTTTGCGACGGAGGTTCCCGGCATCATACTGCGGGGTGGATGCACGAAGGAGACGGTGTGCCACGCCGTGACGCCATGAAGCACGTGAAGGTATGACGGTGGCGAAGCCGCTCGCGTCGATCGTCTCGGTCGCGTTCGTCGTCGGATGCGGCGGGCCGGCGGCACGCCCCCCGGAAGGCTCCGCTCGGCCGTTCACCGAGCAGCGTGCGGCCGTCCGGGATGGCAGGGCGTCGCGGATCGTGGCCGATTCACCCCTCACCGACGCCGAGTGGGAGTCGCTCCGCGGCCTCGCGGGCCTGCGGGAGTTGCGGTTGCGGCGTGGCGTCGCCGACGACGCGAGGGCGGAGATCCTCGCCACGCTCCCCGACATCGAGCGGCTCGTGCTGCGGGAGTCGCCGCTTTCCGACGCCGGCTTTCGAGCGATCGCCCGCTGCCGAAACCTCGCGCACCTAAACGTTCCGCAGGCCGCCTGCACGGCCGTGGGCCTGCGGACACTGCGGGCGGTTCCCACGCTCCGCTCGCTCCGGATCGGCGGCCCGAACCTCGCCGGCCGGGAGGTGGGCGAAGCGGTGGCAACGCTCGAATCGCTCGAGTCGCTCCACCTCATCGACGTGGCCATCGGTGACGAGGGGCTCGCCGCCATCGCGGGGCTGCCGGGCCTGCGGACGCTTTACCTCGACGGTGCCGGGGTTTCGGACGAGGCGTGGGGCAGGTATTTTCAGGAGCATCCGGATGTCCACGTGCACGTGGACCAGGCCCACCACGACCGCGACCCCGGCCGGGATCACGACTGACCCGAAAGGTGCCATGCCGACGCCGATCTACACCACCGACACGTGCACGGAGGCGCAGGCCGTTCAGGTGCGGCAGCTTCGCAAGCTGTCGCCACAGGAACGGATCCGGAAGGGCAGTGCGATGTCCCGTCTCGCGAAACTGCAGGCGTTTGCGGCCATCCGCCGCCGGCACCCCTCGCTTTCCCCGGCCGAGGTGCAGCTGAAGTACCTCGAGATCGCCCACGGCGCATCTCTCGCCGACAACGTGCGACGCTGGCAGCAGGAGCGGCAGGCGTGAGCGACGGCGACGACTTGATCGTGGCCCTGCGGCCCGTCGCCGAAGCCTTCCGCCGGCTCGGAGTAAGGTTTTACGTCGGTGGCAGCGTTGCCAGCACGTTTCACGGAGCGATCCGTTCCACGATGGATGTCGATTTGGTCTGCGACCTCGCGGAGGCCGACGTCGCCTCGTTCGCGGAATCCTTTGGCGAGGAGTTTTACATCAGCCTCTCCGCCGTGCAGCAGGCCGTGCAGCGAAAATCGTGCTTCAACCTGATTCACTTGCCAACGTCATATAAAATCGATGTGTTCGTGAACCGTGGAAGGCCCTTCGATCTCGCGGCGATGGACCGAGCAAATGATCAGGACATCATCGAGGGGGCCGGGCTGACTGTGCCGATCGCGACGGTGGAGGATTCCATCGTCGCCAAGCTGGAGAGGTTTCGGATGACGAACGAGACGTCTGAGCGGCAGTGGGACGACGTGTCGAAAATGGTGGCCCTGCACGAACAATCGCTCGACGTTGAGCAGATGCGGAGCATGGCCGAGTCGATCGGTGTCGGCGATCTGCTCGCGAAGCTGCTTGCGGGTCGATGGCCGACTTCACGCACTTCGGAAAAACGACGATGACCACGACTCCCCCTCTTCGACCCGCCGCCTTTGCCGCCGCGGTCGTTCTCCTCCTGGCCGCCATGGCCGCGCCACCGCTGTGGGGAGCGTTTCGCCGTCCGCCCGCGGCCGAATCGATGGCACGCGCCGCGATCGACTGGCTCTCGACGCTCGATGCCGAGAAAAAGGCGAAGGCGGTTCAGCCCTTCGCGAGCCCCTCGCGGACCGACTGGCACTTCGTGCCGAAGAACGACCGCAAGGGAGTGCAGCTTCGCGACATGAACGAAGCCCAGGAGGCGGCCGCATTGAAACTCGTGCGATCGGCCCTCTCGCAGGCCGGCTACGACAAATCGATCACGATCATGAAGCTCGACGAGATCCTGCGGCGTCTCGAGGGAGCGAAGGCCAAGAACATCCGCGACCCGAAGCGATATTTCCTGACGATCTTCGGCACACCCGCCGACGAGGGCCGCTGGGGGCTTTCGGTGGAGGGGCATCACCTCTCGCTCAACTTCACGATCCGCGACGGCGTGCTCGTCGATTCGACGCCGCAGTTCATGGGGGCCAACCCCGCGGAGGTGAAGACCACGTTCGACGGACTGCCCGTCGCGGGCGACCGCGTGCTCCGCGACGAGGAGACGCTCGCCTTCGATCTGCTCTCCTCGCTCGACGGGCCGCAGCGGACGAAGGCCGTGATCGCGAAAGAGCCGCCGAAGGAGATCCGTGCGGCGGGAGCGGCCCAGCCTCCCGAGGAACCGCCGGTCGGCATCCCCTTCCGGGAGCTCTCGGCGTCGCAGCAGTCGATGCTGCGGCGGCTCGTCGAGACCTACTGCGCGGCCATGCCCGACGAGGTCGCCACCGAGCGGCTGCGGCTCATCGAGTCGGCCGGCGGCCCTGCGGCGGGGCGTGCAGAGTCGGTGCATCATGGATGGGACGACATCCACTTCGCCTGGGCCGGCAGCCTCGTGCCCGGCGTGGGGCATGGGTACCGGGTCGAGGGCCCGACCTTTTCGATCGAGTTCGTGAACGTGCAGCCCGACGCCGAGGGGAATCCCGCCAACCACATCCACTGCGTCTGGCGGGACCGCACGGGCGACTTCGACCTGCCGGTGCGGTGAGGCGATCTTCGCCCTCGAACGGCTCTCCATGATCCGGTCGCGAGGCCCGGGAGGTTCTGACGATGCCGTCGATCGACACGCTGCTGGCCGCCCACGCCCCGTGGGCCTCCGCCGAACGCGCCTGGTCGCTCACGCCCTTTGAACTCTTCATGTGGCTCGACGATCGGCCGCGATATCCGCTGGTTTTCCAGGTTGTTCTGCGGTTCGAGGGCCCGGTGGACGAGGCGGCGATGCGCGACGCGTTTCGGTTCGCCCTCGGGAGGCATCCGCTCCTGCGGGCATCGATCGTCGATGACGGGCGCGGCGTTCGCTGGCACGCCCCGGCGTCGGGGTGGAACGAGCTCGAGGTCGTGCCACGCGAGTCGCCCCCCGAGTCGGGCCCGGGCTGGATCGACCTGGCCGAAGGGCCCGGCCTGCGGGGCTGCATCCGCGAGACCGCCACCGGCAGCGACGTGACGCTCGTCTTCCACCACGCCTGCTGCGACGGGCAGGGGGCGAGGATGTTCATCCAGGATCTCGCCCTCGCCTACGCCGTGCTCCGCGGCGTGGCGACCGAAGACGCCTTCATGAAGCTCGACGCTGCGCAGCTTGACTGCCGCGACGTCCATCCATGCGAGCCGTCGGTGTGGCGGGGGCTGCGTCATCTCCTGCACATGTTCCGTACGCGGCCGCTGCCGACCGTGCCCGAAGCGGGTCTGGCTGCCGGGCCGGCCGCCGACGCGGCCCCGGGAAGCCGCATCGGCCTCTGCATGCACACGTTCGACCGCGAGACCGTCCGGTACCTCCAGGACCCACGCCGGCTGGGCGAGGCGAGCTTCAACGACGTGGCCGTGGCGTTGCTCTTCACCGTGCTCGACAGCTGGCAGCGGAAGGAGGGCGTGAAGCCCGGAACCCGCATGCGGATCACCGTGCCGGTCGACCTTCGCGGTCGCGAGCACGAGCGGATGCCGGCGGCCAACCGCTACACCTACCTGTTCGTCAACCGCCGCGTCGGCGTCGGCACCGACTGGCCGGACCTGCTGGCCGACGCCCGCCGCCAGCTGCGGCTGCCGCGACAGGCCGCCGCGGGCTCCGACATGCTCTCCATGCTCCACACGTTCGCCCGTTGGCCGCGGCTCATGCGACGCGGGCTCCGCTGGCGGCGCTGCTTCGCCACGGCCGTGCTCACGAACCTGAGCGACCCGTCCCGCCGGCTGCGCAAGCGGCTGCCGGTGGATGACGAGGGCTGCATCTGGCTCGACCGGGCCCGCTGCCACGACATGCAGCTGTGCACGCCGCCGCTGCGTCCCTGCACGCACTGGGGATTCGGCCTGTTCGAGTACGCCAACCGCGTCACCGTCACGTTCCGCTATGACACCGACACGATTTCCCCGCCGGCGGCCGCCGGCGTGCTCGCCGACTACGTGGCGGCATGGCGATTTTGGGCAGACGAACACCCCTGACGGCGGAGTTTCGGGCCGCTTGTGAGGCACCCCGGCCGCTCATATAAAGGCGTTCACCGCAGGTTGCGGAACCATTGGAATCGGAGTCCATCTTGATCACACTTCATCCTCGAACCCTGTTTTTCACCGGTGCGACCGGTCTGCTCGGCTCCTACATGGTCCGCGACCTGCTCCTCGAGGGACGCGGGCTCGCGTTGCTCGTTCGCCGCGATCGCAAGCGACCCGCGACGGAGCGGGTCGAGGGGATGGTGCGGGGCTGGGAGGCGGAGCTCGGCCGCCCGCTGCCGAGGCCGACCGTGCTGGAGGGGGATCTCTCCCGGCCGCTGTGCGGCCTCGACGCGAGCGCGATTGAGTGGATCGGCGACCATTGCGACGAGGTGCTTCACAACGCCGCGAGCCTCACCTTTCGCGGTGCTGACCGCGACGGTGAGCCGTGGCGGTCGAACGTGGGGGGCACCCGGGAGACGCTGGCGGTCGCCGCCGCGGCAGGCTTGCGGCACTTCCACCACGTGTCGACCGCCTACGTATGCGGCCTGCGCAGCGGCACCGTGCGGGAGGACGAGGGGGACGAGGGACAGGAATTCAGCAACGATTACGAGCGGAGCAAGGTCGAGGCGGAGCAGATGGTGCGGACTGCCAAACACCTCGACACCGCCACGATCCACCGGCCGTCGATCATCGTGGGCGACTCCTGCACCGGCTTCACCTCGACCTACCACGGCTTCTACGCGGCCCTGCGGCTCGGCCACATGCTGCTTACGCGGGTGCTCATCGGCTCGACGAGCGGACCGGCTTTCCTCGCGATGCTCGGCGTCGATCCCGCCGCCGGCAAGAACTTCGTGCCCGTGGACTGGGTGTCGTCGGCGATCGTCCATGCGGTGTGCATCCCTGCCGCCCGGGGCCGCACCTACCACCTCACGAACCCGCGTCCCGTGTCGGTCGACGTCGTCGGCCGCGTCGTCCAGAAGGCGATCGAGTCGTTTTCGCAGGCCGCGCGGCCCGACGACCCCGACCTGCGCGACGGCCTCTGGTTCAACGAGATGCTCGGCGCCGAACTCGACATCTATCGCGGCTATCTGCGGAACGACCCGCTCTTCGACCGGACGAACACGGACGCGATCATGCCGCATCTCCCCTGCCCGGAGCTTGACGAGCCCACTCTCATGAAGATGGCCCGCTTTGCGATCGAGCACAACTTCGGCAGCGTGCCGCCGCCCCCCGCGGCCCGCGCGAAGCCGCGGCCCGTGGCCGACGTCGTCGCAACCTGACGCAAAACAGTCGGAGTGAAGGATAGTCCGGCCAATGGCACTCCCGCAACCATTGTTGGGGCCATGCTTTTTTCAGGGTGATCGCGGCGGCACAAGCCATGCTCACGCCACAGCCCAGTTCTCCATCGACAAGCCGGCAAGTCGTCGAAACTCACGCTCATTATTCGTGACGAGCGTTGCAGATTCGGCGAGCGCGTGACAGCCGATCCAGAGATCATTGGCCCCGATCGGCGTGCCTGCGGCTCTCAGCCGCGTGAACTGCTCGGCGTAATGGTGGCAGATGCCGATCCCACTGGGGTATGCAACCGGCACGAGACGCGTCAACTGCTCAAGGCGTCGTACGGCCTCGGGCTTGCGTGAGCTGCGCTCGGCTCCTCCAAGCATCTCTGCAAAGGTGATGAACGACATGCATACCGTGTCGTCCACGTCGAGCGCATCGAGCCGGGCGGCCACAGCCGCGGGGCGGTGCTTGAGCAGGTAGATGAGGATGTTGGTGTCAAGCATGTATTTCACAGCGACTCCCGCTCCTGCATCGGCAGCTGCTCCGCTCTGCTTTGCTCGAGCAGACCAACAAACTCGTCATCGAAGCCCTCGAGCACCTCGAGCAACGCCCGACCGCGGGACAGTGGAACCGGGTGCAGCAGCAGGTCACCATCGGCAGTGCGACTGATTTCGACCCGGTCTGCATCGATCCGCAGCTGAGCCGGGATGCGCACAGCCTGGCTGTTGCCGTTCATGAACACCCTGGTTGTCAGCGGTTCCGTTGGGCTCAGTGGTTTCATTGGGAAAAGCTCCAAGCAGTCGTACACACGTGTCTGTATATATGGTACCTTGTATACTGCCTGGTGGCAATGAGGATGGCATGGTCAATCGCACTACCGCGGGATAGTCCGGCCAATGGCACTTCCGCAACCATTGTCGGGCTGATGAGCGACTCGGGAGCCTTGGGAAGAGCGGCCTGGGCGTCCGGAGGCGGTTCCCCGAAACACCACTCAAGCCCACTGCAATTGTGATTTTCTCGCGTCCCGGCTACTGACGCGGTAAACTCGACAGAATCAACTCTGTCGAGCAAACTGGACACAGCAAAACTGTCGAGTAAACTCGACGGAATGGATTCCGCCGCGTTTTTACGGGTCGCCGCCGATTGGAGCCACTGGGATGCCCCGCCCGGGCGGTCCGTGCCGCGGTCGGTGCGGCTGCCGATCGAGTTCCGGCCGGATCTCGCCCTCGTCGTGCAGGGGGTTCGACGGTCGGGGAAATCGACGCTCCTGCGGCAGTTGATCGACCGCTACCGGCTCGATCGCACGCGGTGTCTCTTCGTCAACTTCGAGGATCCCCGGCTGGCAAGCGCGCTTGATCACGCCACGCTCGACATGATGGTCGAGGCGTTCGAGGCCGACCGCGGCCCCGGCTGCACCTACATGCTCGACGAGATCCAGTGGGTGGATGGATGGCAGCGGTGGCTGCGGTCGCAGCTGGACCGGCCCCGCGGCAGGCGGTTCGTCGTCACCGGTTCCAACGCACAACTTTTGTCGGGAGAGCTTGGGTCATCGCTCACCGGTCGTCATCACGCGGTGGAGGTCTTCCCGTTCGACCTTGCAGAGTTCCGCCTCGCCAGGCCGGCCGCGAAGCTCGGCGACTACCTCGACTGCGGAGGCTTTCCCGCGGTCGTGAAGTCGCCCGACCGCGACATGCTCCTGCGGGGATATTTTCAGGACATCGTCGAACGCGACATGCGCGATCGGGTGGCGGCGCGTTCGAGCCTGCCGCTGCGGCAGCTCGTGCAGATGCTCTACGAATCGGCCGGCGCCGAGACGAGCGTTCGACGGGCCGCCGCCGCCCTCGGCATCTCCGTCGATACTGCCGGCCTCTACCTGGAGGCTGCCGAGAGTGCGTATCTTGCGATGGCCTGTCCCTTCTTCGCCTGGTCGTCCCGCAAGCGGCTCGCGCGGAACCGGAAGTTCTATCCGGTCGATACGGGCCTGCGACGCGTGGCCGTGACGGCGACGGGCCGCGACCGGGGCAAGCAGCTCGAGTGTGCGACGTTTCTCCTCTTGCGGCGGCGGTTCGGCCGCGTCTCCTACTGGCGGGGGCGGGGGGAGGTCGATTTCGTCGTCGAGGGGCCGCGCGGGCCGATCCCGGTGCAGGTGAGCTGGGACGAGACCACGGAACGGGCGCAGCGGGCGGTGGACGAGTTTCACGCCGCCCATCCGACGGCCGCCGAGGCCGTGTTCGTCACGGCCGCATCATTCGAGGCGGGCGTTCCAGAGCTGGCCGGGCCGGATCTCGGCGGCTGATCGCGATTCAGAGCGTGATCGAGAGGCCGACGTCGTCGTTGCCCTCGGGCGTTTGGCCGCCCGGAGCGGGCGGGCCGCCGTCGTCCTCGCCGTCGGGGCCCACGGAATAGACCGTGAGCCGACCGTCGGCCTGTTTCCACATGAGCGGCTTCGCTTCTTCGGAATAATCGCCCTCGGTGAACGGATCGCGGGGCATGGAGGGCAGCACCTCAGGCAGCAGGCCTGTTTCGAGCCGCTTGCGGGTCGCCTCGACGACCGCGGCCAAGGCGAGTTTCCGAGCCTTCGCCTTGAACTGGCTCTTGAACACCTCCGAAATCGCCGGCGCGATCAATCGGCCAAGCAAGCCGGTTTCCAAGAGCGAGGACGCATCGATCGCGGCAGCCGCGTCCCTGGTCTCGGCGTAGGTATCGTTCTTCGCAGCGAGATCCTGATAGCGGTGCAGGATCTCCCGATAGCCCGAGATCTCCGCGGGCAGCAGGAAGCTTCGGTAGAAGAGTCCGAGGGGCGGGAACAGCGACGCCAAGGTGGTCGAATCCGCCGCCATGTCAGCGAACGTGGAGAGCGCGAATGCCTCTTCACCGAAGGCGGCAGCCCGCAGCGACGGAACCTCGTCGAGCAGGTTGCGAAGTCCGGGTCGGTCGAGCAGCGTGAGATCGGCCTTCTCGAGGCTGGGCAGGATCGTGCAGAAGGTCTCTTCGGCGATCTGGTCGATGGCGGCCCCGACGAGCACCGAGACCAAGATCGGCTCGCTGCCGACGTGCCTTGCCATGCGGTGGATCGCGGCGACGTCGCGGAGGGCGGCCTCCATCTGCCCGGCCGCGGCGAATCGCCTGGCGGACAGGGCCATGAGCCGGGCGGCAACCCGGATGGTGCTTATCTCCGGCAAGAGCATGTCGAGCTTGGGCCTCGTCCAGTCTCGCGTGAACCGGCAGACGTCGCGGTCGGCCGCACGGCGGAGCACGTCGATCGTGTCGGCCTGCCGGGCGAGCAGTTCCGCCGCCGCTTTTGAGGATGGGTCGATGGTCGTGGATGAGAGCCGGCCGTATTCGAACTGCCGTGCCGGATCGGCTTCGAGCGCGGCGAACGCGGTCGTGTAGAGCGTCGCGGCGTTGTCGGCATCGGAAACCATCGGCGGCAGGTTCGCCTCCATGAGCTGGGCCGCCTCGATCCGCAGATAGGGAGCCTGCGCGGCGACGGCGTTTTCGAGGATGAGCAGGATGCCCACCGTCACGAGCTTCGCCGCGACGAAGAGGCCGGCGAGGCCGACCACAGGCCAGCGGGCTGCGACGCGGTCTCCCGTGAACCGCCCGGCGGACAGGCCCGCGGCCGCGATCCAGACGCCGCCGATCAACGTCGAGAGGAAGGCGGTGAGCGTCGGCGCGAACCAGTTGTTCGTCGGCATGGTTCCCGACACAGCCAGGAATCCCGTCAGGCCGACCCACGGCATGAGCAGGATCAGCGGCAGGAACATCCCCACCGCCGCGAGCAGCCGCCGCAGCCAGGCCCGCTCGGTGCGGGCCGCAGCCGCGACGCACGCGGCTGTCCAGAGCAGGCAGGCGGACAGGGCCGCGAGAAAGAACATGAAGTAGCCCATCAGAGATCTCCATGGAGAAGCGTGCGTTCAAGAAGGGCGCGAGCGCCGAACTCCCTCGGTCTGCGGTCTGTCAGTGGCTTGAGTGGGCCCGGGGCTCGAGCCGGCGCCGGCGTCGAATCGATCGTGATCCCGGCAAGCCTTGCCCGCTCGGCGAACGAGAGCATCCGCGGCGGCGACCTGTCGAGCCGCGCCGAGCCAAAGGCGATCGCCACCAGCGGCAGCAGCAACACCGACAACGCCAAAATCGAAATGGTGCCAGCCACCAAATATGGAGAAGACAGGGAATCCGCGTGCGCAGACTGCCCAGATTTGGTGGCTGGCACCATTTCGAGGATGCGGCTTCGAAGGGTGGCGGGCGGGTCGGCGGGGGTGCGCCGCGCGAGCCGACGCTCGACCGCGGCGAGGTGGGGGCGGAGATGCGGGTTCGGATCGGAGTGCATGGGTCGATCGATCATCGGCGGATCTCCTTCGCGAGGGCGCCGCGGAGCTTTTCCAATGCGTATCGATAGCGGCTGGCGGCCGTGTTGGCCGAGATGCCGATCACGGCGGCGATCTCGG
>CAZPEM010000036.1:0-24566 GCA_964585575.1 uncultured Chitinophagaceae bacterium
GAGGATACACCTGAGGCTCCTCGACGTTCCCCGCCCCCCCCGAACACGCCCCCCGGGAGCGTTCAGCATCGGAGTGCCTACGAGAAGACCGTGAGGGGCTGCCCGTGTGCCCGAGCCGGCGTAGCTGACAAGCGGAGGCATGGATGCCGAGAGCGCAGGCAGCTCCGAGCGAGCGAAGGCCCTGGAGGGCCGTAGCGAGCGTCCGGCGAGGGCATACGGGCGGCCCCGAACCCAGCACGCTTGACCCGCCTGAAATGCACCAGCCCGCGTCAGGCCAGCATCAGTGCTGGAGCTTCTTGTAGCGGAAGCGATGGGGCTCGTCGGCGGCGATGCCGAGCCGCTCGCGGCGGCTGTTCTCGTAGACCTCGAAGTTGCCCTCGCAGACGTGGACGTAACCGTCTCCCTCGAACGCGATGATGTGGGTCGCGAGCCGGTCGAGGAACCACCGGTCGTGGGTGATCACGACCACGCTGCCCGCGAAGTGCGTGATCCCCTCCTCGAGGCTCCGCAGCGTGTCGACGTCGAGGTCGTTCGTCGGCTCGTCGAGGAGCAGCAGGTTGGAGCCGGCCCGCAGGAGCTTCGCGAGGTGAACGCGGTTCCGCTCACCGCCCGAGAGCGTCCCCACCTTCTTCTGCTGGTCGGGCCCCAGGAAGTTGAACCGGGCCACATAGCTGCGGGCGTTCACCGCCTTCTTGCCGAGCTCGATCGTGTCGTGGCCCCCGGAGATCTCCTCGAACACGGTCTTGGCGGGATCGAGCGCGTCGCGACTCTGGTCGACGTAGCCGATGTCGACCGTCGGGCCGACCTTGATCGTGCCCTTGTCGGGCTGCTCCTGGCCGACGAGCATCCTGAAGAGCGTCGTCTTGCCGGCGCCGTTGGGGCCGATGATGCCGACGATGCCCCCGGGGGGCAGGCGGAAGGAGAGGTTCTCGAAGAGCAGTTTGTCGCCGAAACCCTTCGAGATCCCCTCCGCTTCGATCACGAGGTCGCCGAGCGGGCGGCTCGACGGGATGAAAATCTCGATGTCCTGGTCACGGGTGGCGGCCTGCTCCGCCGCGAGCTTCTCGTAGGAGGCGACGCGGGCCTTGCTCTTCGCCTGCCGGGCCTTGGGAGACATCCGGATCCACTCGAGCTCCTTGTCGAGCGTCTTCTGGCGGGCCGAGGCCTGCTTCTCCTCGAGTTCGAGCCGGGCCTTCTTCTGCTGGAGCCACGACGAGTAATTGCCCTCGAAGGGGATGCCGCGGCCATGATCGACCTCGAGAATCCACTTCGCCACGTTGTCGAGAAAGTAGCGGTCGTGGGTGACGGCGACGACCGTGCCCACATACTCGGCCAGATGCCGCTCGAGCCAGGCGACGCTCTCGGCGTCGAGGTGGTTCGTCGGCTCGTCGAGGAGCAGCAGGTCGGGCTTCTCCAAGAGCAGCCGGCAGAGCGCGACCCGGCGACGCTCGCCGCCGGAGAGGTTGTCGACTCCCCAGTCAGCCGGGGGAAGGTTCATCGCGTCCATCGCGATCTCGACCTGGCGGTCGAGATCCCACAGGTTCTTGGCGTCGATCTGATCCTGGACGGTCGCCTGCTCCGCGAGAAGCTTCTCCATCGCGGCGTCGTCCATCGGCTCTCCGAGCTTCGCGCTGATCTGCTCGAACCGGTTCAGGATCTCCTTGGAGGCCGCCACGGCGTCGAGCACGTTCTCGAACACCGTCTTCTTCGGGTCGAGCTTCGGCTCCTGCTCGAGGTAGCCGACGGTGTAGCCGTCGGCGAGCCTTGCCTCTCCCTCGTACTCGCGGTCGATGCCCGCCATGATCTTCATGAGCGTGCTCTTGCCCGCGCCGTTGCGTCCGAGCAGTCCGATCTTCGCCCCCGGGTAAAACGCCAGGTTGATGTTCTTGAGGAGTTCCCGCTGTCCGAACTTCTTGTCGAGGTTCGAAATCTGAAAGATGAAGGCTGCGCCCATCGACGACGTTTACCGTTTATGGAGAAAACCGCGTTTGGAAAAACCGAATGCTTCCCGTCGGGTCGGTCCGTCCCGGGATGCGGAATCGTATCGCAATGGTCCAGCGGCTACGAGCGGGGTGTTTGCAGGCGGGAGAAGAAGGGACTAAAATTCCCCATGATTTCCCTTCAAGCCGGAGATGATTCATGCCCGCCTACGCCGACGAATCCGTGCTCGTGTCCACCGATTGGGTCATCGAGCATCTGAACGACGCGAACGTTCGGATCGTCGAGTCGGACGAGGACAGGGCGCTTTACGTTCAGGGACACGTTCCCGGGGCCGTCGAGATCGACTGGCAGACCGACCTCCAGGACGGCGTCCAGCGGGACTACATCGATCGGGCAGCCTTCGAGAAGCTCTGCTCTGAGAAGGGGATTTCGAACGACACGACCGTCGTGTTTTACGGTGACAAGAACAACTGGTGGGCCTGCTACGCCTTCTGGGTCTTCAAGCTCTACGGTCACAAGGACTGTCGCATCATGAACGGCGGCCGGAAGAAGTGGCAGCTCGACGGCAAGCCCTGGTCGCAGGACAGGCCTTCCTTCCCGCGAACGACGTATACCGCGACGGAGCAGGACGGCTCGATCAGGGCCCTGCGGGACGAGGTTCTCAAGCACTGCAAGGCCGGCAAGCAGCTCCTCGACGTTCGCAGCCCGGAGGAATACCGGGGCGAGCGGATGCACATGCCGGATTATCCAAATGAGGGGGCCGTCCGCGGCGGCCACATCCCCGGCGCGGTCAACGTGCCGTGGCCGATGAACTGCAACGACGACGGCACGTTCAGGTCGGCCAAGGAGCTCGAAAAGCTCTACATCAAGGACTTGAAGATGAAGCGTCGCAGCCCCACGATCGCCTACTGCCGGATCGGCGAGCGGTCCAGCCTGACCTGGTTCGTGCTGAAGTTCCTGATGGGCTTTGGCAACGTGAAGAATTACGACGGCTCGTGGCTCGAGTGGGGCAACTGCGTCCGCGTGCCGATCGTGAAGGGGGCGAGTCCGTCGGGTGACGCCACGGCCGCGTCCCATTCGACCGGGTCACAGCCGGCAGTATCTCAGCCGGCAGTATCTCAGCCAGCAGTATCTCAGCAAGCAGCGGCCCACGCGTGAACGGGCCCACGCGTGAACGGCGGCCGGCGAGCCCCCGACGGCCAACCTCCCGTGAGCTGGCCGCAGTGACCGACCCAATGTGCAGGCGTTCATGACCGGCGTGCAGGACCGTCTCGAGCAGGTGATCGCGGAGTTTTCCGACCTCGATGGCCGCGAGAAACTCGAACTCCTGCTCGACTACGCGTCATCCCTCCCCCCGCTGCCCGCGGAATACGCGGCCGACAAGCCGCAGCAGCGGGTGCACGAATGCCAGACCCCCGTCTACCTCTGGGTGAAGCTCGGGGCCGGGGGGGCCGCCGCAGGCGACGAAAGACCGATCGAGTTGATCGCAGAGGTCGCCGAGGAGGCGCCGACCGTCAAGGGATTCGTCTCGGTCCTGGCGGAGGCGGTTCGCGGGCGTCCTGCCGAGGAGGTGCTCGGCATTCGAGACGACCTGCTCGACCGGCTCGGCCTCGCGGAGGTGCTCGGCATCATGCGTGCCCGCGGTCTGCGGGCGATCGTCGAGCACGTGAAGAGGCGGGTCCTCGCGGCGATGGAAAAAGCCTCCGATCCCAGCTGAATTCACCGGCTGCTGCAAGGGCGGATCGCGCCGGGCTCACTTCAGGATCGGCAGAAGGGGAGAGCCCTGGGGAGCAGGCCTTGGCGTGGGCTTGGGAACGCGGCGTTCCTCGCCGCCGGCAACCCAACGTTCCTCGCCGTGGCGAGCATCTGCACGTTTGCCCGTGCGGGAGCCGAAGAGCATGAGAGCGGCCGTGGCCATCATGCCCCGCACCGATCCGAACGTCTCCTCGACGGCCGCGGGCTCGTAGCCGCAGTGGACCATGCAGTCCTGGCACTTCGGGTTTCCACTCGCGCGACCGTAGGCGCCCCAGTCGGTCCCCTCCATGAGCTCGCGGAACGTCGCCGCATAGCCCTCGTCGAGCAGGTAGCAGGGCCGTTGCCAGCCAAAGAGGTTGTATGTCGGCGTGCCCCAGGGGCGGCATTCGAGATCCCAATTCCCCTTGAGAAACTCGAGAAAGACGGGCGACTGATTGAACCGCCACGACCGCTTCGCTTCGCCCAGCATCCGCTCGAAGACCCGTTGCGCCCTCCCACGGTCGAGGAAATGGTCCTGGTCGGGCGCTTTTGCGTATGCGTAGCCCGGCGACACCATCATCCCCTCGACGCCGAGCGACATGACCTCGTCGAAGAAGCGTCGGTAGGCGGCGGGGTCCGCGTCCGTGAAGAGCGTCGAGTTGGTCGTGACGCGAAAACCCGCCCGTCGGGCCGCACGAATCGCCGACACCGCGATGTCGTAGATTCCGTCCCGGCAGACGGCGTGGTCGTGGATCTCCCGCGGGCCGTCGAGATGCACTGAAAAAGCGAGGTACCGGCTGGGCGTGAATCGGGGCAGCATCTCCTCCAGGCGAATGGCATTCGTGCAGAGGTAGAGGTACTTCCTGCGGGCCACGATGCCCGCCACGATCTCTTCGATCTGCGGATGGAGAAGAGGCTCTCCGCCGGGAATCGACACGATGGGGGCCCCGCATTCATCGACCGCCCTGAAGCACTCCTCGGGCGACAGGTGTCGCCGCAGCACCTCGGCCGGGTGCTGAATCTTGCCGCAGCCCCCGCAGGCCAGATTGCAGCGGAAGAGCGGTTCGAGCATCAGAACGAGCGGATACCGCGTGTTGCCCCGCAACCGCTGTCGGATAACGTGGCGGACCACGGCTGCCATCTGTCCAAAGGGCACGCTCATGCGACGAGTTCCTCGTGGACTTCCCTCACTCGCACGTCCCGGGCCGAAACGGCCGCAGCCCGGCCTGCACGGAGCAGCGCGATCAGCGGGAAATAGATCCGGTAGTAGTGATACCGCAGATAGAACACCTTCGGGAAACCGGTGCCCGTGAAGGCGGTCTCCTCCCACCCGCCGTCTTCCTGTTGCCGGTCAAGCAGCCAACGGGCACCATGTTCGACCGCCTCGGAATCGCCGCGGCCTGCGGCGACGAGACCCGCGACGGCCCATGCCGTCTGCGACGGCGTCGGCTCACCACGGCCCGCCCAAGCCCGGTCGGCATAACTCTCCGGCGACTCGCCCCAGCCGCCGCCCGGCTGCTGGTGATCGACCAGCCAATCGGCCGCGGCAGCCACCGCGGGATCGTCGCCGGCGACGCCGACGGCGACGAGGCCCTCGATCGCCTGCCAGGTCCCATAGATGTAGTTCACACCCCAACGGCCAAACCAGGCTCCATCCCGTTCCTGCCGCGCCCGCAGGTAGTCGCAGCCCCGGTCCACGGTCGCATGGCCGACGCGATACCCGACCCTCCCGAGCGCCTCGAGAACCCGCCCCGCGAGGTCGGGCGAACTCGGGTCGATCATGGCGTTGTGGTCGGCGAACGGCACCTTGCAGAGCAGCTCCATCGTGTTGTCGCGGTCGAACGCGGCCCAGCCGCCGTCGCTGTTCTGCATCGACTCCAGCCACCGGCAAGCCCGTCCAATGGCGGCATCCGTCCGTCGAAGCCGGTCCTCCGAACCGCCGGTCCCGGCCCGCAGCGAGCGATAGGCCGCCAAGCCGATGACGACCATCGCCGTGTCATCGATGTCGGGATAGAAGCGATTGGCGTATTCGAAGCACCAGCCCGCGGGCTCGCAGGCGACGCGGCTCGACCAGTCGCCGGGCGTACGAATCTCGCGTTCGAGCAGCCACTCGACGCCGCGATCGAGATGCTCTCCGTCCAGGGAGTCGTCGAAGGCCGCCGCCTCCGCCAGCGCCTTGAGGGTGATGGCGGTGTCCCACACCGGGGACCGGCACGGCTCCAGCCGGGTCGTTCCGTTCTGCTCCGGCTCGACGAGCCCCTCGAGGTGCCTCCAGCACTCCAGGACCTCTTCCGAGTCGTCCGCGCAGCCCATCGACTTCAGCCCGATGATGCTCCAGACGATCGGAGGAAATATCGCGCCGAGCCCGTCGCTGCCCTCGAATCGTTCGAGCATCCACTCGCGGCAGGCCGCCACGGCGCGGCGCCGCAACGGTGCGATGCCGAGCCGCTCGAGGAGCTTGATCGCCGAATCGATGCCGCGGAAGAATGATGCCCACCAGCCGTCGGGGCCGAGCCGCGTCGCACCGCATCCGGCCGCCCGTGCGTCGGCGAACAGTTCGGCGATGCCTCGATCGGGCGGGAGCGGCCGCACCGGCTTGAACGCCCACATGAGCGAAAGTGGCACGATCATCGTCCGAGACCAGGCCGACACGCTTCCCAGGTTGATCGGAAACCAGCTCGGCAAAAGCACCATCTCGGGCGGCACGGCCGGGCAGGCGTCGTAGGACATCTGCCCGACGAGCGCGAGGTAGAAGCGGGTAAAGCTGTTGACCGCCCACGGTCCGCCGGAGCGGGAGATGGCCTTCCTGGCACGTCGCATCGGTTCCGTGTCGGCGGACTGCCCCACGGCCTTCAACGCGAGGTAGGCCTTGACGCTCGCGCTGACATCCACCGCGCCGCCGGGATGGATCGCCCAACCTCCGTCGACGAGTTGCAGATCGAGAATTCTCGCCGCCACCGCTCGTACGCGATCGGCGTAGCGGCCGTCGATCCGGCCCGCCCATGCCAGCAGAATCAGGTACTCGCTCTCGAGGATCGAGTCGCCCTCGAGCGGACCCCGCCAGTGGCCGTCAGGATGCTGCCTCGACAGCAGCCAGTCCACCGTCCGCGCAGCTCCGTCAGCCTCGCGTCGAGGACTGCGAACCGTCTTCAATCCGTTCAGGCCAAGCTTCATGCCGAATATCCCTGCATCCTTGCACGAGAGAGTCGAGCGAGAGAATAGAAGTAGGTGTTGGAATCAACAAGGTCGGCAAGCGGCGGGATTCGCAGCGGCCGTCATACTGGAGAAGATGCGTCGGCCCTGCGGCCTCGATTGGACGCCATTTCCGGCGTTACGGGCAGGTCGATCGAAACGGTCGTCCCGACCCCGTATCGCGACTCGATCGAGGTCCGACCGCCATTGATCTCGACGAGCCGCCAGACCTTCGAGAGTCCCAGCCCGATACCCCGACCGGCCTCCCGGCCGCTGAAGAAAGGATCGAAGGCGCGAGCAAGGGTGTCCCGGTCCATTCCCGGCCCGTCGTCGTCGATCTGCACGCGACAGGTCATTGGGGGGCCGATGTCCTTCGCCGCAGCCTCGTCGGCATTCAGCCCGACGCGGACCCTGATTTCCCCGCTGGTGCTGCCCGCCTCGATCGCGTTCAGCAGCACCGCCCTCACCGCCTCATCCAATTGGCTCGAGTCCCAATCGCCGACGATCTCCAGCGTGGGAGCATCCACCACGATTGCGACGGCCCGCGCCCGGGCCGCCGCGTCCACAGCCTCCACGGCCGCGGCGACGATCGACTGAGCCGATGACTTACGCCGAACCGGCTTCGGAGGCCGTGCGAAAAGCATCAGGCCGCCGATCATGTCTCGGGCTCGAAATGCCTGGTCGATGATCGCTGCAAGACGGCGCCTGCGTTCGGGATCCCGCTCGCCCGGCAGCAGCGACTGGGCGCGGGTCGCGATGTTGGCCAGCGGGTTGTTGATCTCGTGACCGGCGCCGTAGGCCAACTGCTTCATCGACTCGATTCGTGCTTCGACGACCGCCCGCTCGAAGTCGATGCCGTGCCGACCAGCCGCAGCCGCCAAGGCCGCGAGCCGCGAGAGCAGCCGACCGGCCGAGGAGACGGCGTCGGGCGTCGAGGCGGAAAGGCTGTCACGGAGCGCGACGAGCATGGCGGCATTGCGGGACGATTCCTCGGCGTCGCCGCCAGGAAGCGTCGGCGGGCCGCTGGTCGCTCCGCCGATGGCCGGGGATCGCACGGCCTGCGAGGCCGCCGGAATCCATCGAGCGACCGGCGATCCTGCCGGAAACCGCTCGCGTAGGATTTCGCCGAGCGGTCGAACCACACCGGACTGCTCACCCTGCCACAACGCCGACGAGACGCACGAGGCGACGGCATCGGCGAGATCGATGCACTCGGCCTGGGAAAGCTCGACGCTCGAGGGCCCGCCAGGACCCTCGAGCGTCAGCATGATTCCGGATCGCACGGCAGATCACCCGTTCGCCGCCGGAACCGACTCCATGTCGAGCAGCGTGCAGATGCGATCGACGAGCACCTCCGCCTCGAACGGCTTTTGCAGGAACTCGTTGGCCCCGGAGGCCTTGAGGTCCTCGATCCGATCGGGCTCGCACATGCCGGAGATGCAGATGATCCGCACGTCGTCCATGCTCGAGTCGCTGCGGACCCGCTGGCAAACTTCCTTGCCGTTGATATCGGGCAGCATGACGTCGAGCACGATGAGGTCGGGCCGATAGTCCTTGACCATCATGCCCGCATCGAACCCATTGTTGACGCTGCGGGTCTCAAACCTGCCGTCTCTCTCGAGCACGTCGGTAATGAGCTCGACGAGGTCCTGATCGTCGTCCACGACGAGGATCTTCCGGCGACCGCTCTCGAGCGCGTCGGTCGGAATCCCGTTGTCTCTCATGAAGAGAAACAGTTGATCCCGCGGAATTCGTCGAAACCGGCTGCCCGGAACGCGAAATCCCTTGAGCTGTCCGGAGTCGAAGCAACGGATGATCGTCTGCTGGCTGACCTTGCAGATTTTCGCAGCTTCGCCGGTCGTATAGACAGTCTTTTGCATCTCCTACCACCCTCTCCCTAGCGTGGTATCGCTAGTCTGTGGAATCTGCCGTTGTCCTCGCCATGAGCACGCCGGCGGATTCCTGGGCCTCCTTGCACCATGAGCATCATCTCATCATCCCGCCCCTCGGGAATTGCCCGAAACGCGGTCTCATCCTGAATTCTCTTCGATCGATCGCCTCCACCGGCGATCACGGGGCTTGGGATACCAAGGGGCGGCTGAAGAATCCTGAAATCGTTGCCGCCGATCCTGCCATCCTTGCCACGATGCATCGAACTATAGCGCAGCTTGCGCAATGAGTCAACACCGATCCAGCCACCTCAAACCCTGCCGGCGCAACACTTTGCGCAAGCCGCTCATGTGGCTCTGTCGAATTCCACGAGCGGAATTTCGAGAAGCTCGACAGCCGGTTGCGAGGACTGCGGAAGTGGCACGGGGGCGGTGGAACCGGAGGAGAGGGAGATCGTCGCAAAACGGCCGAACAGAGTCAGCCCGGGATCAACGCCGATCCTCCGGGCAAGCTCACGGCCCGTGGCGATCCGCACAAGGGTGACGTCGTGGACATCCCGCAGGGTGCCCGCCTCGATGAGGACCCTTCCCAAGGGCGCCGATCCCGACAGAATCCGCTCCCGCACTGCGGCCCCAACGGCGCTGAGGTCCACCCGCACGAGTCCGTATTGAACCGGCCTGCCGTCCGAGGAGAGCAGCATGATTTCCCGGGCGTAACGGCTGCTCGGGTCGGCGCCGCCCGCGTGAGCACCGCTCGAAACGGGCTCCCGATGCTCCTGCATCACCCTGAGCCCGAGCGATTCCCCGACGTAGGCCTCCATCGCAACCGTCATATGGCTGCGATGATCGAGCAGGCGTCGAAGCGGCTGAGGCACCTCGTGCGAACCAACCTCGCGTATCTCGCCAAACAAGGATGGCTCCAGGAAAAACAGCGGCACGAGCCGGTTCGCTCGGCCCGAAACCGCGGCCCGACCCTCGCACGTGGACTCCGACTCGGGTCTGGTCATCTTCGAATTTCCCAGCGAACGAGCCTCACTCGTCGCGTGGGTCCGACTCCGACGCCGCCATTTCGGGGGGAACCGCCAGATCGAGCAGGAACTCGAGCACTTCCCGGAGCCGGGGCAGCCGGCAGCCGGCGATGGCCGAGACGGCCTTTCGCCGCTCCGCCGAAACGAGCCGCCTCGCCCGCGTGAACACGTCGGCCTGCTCGTAGAGACGGGCGGCGGTGCGGATCGCCTCGCCATCGGCGGCGGATTGCCGGCCCAGAGAAGCGATTGCAAGCAGCTCCGCCGACTCCCTCGCAGGCAGCCGTTCGATGGCGAGCGCCAAAAGCACCGTAGGCCGGCCGCCGAGCAGGTCCCCCGCGGCCCGCCGCTCGTTCTCCGCGTCACCGGCCCAGTCCTTGAGATCGTTGAGGATCTGGAAGGCCGTACCGACGTGCAACGCATACCGGTGCAGGGCGTCGTGGTCGATCTTGGCGGAATCCGCCGCACGGCAGCCCGCCAGCCGCACCCCCATCGTGATCGCGGCCTCGAAGGCCGGCGAGGTCTTCAGTCCGTAGATGGCGAGCGCCTGGTCGGGGGTCAGCCTTTTGTCGCCCGCGTCCCTCCACCACAGCTCGGCTCCCTGCCCGCGGGCCAATCGGAGGTGGGCATCGGAGAGAATCGACAACAGATCCCGCGTGAACGCCGGCCCACCATCGAGCGAAGCGATCAGCCGATAGCCGAGCCCGAGCAGGTAATCGCCGGCGTTGATTGCCGATGGAATGCCGAATCGACGATGCATCGTCGGCCGCCCGTACCGCATCGCGTCGTCATCCTCGATGTCGTCGTGCACGAGCGAGGCCTTGTGGAAGATCTCGATCGCCACCGCGGCGGCCTTCGCCGCCGAGCGCGGCGCCGCTCCGCTCCCGCCACCGTCCGAAACGACGGCGTCGTAGGATGCCAGCGAGATGAACGGACGGAGGAATTTCCCCCCGAGGCCGAGGAACTCCATCGACAGACTCGCCGCCGCGTCGAGCGGATTCACCGGCCGTCGGCCTTCTTCGTTGTCGATCGAGAGCCCCGCGACCGTACCCTCTTCGAGGCCGAGCGAACGGCAGAGCGAGCCGAGCTCACGGGGATGGAACATCTCCGCGGCTTCCCGCAGGGTCGGCAGGTAGTCCGCCACGGGCACCGCGGCGCCGTTGGCAACGCCGAGGAAACCGAGCGTCGTTTCGACGTCGATTCCGCAGGGGCAGCCATCTTCCCGGCCGGCCGACCGTCTTCGTTCGCAGGCTTTCGACCCGATCGGAACCGCGGCTATCGGCAGCGAGAAGCACGGAATCATCGCAAAAGCCTTCTGGAGATCCTCGAGCCTCGCGACCCCGAGAACCCCGTCGTACTGCCGGGTCAGCAGGCCCCCGATGGCCGCGACCGCTTCCGAGGTCCCCACGACCGTCCAACCGCTATCGCGGGCCGCCGACCAAATGGTCGCCACGTCGCAAGCCGGGCCACAGGTCCGCGGGGTTCCACCGGACGATCCCGACGCGGCGTCGGTGGAGGCGGGGCAGTCGGGCAGAATCACGAGTCGTTCGCCGCGACCGAACGAGCCGAGTCTCGGCCGCCAAAACTCGGACACGATGGCCACCATGGTCCAGCCGACGTGCTCGTGGCCCCCGCCGGCTCGACTGCAAATTCCGGCCGCAGCCTCCTCGAGGCCGCGCCGCGAGCGGACTCCCGGCGGAGGACCTCCCGACCCGCTCCAGGACGACACGAGGTCGGCCGCAATCGCCCGCAGCCGCGACCGCAGTCGTTGGTCGGGGATCTCCAGGACGTCGGGTTCGGTCTTCAATGAAACGCCGGCGGACGTTGCGTCGGTCCGTTGCCGCATGATCACCAGGGTTCTTTCACCAGGTTCCGGGAGTGTACGTCGGGCCGACAGATGTCGGGAATCCCAAAGGGGGAACCGTCCTCGACGCGGCCGCCTAACCTCCTCCCGCCCTTTTTCGGGAATTCCCGCGAACCGCGGCGTTTCCTTCAGGGGAAAAACCGCCGCACCAAGGAGTCGACCTGGAGGAGACCGCGGCGGGACAGCCTGGGCATCGGCCGGGTGGTCTCGAGAAACCCCTCCCTGGAGAGCGACTCCCAGACGTCGGCCCAGACACTCAGCGGATGCTCGCCGTACTTCGCCGAAAGCCGTTCGACGTCGAGCCAGCCTCGCTTCAAGCCGAGCACCGTCTCGCGGAGAAGCCGATCCCGCGGCGAGACGGCCAAGGCCCGGGCCAGCGGCAGCGATTCCGATTCGACGGCGGCGAGGTAGTCCTCCCAGCGGCTGGCATTTTGGTAGTGGAACCCCGAAAGATGGCCGAAGCTCGCCACGCCCAGGGCGACCAGATCGCTCCCCTCCCAGAGCATGTCGCGGTAGCGGAAGGCGACGTCCGGGGACCGCACGAGCGTGTATCCGCTCGAAATCGAGTAGCCGGCCCCGACGAACCGATCGAAGGCATGGTCGACCCACGACCGCTTCGTCTCCCAGTCGGCCACGTTCGGCGAGGTTCCGGTCGTCCGCCAGTCGTGCACGAGCGTCGTGTTCGCCGGCAGCTCCATCTGGTAGATCGTGACGCTGTCGGCGCCGAGGGCGAGCGTCGCATCGACCGTCCGTTCCCAGCCCTCGCGGGTGTCGCCCACCATGCCCGCGATGAGATCCACGTTCGTCGAGGGGAAGCGCGCCGCTTGGATCCATTCCCAGGCGCGGTGTATCTCGGCCGAGCGATGGGCCCGTCCGTTCTCCTCGAGCACCCGGTCATCGAAGTGCTCGACTCCCAGGCTGATCCGCGTCATGCCGAGATCTCGGAGCGCCGCCACCTTCGGCTGGGTGAGCGTGCCCGGCTCGCACTCGAACGTGACCTCGCCCGCCCGATCCCATCGGAAGCTTTCATGGAGCCGCTCGACGAGCCGCTCCAGCTGCCGCACGCCGAGAAACGAGGGGGTGCCGCCTCCGAAGTAGACGTATGAGAGCAGGCGGCCGTCCACCGCCGGCCCACGGGCCGCCAGTTCGGCCTCGCGTCCGAGCGCCTGCGAGTACCGCTCCACGTCGGCCGCCGATTTGTCGGTGTAGACCCGGAAGTAGCAGAACTTGCATCGCTTGCGGCAGAACGGAATGTGCAGGTAGAGCCCGAGCGGGGCATCGGACGGCTCCGCGGCGAACGCGGCCTTCACCTCGGGAACGGCATCCGCGGTCCAGCGTTCGAAAGGTGGGTAGTTGGCTACGAAATAGCCGCCCGGTTCGGTTGCCTCGGCCACGGGGGTATCTCTCTGGGTTCGCGGGGCTGCGGGTTCGCCGGGCTGCTTGGGATCTCGCGGTCCTTTTCCCGACGCCTCAGTCGGCCTCGATGCCGCGGGCCGCGAGCAGGTCGTCGAAATCCCGAAGGTGATAGCCGATGCTCGCCTGCTCGAGCACGCTGCAGAGAGCCCGCAGGGCGATTCCCATGCCGTCGGGACCGCTCGTGCCACCGAACTGGCCACCGCCGCGGACGTGGGGCTCGAGGTCGAGGAATACGCCCGGAATGCCTCGACGCTCGAGTTTCCTCGTAAGCGCCGGCAGCATGCCCCGGAGGTCCGCGAGGATCCTTGCATGGTTCGCGGCACCACGGTCGGCCGGCACGAAGTTGGCCAGCGAGTCCTCCTCGACGTGCGCTCCCTTCTTCGTCGCGGTGACCCTGCGGTAGTCCTTGATGTGGACCCACCCCAAGCCTGGCTTCATCGCCTGCCATTGCCGGAAGACGTCGGCCGGCGAGAATCCCTGCACGACGAGATTGGCCGCGTCGAACACGAGGACGAGACCTGGGTGGTTCACCCGGCGGTGTATCTCGGCGAGAAGTTCGCCGCTTCTTCCGACGAGATTCGCCTCGCCCTCGAGCCCGAACGTGAGGTCGGATCGATGGCAGACCTCCGCGATCTGCCCGATCCTGTCGGCCGCCTCCTCGAGATAGTCCCCTGGATCGGCATCCTTCGGCGGGTAGAACGAAAAACCCCGGATGAGCTTCGTCTCGAACGCATGGGCGAGTTCGCACGCCTTTCTGACGTCCTTCGCGAGGTAGCTCTTGAACGGCACGTAGCGTGTCTTGGTGCCGTCGTTGCGATCGACGAGCTTGATCTTGCCGATCGGCGACGCGATCGAGGCGACGTTGAGCCCGTACTCGTCCTCCAGGTGCCTGAGCTTCTGGATTTCCGCCAGGGAAAGCGCCATGACGTTCTTCACGCCCCTCCCGACATCGACGAACCGGAGGCTGTAGTACTCCAGTCCCATCGCCGCCATCGCCGTGAACTGCTCGACCGCGGTGAGGTGGAACGCCGACTCGTCGGCGATTGCCGAGAGGAGGACCGAAGGGGCCTTGGGCATGGACGGGGCTCCGGGCTGTATGACTGACTGAATGACGGTGATGGTCAGGCGATCGGGGGCAGGTAGTCGGCTGCCGGATGCGCGACGACGATCCGCGAGTGGATGCCGCCCCGCGGAGTGAACTCTGCCAGCAGGGTCATTCGCCGGGGATGGAGCACGGCCACGAGGTCGTCGAGGATCCGGTTCGTCACATTCTCGTAGAAGATCCCTGCGTTACGGAAACTCTGCAGGTACAATTTGAGGCTCTTGAGCTCCACGCAAATCCGGTCCGGGACGTATCGGAAGGTCAGGGTGCCGAAGTCGGGCTGCCCGGTCTTCGGGCAGACGCTCGTGAACTCGGGGCAGACGTGCTCGATCACGTAGTCCCGCCCGGGATAGTGGTTCTCGAACGTTTCGAGCTGATCGCGGGAAGGATGGGTCGGAGGGATCATGACGGTCTCAAGTGTGCCATGGAAAACCGTGAAACGATAGCCGACGACGACGGGGCGGGGCAGGGGATGCTCCCGAGGAGGGCCGTCGTGCTCCTTTCCGGCGGCCTCGATTCGGCGACGGCCGCCGCCTGGGCGATCGCCCGAGGCATCGAGCTCTCCGCCCTGTCGATCGAGTATGGCCAGCGGCACCGGGTTGAACTTGACGCCGCCGTGGACGTGGCGAGGTCGCTCGGGATTCACGACCACGCCGTCGCCCGGGTCGATCTCGCGGCCTTCGGCGGCAGCGCGCTGACCGACCCCGCCATCGCCGTGCCCCACGGCCGCACCGAGACCGAGATCGGCCGGGGCATCCCGGCCACCTACGTGCCCGCACGCAACACGGTCTTCCTCTCGCTCGCCCTCGCGATGGCGGAGGCCCGGGGGGCCGGTGCGATCGTGCTCGGAATCAATGCCGTCGATTACAGCGGCTATCCCGACTGCCGTCCCGAATACCTCGCGGCCTTCGCCCGCATGGCCGAGCTCGGCACGAAGGCGGGCGTGGAGGGTCGGCGGATCGGGTTTCTCGCCCCGCTCGTCGAACTTTCGAAGGGGGCGATCATTCGGCTCGGACTCTCGCTCGGGGTCGACTACGGGCTGACGACGAGCTGCTACGACCCGCGCATCGACGGACGCCCCTGCGGCGACTGCGACTCCTGCCGGATCCGGGCCGCGGGCTTCGCCGCCGCGGGCGCGACCGATCCGCGATGCGACGCAGCCCGGTGGGCGTGACGGAGTGCCGCCATGCGGATCGCGGAAATCTACGCGTCGTTGCAGGGGGAAGGCTTGCTCGCCGGCACACCGAGCACGTTCGTCCGCACGAGCGGCTGCAACCTGCGGTGTGTCTGGTGCGACACTCCCTTCACGTCCTGGAAGCCGCAGGGCCGCGAGATGACCCTGCCCGACATCCTGTCCGCCGTCGAGCCGCTCGCCCCGCGGCACGTCGTCGTGACGGGAGGCGAGCCGCTGTTGTTCGAAGACGTCGTGCCGCTGTGCGCGGAGCTGCGGTCCCGCGGGTTCCACGTCACGATCGAGACGGCCGGGAGCGTGCTGCCATCGCCGGGGCCTCCCCCCTGCGATCTCATGTCGATCAGCCCGAAGCTCGCATCCTCGACGCCTCCGGCCGACACGCCCGGCGGCTGGGCATCACGGCACGAGGCCTCCCGGCGGCGGGACGACATCCTCCGCACGCTTTCCGCGTCGGCGCCGTACCAGTTCAAGTTCGTGGTCGAGTCGGCCGACGACATCGACGAGGCGGTCCGATGGATCGACGAGCTCGGGCCCGACATCGATCGCGGCAGGGTGCTCCTGATGCCCCAGGCCCGCACGCCGGAGGAACTCGCTGCGCGGGCGGAGTGGCTGGCCAACGAATGCGACCGCCTCGGATTTCGTCTCGCCCAGCGGCACCACCTCCTCTGGTTCGGCGGCCGCCGAGGGACGTGACGGGATTCATGCCGGCTTCGCGGGCGAGTGCCCCCGCGGACCAAAGAAGAGCACCGTTGCCGCACCGACGGCGACGACGATCATGCCGGCCAGGAAGAACGGACTCACGGCCGTCAACGGCGTGCTGGCCAGGACGAGCGCCGCGAGCGTGTTGATGACCGGCGCGCAGCCGAACACCACCGGCATCACGGTGAACGGCTTGCCGCCGCAGGCGAAGGCGAGGATCGTGCCGAGGGCACCGAGGGCTCCGAGCGAACCTGCCCCGAGGCTCCACAGTCCGCCGCGGAGCGACCAGACGCCGGCATCGCCGAGCGGGGCGAGCAGCGCGAGCGGCACGAGCACCGCGATCAGGAAATACGCGACGCCGATGCAGACGAGCGGCCGCAGCCGGCTGCCCCCCATCGCGGCCTGCCCGCGGTGGAGCACCGGGCCGTACCCGCCCCAGCTCACGATCGCAAGCGCCACGGCGAGCATTACCTCGACGAGCCGTTCGAGCTTCCGCTCGGCCGCCGGGGCCGGCTTCACCTCGGCGGGCTTCCCGTCGGCCGTCGCCGGCTCGGCGTCGGATGTTTCCGCTGCCGCTGCCGCGTGCGCCGCCGCGTGCGGCTGCGGCTTGAAGATGAGCACCGTCACCGCGCCGGTGATCACGAGGATGAGCCCGGCCAGGAACGGCGCCTTGAGCTGGCCGAACGCCCGATTCATCGCGGCGGAGAGGAGCGTGTTGACGACCGGCGCGCCGCCGAACACGAGCGGCATGACGTAGATCGGCTTTCCGCCGAACGCCAGCGCGAGGATGACCCCAAGCGCGCCGAAGGCGCCCGCCGCGCCGGCGAGCAGGCTCCAGAGCACGCCCCGCGACGTCCACGCCCCCTTCTCGCCCCGGCGGAGCAGCAGCAGCGGCACGACGACGGCGATGAGAAAGTAGGCGAGCCCGACGCAGACGAACGGCCGCAGGGCCGAGCCCATCTCCTCGCGTCCGAAATGGAGCACCGGCCCGTAGAGCCCCCAGCAGAACGCCGTGAGGGCGATGGCCGCCAGCATGCCGAGCAGTCCTGTCACGATCTGAAGACTCCTTGTGAACTCGCGGATTGAAACCGCCGGATGCTACCAAAATCGGAAGAGCGGCCATTCACAAGATTGCGAAAAGGACCGTGAGGGGCTGCCCGTGCCCCGTAGCCGGGCCATGGTCTCGAGTGAAGGAGAAGGCGGTGTCACGCGAGGGCCGGGGCCGCGGCCGCGTACACATCCTCCACCCGAAGCAGCCGCATGCAGTCGCGATGGCCGAGGGGGCACTCCTTCTTGTTGCAGGGAACGCAGGGCAGATCGACCCGCAGTTCCACGAGGCCGGGGTGGTCGGAGCGGCCGAGCCGCGGGTCGGCGGCCCCGAAGACCGCGACCGTGGGAATTCCGAAGGCGGCGGCGATGTGCCGCGGTCCGCTGTCGCTGCTCACGAGCAGCTGCGCCTTCTGGATGATCGCCTTCGAGAGGCCGAACGGCAGCCGCTCGATGTCGTGCATTCCACGCACCGACGGCCTGTCGGCCGTCTCCACGATCCGGCGGGCCTCCCGCCGGTCGTCGGGGCCGCAGTGCACGAGGATCCGGGCGTCGGGCCGGGCGTCCACGATCCTGCGGGCGAGGGCCGCGAAAGGCTCATGGCCCCAGGCGCGGCTCGTGCCGGTGGCGGCGTTGTCGTTGAGGATCACCAGCGGCCCCGCGGAGGTTCCGAACATCTCGGCGAGCAAGGCGTCGGCCATCGCCCGGTCCGTGCCGCTCGTCGCAAGTTCCAGTCGCAACGGCTCCGGAGCCGCGCCAAGACGCTCTGCCAGCTGCATGGCGGCCGCCGCCGTGGATGTGGGCTCGACCTTCCATCCCTTCCAGGGCAGCCGAAGAGGGTCGGTGAGCAGGAGCCGCCGTCCGTTGCGTGCGAACCCGATCCGCCGACGTGCTCCGGCGAGCCAGGCGAGCATGGCCGAAGAGAGCGAGTTGGGAACGACGATCGCGGCGTCGGCCGGCTTTTGCCGCAGGCCGAGGGCGACGGACCCGAGCCGCAGAGACCGGTCGGGCGACCGTCGATTGTAGGGCACGTATTCATCCACCCAATTCGTGCCGGCCAGGAGGGCGTCATGCCCCGGTCGAATCACGGCCGTGATCCTTGCATCGCGGCCGACATGCCGCCGCACCGCCCGCAGCATGGGCGTGCACATGACGACATCCCCGACCCAGCGGGGAAGGATGACGAGCAGATGCATAGGCGTTCGGACCGATCCGTTCGGCGGCTACTCCGGGCCGCGGATCGCCTCGGCGGGGCGAACCGATGCGAGCCGGCCGACGACGATTCCGCCGGCGACGACCGCGGCCAGGATTGTCGCGAAGCCTCCGGCCAGCGCCCACCCGACCGCCAGCGAAGCCCTTCCGGCGGCCATTTGGGGCCAGACGGCGATCGCCGCAGCGAGCGTGCCGAGGGCGAGACCGAGGCCGACCATCGCCAGGGCTTCGGAAGCGATGAGGCGGCCGAGCCGGGACGGGGTGAAGCCGATCGCCGTCAGCAGTCCGATCTCGCCCGACCGCTCCAGGACGGACCGCGCCTGCACCGCCGCGACCCCGAGGGTGCCGAGGAGAAGACCCAGGGTGCCGAGCGCCTGGAAGCCGGCGAGGTAGGTGTTTTGGACGACCGCCAGGGCGGCGAGCCGCTCCGTGCAGGAGCGGACCTTTGGACCGAAATCGGCCACGGCCGCCCGCAGGGCCTCCTCGGTTCGCGAGACCTTCTCCGGGCTCCCCGGCACCTCCGCCAGCAGCAGCCTGAATCCGCTCGTGGATGGAAAGAGCGAGAGAAAGTCTTCTTCCGCCACGATCACGGCGCCCTGCAGAATGCCCGGCGCGAGCAGCCCCACGATCTCGATTTCGACCTCGCTCCCCCGTTCGTCGGGCAGCCGCATGCGGTCGCCCGCGCCCGACAGTCCGAGCGCGTAGCGGGCGGTCGCCTCATCCACCACCGCGGGGATCGGGCCACCGGATCTCCCGATGCCGTGGCCGAGCAGATGCCAGGGCGACGTGTCCGATTCGGACCCGCCGGCACGGGGCCGTGACGCGAGAAATCGAAATCCGCCGCGGTCGCGAAAGGCCCGCGGCACGCCGAGCACGGTGGGAACGCCGACTTTCTGGAGATTGAGGCAGCTTGCGTCCTCGCCGCGACTCACCCTGATTGGGAGCAACGTCGCCCGACCAAGATCGTCCCGCGCATCGGGCGAAAGGCCGAGCGACTCGAGCGTCGCCTGGTCGGCAAGATCGGCGGCGCACGGCTCGTGGAGCGTCACCATGTGCGTCCATCCTCCCGCGGGCCCCTGCCGATCGGCGGGATTCGCGGGAGGCTGAACGGCGAAAGACGAGACGGCCACGATGAGAAACTCCGCCAACGCCACCATGCCGACCACCGCGAGCGTCCGTTCCGGATGCAGTGAGAGCGCCCGACGAACGAGCCCGGGCCCGCTTCGCACCTCACCGGGCCGGAGCCAGCTGCGGACGAGCCCACAGCCGCCGACGAGCGCAAGGGCCCCGGCCGCGAAGAATCGGCCGGCCTCCTGCGAAACCGGCCCCGCGGTCGCGGCGACCGCCAGTGCGGTGGCGATCGCCAGTGAGGAGGCCACGGCGACGAACCGTGTGGGCCGCCGTACCGAACCCGCCGCCGCATCCGCGCCCGCAAGGAGCGACCGGACGCCGAACCGCGAAACGCGACGGGCCGCCAGCCACGGAGCGATCACGGCGAGCAGGAAGCTGGCCGCAGCCACCGCGGCGATCGTCGCGAACCGGGGCGTGGTCGGCTGGAAGATCGTCGGGCTCGCAGCGTTCGCGACCCCGGCGAATCCCTTCGCGAGCACCGCCAGCAGCACGGCCGCCCACGCGGGGCCGATCGCCGCCCCGACAAAACATCCCGCGGCTGCGGCCAGCCCGCCGATGCCCCCGAAGAGCGAGGCGAGCCTCGGGGGTGGCCAGCCGATGGCCGCGAGCGTGCCGGCGACGGCGAGACGGGACGTGACCAGCAGCCGCGAGAGCAGCCAGACGAGCGACAGCCCGGCGACGACGACGAAGCTCGAAAGCGCCACGAAGAGGCCCGCAAATGGGGTCGAACCGCGGGCTGCCGCCAGTCCGTCGGCGAGCACGGGTCGGACGCTGAAGCCCATCGCCACCGGATCGATCCGCGACTCCAGCCGCCGACACACCTCGTCGATCGAGTCACCTTCGGGCAGGCGAAAGTGCCAGCTCGTCGTGCGGCCGAAGCGGCCGGCCGCGATCGCCCGCGAGTCGGCCATGGAGACGAACGCCTTCGGCGTCGCACCGTGATCCTCCCAGTAGCGGTCGTCCTCGTCGGCGGGGGGCGTCGAACGGACCCTCGAGGCGTCGAAGGGGAAGGGAGGATCCCATGCGGCGATCGAACGCTTGTCGGTGATTCCCTCGACCTCGGGCACGAGCGACCGCTCCACGGCCGCCTCCTCCATCCGCGCGACGCCGCTGACGGTGAACGTGCGGGACGTCTCGATCACGCGGCCGTGGAGGGTTTCCGCTTCGAAGAACGTCAACGCCAGTCGCGATCCTGGCCGCACCGGTCGTCCCTGTTTCGCCAGGTCTTCGGCCAGCCACGAATCAATCACGATCTCGTTCGGCCCCGGCGGCCGCAGGAGACCGCCATCGATCCCGAGCAGCCGGCCGAACGGCAGCTCGGTGCCGCCGATCCCGGCGACCGTGGAGTAGGGGACGCTCGCCGTCGCGGGTGAGTCCGACCGATCACCATCGACGACGGTGATGGCATTGGCCAGGAAGAGCATCGTCGGCATTCCGCCGAGCGGCGTGAGCACGGCCTCCGCCGCGAGGTCGGCTTCCGGCGGCAGCACGAGCGACTCGGAGGTGAGCCGAACGAGGTCGCCGCGGACGGTCTCGAGTGAAAGGCCGAGGTCTCGGAGCGTCGGCCGGCCCGCCCGTGCGAGCCTGCGTGCCGCCTCGCGGGATTTTTCCGGCCCCGCATCACGACCTCGGCCGCCGACCCGATCGCCCGTTCGATCCACGGCCACCGCGGCATTGGCACGTCCGGGCTCACGCGTGAGATCCTGCGCGAGCGCGAGTGACACCACCGCGAGCGGCTCGTCCGACTGCGAGGGCTCGAGCGAGAATCCGCCGAGCCCCCCGTCCTCGAGCACCGCGGCGACTCGCGCGCGTCGGCCGCGGGAGCCCGTGACCCGCCGGCCGAGCGGACTGTCGGCCGGAATCGCCGATCGCTCGAGCGTGCGAAGCACGACCGTGTCGCCGACCGCCACGCCGAGTTCGCGGGCCAGCGGCCCGTTCACGGCCACCGTGTGGCCGTCGAGCTTCGGCACCGTCCCCGGAAACCCGAGCGTCGCGGGATCCTCGATGCCAAGCAGTCTGCCCGTCGTCGTCCGGCGGGACGTGCCCGTGGCCTCGATCGACACCGGCGACAGGAAGGCCGGGACGGCGGCCAATCGCGTCGCGAAGTCCTCCCGAAACGGTCGCTCCGCCGTGACAACCGCGAGCACGCCGCCGAGCCTCGTCCTGGCCCGTCGCACGAGGTTGTCGACGATCGCGTCGCCCACGCCGACGCTGCCGCCGATCACGATCGCCAAAAGCCCGCTCGATGCGGCGAGGGGCAAGACGCTTCGCCACCAGCCGCTCGCGAGCACGAGGCACAGCGAGGCGAGCGTCCGCGTGGCACGCGAGGCACCATGCCCCTCTGCCGGTGACATCGAATCGGGCGGGTGAGAGGATGGCATGGCGTCACCCGATCGCGAGCCGGCCATCGACGAGTCGGGCGACCTGACCACGGCCGTCCGCCAGCAGCGACTCGGCGACCGCGTCGGCGTGGGTCACCGCCAGGAGCCTGCACTGCCCCTCGGCGGAAAGCTCCGCGAGTATCCCCGCGAGCTCGCGTGCCGTGACCGGATCGAGCTGACCGGTCGGCTCGTCCGCGACGACCAGACGCGGCCGAAGCATGATCGCCCGCGCGACGGCGACCCGCTGCCGCTCGCCGCCGGAGAGCTGCGAGGGAAAATGACCCAGCCGGGCCCCGAGTCCGACCCGTTCGAGCAGTTCCTTCGCCCGCGCGACGTCGGCCGATCCCGCCGACGACGACGCGAGCACGGGCAAGAGCACGTTGTCGAGTGCCGTGCAGGCGTCGAGCAGTCGGTGCTCCTGGAAGACGAATCCCACGTTGCGGTTGCGAAAGACGGCCTGCTCGTCGACCGAGCCCTTGAGCACCGGCTCGCCGTCCAGCCTGACGACGCCCGACGACGGCGCGTCGATCGCACCGACGATCGAGAGCAGCGTGCTCTTGCCCGATCCGCTCGGGCCCATGACGACGAGTCGCCGGCCGGCCGGCAGCGAGAAGCTCACGTCGCGGAGAACCGTCAGCCTCCCGGACGGCGTGTCGAACCACTTCGTGACGGCATCGACCTCGAGCATGACTCGCCCTCTCGCGACCCGACCGACCCTTCGCTCTCGGCTCTCTCTCAGCAGGCGTGGGCCAGAAGCGCCGCCGCGACCTCGTCGGGGATCGCAAGCGGTTCGGGGGGCCGTCCCGGCTGGAGTCGGCACCGCACGGCGACGATGGTTCCCGTGGCGATTCTCGCCGAATCATGGGTGAAGGTGAAGCCGAACGTCACGCTCGACCGTCCGACTTTCGCGACCCGCACCTCGATTTCGACGACGTCGCCGAACCGGACGGCTCGCTCGTAATCGCACGCCGCGGAGACCCGCGGCCAGCTGACGATCCCACCGCCCGGCTCGCTTGCGACCAGTTCGACGCCGATCTCCCGCCACAACGCGTGCTCGGCCGATTCCATCCAGTGGAAAAAGGCGGTGAAATGGACCAAGCCAGCCGCGTCGGTGTCGCGAAACTCGACGCGTCGATCCGTGCGAAACGGGACAGCCATTCGATCAGACGATCCGAATCCAGTCAGACCAGGCGAACCGCGTCGAACCAGCCGGCGATCACTCCGCGACGTACGGCAGGAGGGCCATGAACCTCGCCCGCTTCACCGCTCTGGTCACCGCGTGCTGGCTGGCCGCCGTGCAGCCGCTCTTGCGACGTGCGAGCAGCTTGCCCTGTCGGTTGATGAGCTTGCCGAGCAGTTCGAGATCCTTGTAGTCGACATACATCGGCCGCGGTCGGGCGCCGTCCACGAAGATGGGATCCCGCCGCTTCACCTTGGCGCGGGGCTTGGCTTTCTTCTTGGCGAACTTCGAGGCCTTGCCGAATGGGGGCATGGTTGATGAACCGTATTTAAGCTGCGGGAGAGGAAACCGGAGAACGCATGGAGCCGCAATATGATTGATACGGGCCGTGATGCAAGGCATCACGGCCCGTACGCACGATTTCAGAGAAAACGTCGATTAATAACGGTCGCCGCCGCGGTAGCCACCGCCGCCGCCACCGCCATACCCGCCGCCGCCGCCGTATCCGCGACCGCCGCCGGAACGCCCGCCACCGCCGCCGCCGCCGCCGCCGGACCGCGGAGTCCGCTCACGGGCTTCGTTGACCGTCAACGGCCGACCGTTCATGTCGGCCCCGTTGAGCGCCGAGATCGCCGCCTGCAATCCCTCGTCCGTCTCCATCTCGACAAAACCGAACCCGCGGGACCTGCCGGTCTCACGATCCGAGATCACTTCCGCACTTCGGACCGCGCCGTGCTTCGAAAACATCTCCTCCAACTCAGAGGAGGTGCAGGACCAGGGCAGGTTCCCCACGTAAATCTTCCGGGACATAAAAAAACAACCTCAAGGACTCGGGAACCGGATCAAACCAAAAACCGACTTTAAGACCATCGCCGGACGCACGCGCCTCGGCTCCCGAACGGATTGGAGTGCAGACGAACGGTCAGTCGAACTGCCCATAGTTGTAGCATTTCGGGGACGCGGAGACAACACCGGGGGGCTTGACAGCCACGGGCCGGAAAAGCAGCGTTCGGGCGGCCCAGGACCGTATCCGGGCTGTGAAAACGCCTGCCTCTGGTAAGATTCCGGAATCTGCCAGCCGTTTCGAGACCGACATGCTCCTGAAAGTCCTCCGGGCCAAGATCCACAAAGCCCGAGTTACCGAGGCGAACATCGACTACGTCGGGTCGATCACGCTCGACCCCGACCTGTACGAGCCGATCGGCCTGGTGCCGGGGGAGGCGGTCCTCGTCGCCGATATCGCCAATGGCAACCGGTTCGAAACCTACGTCTTGACCGGCGTCCGCGGCAGCCGCAGCGTCTGCGTCAACGGGGCTGCGGCCCGGCTCGTCAGGCCGGGCGACCACGTGATCGTGATGGGCTTCGGCTACATGACCGAGGAGGAGGCCCGCGCAACGAAGCCGCGAATCGTCCTGCTCGACGACGACAACGCCATCCTCCGGTCGATCGAAGAGAGGCCTGGCCTGAAGGCCTGAACCTGAACACGGCGGGGCTCTAAACGCCCCCAAACCCCGGGCCGTTTCCCGCCACAGCGTTTCCCGCCACAGCGTTTCCCGCCACA
>CAZPEM010000037.1:0-23850 GCA_964585575.1 uncultured Chitinophagaceae bacterium
CATGTACTAGTCGTACAGACTGGGATATGTACTAGTCGTACGGACTGGGATATGTACTAGTCGTACGGACTGGGATATGTGCTAGTCGCACGGACTGGGATATGTGCTAGTCGTACGGACTGGTGCATCGCCGGGGCAGACTACGGATAGTAGAAGGTCCTCACGATGCTGATCGCCGACGTCACGTTGGCGATCGCGACGAT
Source organism: uncultured Chitinophagaceae bacterium (assembly GCA_964585575.1). GTDB lineage: Bacteria > Planctomycetota > Planctomycetia > Pirellulales > UBA1268 > UBA4655. The sequence goes on from CAZPEM010000037.1 coordinate 204, forward strand.
GCTGAGTGCCAGTGCGTTCGAGCCGAGGGTGACGAGGCCGGTCATCCTGGTGGAACCTGGGCTTGTGAGGCGGGTGGACATGCCGCCGAACGTCAGCGTGAGGGCGAGCAGGATCGGCGCGAGATACCGTCCCTGGATGCCCCGGACGGTATCGGCGCCGACCGGCGTGAAATAGACGTAGCCGGCGAGGTGGAGCGCGAAGAACGCCCCACAGAGCAGCACCGCCGTGGCGAGGCGGGCTGTGAGGCTCGCTGAGGTGCGCGTGCGCCAGGCATCGCTCATAAACGTCAGGACGAAGGCCACGGCGGCCGCCCGGTAGATCCATGGCGGTAGCGGCCCGCCGTTCGGCCGCTCTGCAACGAGGTGTCGCAGGAAGCTTCCGCTGCCGACGTAATGCAAGACGGACCGAAAGAAGACCATGAGTGACTGCCAGGGATTCGCGAGGATGAATCGCAGCTGCCCGGCGTGGTCGGACCCAAACTCGTTGCCGCTGCCGAGTCCGCGGGTGGCCCACAGCCATGCGATCGGAACGGCGACTGCAACGGCCGTGAGAATGCCGGCCTCCCGCCAGCGTCGAGTGGCGGCAAGGTAAAAGACAGGCACGATCACCACCATGGGCAGGTAGGGGGGGCGGCCGGCGGCCACCGCCCCTACGGCCGCTGACGCTGCGAGCGATCCCCAAAACAGGGCTCGTGGACGGTCCAGACAGGGCGATGCACCGGCGCGCGGGAGATACCGCTGTACGAATCCAACGGCCAACGCCGTGAAGGAGATGAGGGCGGCATCCTGCGAGCAGGAGCCGAAGAGCGAGAGGGTCATCGGCATCGAGAGCGTGAAGAACGCGAAGAGCCTGCCGGACGAGATCCAGTTGAGGGCGAGCCAGCCCATGAATGCCGACGGCACGAACGTGAGGAGCCGGGCGAGGTAGAAGATCGACACGACGTCGAGCTGCCAAGCCCTGCCGAGCCGCACCGCGCAGGCTCCGAAGAGATACGAGCTTGGAGGATAGCGGACGAACGGGCAGATGTGGAACGTAGTCTCCTCCTCGAAACGCATCTGCGAGATCGCCGGCGGATCTTTCGGCGGCTCGGCCTTTTTCGCCGCTGCCTTCTTCGACGGGAGCCGCTTCGTGAACCGAGGATCGGAGAGAAACGTCGTGAGCGACTGCGGAACTTGACCGCCCGGCCGCCCGCCTTCCGGCTTCTCACCGATCACGTCGCCGTAGGAAATCTGGACCGTTCGGAAGAAGTGCGCCCACTCGTCCGGCACGAGCAGAGGCGGCACGAGAAAGCAGTAGACGAGCCCGAAGGGGATGCAGGCGATCAGGTAGATCAGCGGCAGCCGGTCGTGGAGGCGGCCCGCCAGATTCGCAGAAGAGGGTCGTGCATCCATGGTCGCAACCTTTTCCCCGGGGAGCATCCGCTCCGTGATTTGTTCATGCAGCGGCTGTGGATGGGAGGCCCGCGTCGCCGTAAGCATTCCTGGCCACTGCGATCGCTCGCCGGAGCCGTTCCTGCCACGACAAGCCGTCCCGAGCCTGCACCATCTCGATCGACACGAAGCCCTCGTAGGCGGCGTCGCGGAGGACCGAGCCGATCGGGGCATGATCGACGCCCCCATCGCCGAGCGGCACAAGGCCGGGCTCGCTTGCGTGAAAATGCCGCAGCAGGCGGCCCGCCGACCGAACCGCTTCGTCGGGATCCTCGCCCGAAAGATGGATCGCACCCGCGTCGAGGTGCACGCCGAGGCCCCGCTCGTTCACCGATTCGACGAACGCGATCGTCTCGCGGGCATCGACGAGGAAGTCGCAGCCATAGGCCGGTGGGTTCGGCTCGATCAGCATGCACACGCCGCGGTCGGCTGCGCGTCGAGCGAGCTGCCGGAAAAAACCCACCGCAATCGCCTCGGCCTTCTCGGGGGCGAGGCTCCCGCGGGAGCGGTTGCGGGGCGAACCAAAGACGAGATTCGATGCGCCGATCACGGCGGCGACGTCGATCACCCGCGAGAGATGGTCGAGCAAGCGGCCGCGGGTGGCGGAATCGCCGAAGAGCACGAGATCGCCATGGCCGAAGAGGAGCGCCTGCATCGCGACGATCGGCAGGCCGCGGTCTTCCCAGAACCGGCGGTACTCGTGAGCACGACGGGCATCCGTGGGCCCGGTGCCGCCGCGCACCCGCGAGGGGGTCACCTCGACTGCCGCGACGCCTGATTCGGCGAGGATCGCCGCGGCCTCCGCGTCGTCCTCCGGCGGCCAGGCGATGTTTGAAGCGGCTAGGCGCACTGCCGCTCCTTTCGTTCCGCCGCGACGAACGACCGCAGGCCTGCGAGCACCTCGGCGTCGTCCGCGAGATAGCCGCTGGAGCCGCCGAATGCCGCCGCATGGAGCGTGCGGACGTCGTAGGATGCCGGAGGCGGTTCGAGCCGGTTGGTGAAGGCGAATTCGAATGCTTCCCTGGCTACACGGCGGATCGTGACGGGCTCGGTCGCAAAGTGGACAAGCGACAGCCCCGCCGCCTCGGCGACCTCCAGATCCGAGGAGAGCCTCGCGAGATCGTAGAACTGGAAGCTGCCGCGGTCGTCGATCCGCTCCAGCTGGTTGCCGTGGAGCAGGTCATAGACAGCGTTCTTCTTGAGGCCAGGTCCGAAGAGGGCGGGCAGCCTCACGACAAGCGTCGGAAAATGCTCCGACAGGATTCGCTCGAGGTCGAGCCGATGTCGGCCGTAGGGGGTCGCGCCGGAAGGGGCGTCGCGTTCCGTGACGCCCTGCGGCGTGCCGTAGACATCCACCGTCGAGATCAGGACGAGCTTCCCGATGCGGGCCGCGAGGAGAGCCTCGACGAGCCGTTCGAGGTTTCTCCAGTCGGCCGCGGGATCCTGGTTGGCCCGCCACTTCTCCGCGGGGGCACCGGCGCAGATGACGTGGTCGAACCGGCGGCCGGCGATCTGCATGATATTGGTCGAGCGGTAGACGGCGTCGAACTGGCGCGATCGCAGGAGCGTGCCTCCGACGAGACCCGTGCCGCCGATGAGAGCCGTCATCCTGGGAGCTGTCATGGGTGCATTCCGGTTCAGGCGACTTCGAGTACGGGCGGGTCGAAGCCGCCAAGGCAGGCCTTCACGAGTGTCTGCAGGATCATCGCGTTCCCCTTGATTCCGCGGATTTTCGTCGGGATGGCACCAGCGACCGGATAGGCCCGGGTGACCGGAATCTCTTCGACGGCGAAGCCGAGCCGCGCCGCGCGGATCGCAAGGTAATAGTGCAGTTCGTAGCCGGTGAAGACGTCACGGAACGGGGCGACCCGCGGGTCCGCCAGCAGCCTCCGCGAGTAGCCGCGGAAGCCGTTGGTCGTGTCGGTGTAGCGACGGCCGGCGGCGAGGCTGACGAGCGGTGCGTGCAGCAGCGTGACGGCCAGGTGGCGGGAAAGCGGGGTGTTGATGCCACGGCCGCCGGGCATGTACCGCGAACCTTGGACGTGGTCGATGCCACGCTCGAGCGAAGACCTGAACCGGGGGAGCGCCTCCGGATCGTCCTTATCGTTGCCGTCCATGACGACGACGCCGTCGTAGCCCTCGTCGAGACACCAGGAAAGGCCCATCCGCATCTGGGCGCTCAGGCGGCCCGGCCCTTTCTTCACGAGCACCGCCCGCACGCCCGCCGCCGCCAGCCGGGCAGGGTCGGTCGAACCGTCGGTGCTGCCACCATCGGCGACGACCACGTCGAGATCATGGCGAACGGAACGCATCTTCGCGAGCTGGCGATGGAGACGCTCCCCCTCATTGATGACGAAGATGCAGACCGCATGGCGACCCCGCCGTTCGGCGAGCCGCTCGACGGTATGCGGCGGGATCGAGCGGCCGGATACCGAAGGTGAGTCAGGGAAGGCGACGGGAGTTCCAGGCTGAGTCATGGGCATCCCCCAGGGTGGCGACGGTGGTGGCGACCGCGATCGACCGGACGTTGCGACGGCGAGCGTCGGTGAGGGCCGTGGAGCCGTTTCGCTCCTCGGCGACATGGTAGAGCGGGCAGTCCTTCACCTCCTCGAACGCATGGGCAAGGTATTCGGCGACCAGGATGAGCGTCGTAAACAGGAAGAAGAACATGACGGCGATCTGGAGCGACAGGGTCGTCCAACCCTCGACCACCCGCTCCATGAAAAGGTTTGCCACGACGACCCACGCCATACAGAAGACGTTCAGGAGGCTCGCGATCCCGCCCACGTAGCTGACGAGCCGCAGGGGAAGCGCGGAATGGGTCACGAGCATCGAGATCGCCTCCGACATGGCCGAGGAGAGCGGTGGAACGCGGGAGGCCGCCGTCGGCTCGTAGGGAAGTTCCGCGGTGCGGAAGCCGACCGAGCAGCCGAGCAGCCGCAGGTGCGCCGTCTTCTGGCGGATTCTCGTGAGGGCGTTGAGGGCTCGCCGGCTGAAGAGCCGCATGGTCGAAGCGCCGGCGACGAGCCGCACGCCCGTCATCTTGCGGAAGAGGCGGCGGAAGGCCCGCCATGCAACCCGTCGGATCCACGACCGCCTCGACGTGCCGGTCGTGCCGATGACGATGTCGATGCCGTCGTCGCCGTGGGCGACGAAGTCGGGGATGCGGTCGGGCGGGTCGGCGGCCGCGGTCATCACGATTGTCAGGTCGCCGATCGCCGAGTCGAGCCCCGCGGTCACCGCGATGTCGGCCCCGAAACGGCGGGAGAGGCGGATCACGCGGACGCATTCGTGGCGGTCGAGCACCTCGTCGCAGGCGGCCTCCACGCGGCGGCCCGATCCATCGTCGACGAGGATGAGCTCGTACTCGTCCGACGTGGACTCGATGATGGCGATCGTGCGGGTGACGAAGTCGCAAAGATCGTTTGGATCGCCATCGGCGAGCACGACGACGGAGACGAAGCTCGTGGAACGGCGAATCATGCGGCGCATCTCCTGCGGACTGCGGGAATGCAGATCGCATCGAGCATGTCGAAGACGTTGTCGATTTTGGAGGCGAGCACGGAAGTCAGGCCGGGCAAGGCGGTGGACTCCTCGAGGAGGATCGGCCGCCCGTCATCCCGCTCGTTGGCCGGCGGAACCGTCTTCACTTCCCAGAGGGAGTCGACGTGGCGGGCTCCGGCGATCGCCGGAAGGTATCGGGCCGCGTCGCGGATCATCAGTGAAAATCGTGACCGGCGGGGCAAAGACGCGAGGAGCGATTCGGGATCGCGCGCGGCGGCGTCCGAGTCGTGCCAGGTCGCGTGCGGCGTGTAGCGGACATGGCTCAGGGAGTGGAGCCCGCGGGAGGGAAAGGGCATGCAGGAGAAGAACGGGCCGCACATCACCGTCACGCCGACATCGGAGAGCTCCTCGGGCATCTCGACGAGCGCGAGTTCCGTGAGTTCGTGCTTGAGCGGGATCTGTGGAATGCCCGATCGGGCGAGCACCGTGTTGAGCCCCGAGTAGGTGCAGTTGAAGACCCGGTCGGCCCGCCATTCGTCGGAGCCGTCGGCGGCGACGATTTCGACGCGAAGCCCGCCAGGGAAGGCCGGCCCGAGCGACCGCACCTCGACGCCGAGGCGGACGTCGACGCCCGCGGAAACGAGCCGCGTCCAGATCGCCCGCCGAAGCCTGACGGCGTCGAAGGCATGCTCCTCCACGGCGAACACCGCCTCGACGTGATGCGGGTCGAAGAGCCGGCGGATGCGGTCGGGGGCGGGACGCAGCGGGGCCCCGATCCTGCCGCAGAAACCGGCGAAGTGCCGGGCCGTCACGTGGGAGTGACGCGACGCGATCGCGTAGTACTTCTCGAACGAGCCGTCGATGCAATCGGCGAACTCGTGGATGAACCTGGGGAAGTTTGCCCGCGAACGCAGGGCGGTCAACAGGCTCCTCGGGTAGTGGTAGCCGTTGTGGACCCGCGCCTGGTTCGCGTGCGAGGCGCGGCCGAGGATGTCGTCGTGCTTCTCACACAGGGTCACGCGGAGCCCGGCATCGGCCAGGTGCACGGCGAGCATGCAGCCGTAGAAACCGCCGCCGATGACCGTGGCGCTGCAATCCATGGAACGGCTCCCGGGAAGAACTCGAACCGCGAGACGGTATGGTTCCAACGGGGGGGTGTCAATCCGTCATTGGGCCGCAAGCTCGCCCTCGACCGGCTGATCCCGGCCGAGGAGATGATCGCGCTCGGCGAGCAGTCGCGTGCGTTGGTCGATGAGGCACAGGCGGCTCTCCCGCTCTCGCTCGAGTTCGGCCGTGAGCGCGGCGACGACGCCGGCCTGCTCCTCGCAGAGTCTCTCGGACGTGCGGGCCCTTCTCAACGCCCGGCGCCACGCGCCGTCGGCGGCATTGAGCGATCGCAGGAGCACGCCGACGAGCTTGTCCGACTCCGACAATGCGTCGGGGGGCTGTGGCTCGGACGGCTGCTCGATCGTCGCCGGCTGCTGGTCGGGAGGGAATATCCGTGGGGGTTTCGGCTCCGCCTTCTTCACGGGCCGGTGGACCTCGGGGTCCGACGACCACCAGCGGGGGTCGGCGAGAATGCGGTCGCGGATGTCCGGATCGCACATGGCGAGCAGCCGCTGGTTGGCCTCGCGGCTCTCCTCGACGACCCTGCGGATCATCGGCTCGTCGAAGACGAGCGGCGTCGCGTCGAGTGAACCGGTGATCTCGGCGTCAGGATCGATGTTGCGAAGCCACCGCCAGAACGCGAACTTCACCTCCGACATGTCGGTGCCGGGCGGCATGTTCCGCCGCAGGAGGAAACGGGCGATCTCGCCCGGAAAGCTCTCGTTGTGCCGCACGGTCCGCTCGGACGTCGCGCAGCCGACGACGCCGCAGAAGTCGTCGGTCACGGAGCTTCCCAGGAGGCGGACGTCGAACCGCGACACGTTCGGCGCGGTCCGCCAGTTTTCGAGCGACGATGCCCAGTCGACCATGTCGAGCCGGACGTCGATCCAGATGTCGGTCGTCGTGCGTCCTTCGCTGTGCCGCTGCCAGTAGAGGGAGTTGAGCCAGGCGACCTGCGGCCGCACATAGGCGACGACGTGCAGCGGCCCGCCGAGGGATGCCGTGAGCCGCCGGATGAGCCTGGGCTTGCCGTAGATCCAGGTCTCGTAACTGAGGATCGGCACGATCCCCTCCTCGCGCATCCGACCCAGTTCGGCGATGCTGGCATCGAGCCGGTCCGCGGGGGCGCTCAGGAGATGCGGCAGTTCGCCGCTCATCGCGTAATGGGCGGCGAAGTCGGCAGCCTTGTCGAGGAGCCGCGGCCCCCGCAACAGTTCCCCCTCGACGATCGCCACATACTCGAAGGAGACGCCGGGACGGTCGACCGCCGCACGGACCGGATCCCAGGTCAGGTCGAACTGGAGCGCCGAGGAGCCGGTCTTCGGGGCGCCGACATGGAGCACGATCGGCAGGTCACTTGGCATGCCGGCCTCGCACCGATCCGGTCTTCTCGAGCACGACGAGGAATTCGCGGCTCGACAGCTCGGGCACGTCGCCGAAGATGCCGACGATCCGCGCGTCGAGCAGGTGGGCGTCGATGAGTCGGGTGAAGACCTCGGCGAAGCTCACGGGCGTCCAAGTGGTGCAGTGGACGTCGAGGCGTCGGCCCTCGTTCCAGGAAAACCTCGCGAAGTCCATCGCCTGCGAGTCGGTGTAGTGCCGGCGCGCCTCGGCGAAGTCCGGCATCGGCGCCGAGTAGTCCGTCTCGCCGGCGTCGTCGAACGACTGCGAGAGAAAGTCCATCACCTGCATCGGCGTCGGGACCGACGGGTTCTCGATCGCCCATGCCACGACCTGGGCGAACGTCGTGTCCTGACGGTAGCGGTTGATCGACTGCTCGCGATGTGGCAGCAGGATCGCGAGCCGACCTCCCTCCTCGAGGCAGCCGAGGATCTCGCGGATCCATCCGAGCGGGTTCGGCATCTGCTCGAGGACGTGCGAGGCGACGGCGTAACCGAAGAGCCGGCCCGAGAGGCATTCCGCGAGCGAGCCGCCGTCGTGCCACTCGGCGTCGGCGTCCGATCGGATCTCGCGAGGAATCTCCCTGCCGGGCACGGCGACGTAGGTGACGTCGAACGTGTCGCGATCGGCCACCGGGAAAACCGCCGGGGCGATCTCGAGGCCCCGCAGGTGGTTCGGGCAGTGCCGCATCACGAACCGCCTCCGGATATCGTCGGGAGCGGGGTTCACGGCCGGGGGCATGGGCTGGTGTTCGGTGGCGTTCATGGTGGTGAACCGTCGGGTTGTCAGGCGGCACGTGATCGAGAGAAGCGGTCGCCGACGGGAGCGGCGACCTTGGACGGCCGCGGCCGACGAGCCTTCCGGCCCGCGGGCGCCTCCGCCAGCCACGCATCGACGAAACCGTTGTGCGAAAGCCAGCGGACGGTCGTGCGGATGCCTTCCTCGAGGCCGGTCGCCGCTCGGTAGCCGATCGCGGCGGACGCTTTCTCGATCGACATCACCCGCCGCGTGTATCCGACCGGCTTGTCGGCGAGGAACTCGGGCCGCAGGTTCGGGCCGCACTCGCGAGCGATCACCCCGGCGATTTCCGCGATCGGCGTCTCCCTGCCGGAGCCGAGGTTGTAGATCTCTCCGTCGAACCTGCCGTCGGAAACCACGAGCGACGCGATGCCTTCGGCGACGTCGGTGACGTAGACGAAATCGCGGGTTGCGGAGCCGTTGCCCCAGACGTCGAACGACGGCCCGCCCGATGCCCGGGCGACGAGCGCCTTCCGCAGGAGGGCCGCCACGACGTGGCCGCGGTCCTGCTCGAACCGGTCACCGGGGCCGTAGAGGTTCGAGGGGATCACGGTCACCGTGTCGACCCCGTGCATGCCACACCAGTCCTTCGCGGCGAGCGAGGTCGCCATCTTGGCGTAGCCGTAGGTGCCCGTGTCGCCCGACGGCACGCCGTCGTCGAGGAACTCCTCACGCAATGGCAGCGGCACGTCGCCAGAGTAGGAGCAGGGGGAGCCGGCGAGGATGAGCCGCTTCACGCGGTGCTCGCAGGCCGCCCTGATGACGTTGAGACCGAGTCGGAAATTGTCGTGAAACGCCCTGCCCGGGCAGGACTTCAGGTAGCCGACGCCGCCGACGTCGGCCGCCAGATGGACGATCGCGTCGGCTCCGGCCAGCAGGTGGGAAGCGACCGCAGGATCACGGAGGTCGCCCTCGGGCCGGCCCAGTTCGCGGACGGCGATGCCGCGCGACCGGAGTGACTCGACGACATGCCGCCCCAGGAAGCCGCGGGCGCCGGTGACGTAAACCTTCATGAGGACCTCTCCTGGCGGAGCACCGAGGAATAAATGCGTGCGTAGGCCGCGCGGGTGTTGGCGAGTGAGAAGCGTTCGCGGGCGATGGCTCTGTGCGGTCGCGATTCGGGGAAGCACTCGTCCTCCCGGCGGACGCATTGGAGGATCGTGTCGGCGAGATTCTTGGCGTCGCCGACGTCGACCGCGATGCTCGAGAAGGCCGTGTCGCGGTCCATGCGGTAGACGAACATCGATCGGGCCCGCGACGTGATCACCGGCCGGTCGTGGGAGAGGGCATCGGCGAGGACGGCCGAGCCCGATTGCCCCACCTCGTCGTAGGGCAGCACGAACACGTCGGCCTGGTGCATCGTGGCCGCCTGCTCAGCGGAGTCGCCGAGGAATCCCGTGAAGATCACCCGCGACTGCAGCCCGCAGGCGTCGGCCCGCTGGATGAGGTCCATCCAGTAGTCGTTGCCCGTGCGATCCTTGGGGTGGATGCCGCCGGCGACGACGAGCTTCACCGACTCCGGCAGGAGCTTGAGCGCCTCGAGCACGTGGCCGTGTCCCTTGTAGCGGCTCACGAACCCCGGCACCATGACCCAGGTCTCCCGGGATCCCTTGCAAAATCGCGGCGCGACTCCGTCGCACGCGACCGGCTCGATCGGGATCGGCACGACGTGGAGCCGCTTCTTGAGCTTCGGGAACGTGGCGACGACGTGCTTGTAGGTGTCTTTGCTGTGCAGCACGATCGCGTCGGCCCGGTGGAGAGCGGACGTGATATGCCGGTTGCGAAGCCGGTGGAGCGCCGATTCGAGGAGCTTTGAAGAGAGCCTGTTTCGCTCTCGCTTCCCCATCCCTGCCAGCCACGTGTGCAGGCTCACGACGACAGGCTTCCTCAGTCGCCGCATGAACCATGCGAAGCGGCGGTTCGAGCCGGCGATCCGACGGCCGAAGAAGCAGAATTCGTGCTGCAGGTGCACGACCTCCGCGTCGCAGGCGTTCACCCGGTGGAGAAGGTCGAGGAAGTAGTTCTGCTCCTCCCGATGGCGGATCCGCTGGTCGCTCTCGATGAAGTTTCTGAGGTCGAAGGGACGCACCGATGCGAAGTCCTCGAGCCCGGCGACGAGCCGCTTCGCATACTCGGCGTTGCCGCACTCCTGGTCCCAGGGGGTGAGCATCGCGATGTTCATCCGCCTGCGGCGGTCGGGGAGGCCGAGCGACGGTATCGCCGCGGCCCGGTCATCGATGCGAATCCTCGCCGAGACGACCGTCCCGTGGGGAACGCCGCGGAGCCGGCACTGCGGCTCGACGGCGGGGCCGTGCCCATCGACTGCGCGCGAAAAAGATGCCCTGGGGTCGGCCTCGTTCGAAACGGCCATCGCTGCCCTCCTGATCCGAAATCCGGGGGGGAAGGTAGCGGACGGTCGCCGACCGGGAAAGATCAAATCCCCCTGGGAAAGATGGGCATAATGGCCGCTGTCGGCAGGTCAGGTCCGTACGGCCGCGACATTGGTCCAGGTGACCGTCTTGGGCCAGCCGCCGAAGGCGAGCGTCGTGAAGGAAGTGCCCGTGCTCCTCGCCACCCGCCAGCCGCCGGCGGAAGCATTACGGCCGGCAATGTCGGACCTGCCGTCGCCGTCGAAGTCGCCGACGACGATCGTGGCCCAGGGAATGTCGGCGTTCCAGAACCCGAACCGGGTCGTCACGAAAGACGTTCCCGTGCTTCGCGACACGTTCCAGTGTCCCGTCGCGGCGTTGCGTCCGGCAATGTCGGTTTTGCCGTCGCCGGTGAAGTCGCCGGCGACGACGTCGATCCATGTAATCGTCGCGTTCCACGGGCCAAATTGCATGTTCACGAACGCGGTGCCCGTGCTCCGCGAAACCCGCCACGCGCCGGTCGAGGACCGACCCGCGATGTCGGTCGTGCCGTCGCCGTCGAAGTCGCCGGTGAGGATCGAGTTCCACTGGATCGACGTCTGCCACGATCCGAACCGGGACGAGGCGAACGCACTGCCGTCGCTCAGGCCCACCTGCCAGGAGCCGTCGGCGGGGTTGCGTCCGACGACGTCGGCTCTCCCGTCGCCGTTGAAGTCGCCGGTCATGACCGACGTCCACGCCGTCGCCGTAGACCACGTGCCAAACGAGGTATTCGCGAAGGCCGCCCCCGTGCTGCGGGCGACCTGCCAAGAGCCGTCGGAGGGATTGCGGCCGACGATGTCGGTCCGGCCGTCGCCCGTGAAATCGGCCGCCATGACCGACTGCCACTCCACTCCGGGCGACCACGAGCCCCAGGAAACGGGCGTCGCCGTGCCGGTCGACGGCGCGAGGCCGACCCACCACTCGCCCGCGGCATTCCTCGTGGCGAAATCATCGCGGCCGTCGTCGTTGAAGTCGCCCGTGAGGAAGTTCGACCAGGCCCCGGCGGGGAGCGTCGCCAAAAGCGAGCTGTCGAACTGCGAACCGGTGCTCTTGCCGATCCGGACGGTGTTGTCGCTGCCGAGGCCGATGAGGCCAGTCGGGATGGGACGGGAGACGGTGAAGGAGTCCTCTGCGAAATCGTTGCTTGAGTTGAAGACGGAGGAGGCACGGACGGTGATGACCGCCGTGCCGAAGCCGCCTTGAGGCAGGCCCAGCTGCAGCTTGCCGTCGGCGCCGATCGTGGCGGCCGCCACCGAGGCATTGCTCGACGAAACCGTGTAGACGAGTTCGCCCACGCGGTCGATCGACGGGAAGAAGATGAAGTTGTTGACAGAGAAGCTTTGGTTCGAGGGAAGCGGCGGATTGGGCAGACCGAGGAGGGGCGTGTCGGTGACGGCGCCATTCTGGAAAAAGGTCGTGATGTTGTAGCGAGGCAGCGAGGCGATCCCGTCGAAAAGATCCATGCCCGAGCCCAAGACCCGGCCGAACACGGTGAACCCGCCGTTCTGGTTGTCGAGGTTCGCGGAGTTGTTCTCGAGGTTCACGAACCACTCGCTCGTGGCGCTGTTGGGATCTCCGCCGAGCTTCGCCATCGCGATCGTGCCGCGGGTGTTCGAGATGCCGGGCTCGTTGACGATCGTGGGCAGCCTTTCGATGGACGGCAGGCCGTCTGCGAGCCGGTAGCCGCCCCCCTGGATCACGAAGCCGGGCACCGACCGGTGGATGAACGTGTTGTCGTAACGGCCCTCGTCGGCGTAGCGAAGGAAGTTCGTCACGGTTTCGGGCGTCGTGAGGGTGCGGCCGGGACCCTCGCGATCGAAGAGCTCGAAGAAGGCCTGGTCGAAGGGGACGCCGAGATTCGTCTGGAGACGCACGACCGAGCCGGTCACGGCCGTGTCGTCGAAATGGCTCACCAGATCGATCGTGCGGCTGGCGGCGGTGGCCGGGAGGGTGATGTCCGGCAGCGGCGCAAGCACCGCCACCGCCATCGCATGCCGCGGCTCGAGAGCCTCGTACGAGAGCCTCCGCGGAGTCCTTTTCTTCCTGGCCATGGAACCGTTCCTGATCGACCGAGCCCTGGAGAACAAGTTTACGTGGTTCGGGGCGTCAGGGATCGCTCCGGGTCTTTCGGCCTGCTTTTTCGGCGTGTTTGAGCCGGTCGATCGGCACGAAGGCGTCCGCCCCTTTGGGGGGTGTCGGGGCGGAACTGCCGCAGCCGCCCCGGCCGAGCCGGCGCAGGAAGCCCCGCGCGAGCCAGGCCGCTGCGGCCGCGGCGACGGCGATCGCGACGACATCCTGGAGAGCCGGCATGGCGGGCCACTCCCTAGAGACCGAGCATCGTGCCGGCTTGGTAGACGATGCAGGCCGCCAGCCAGGCGAGCGTGGTCATGGAAACGAAGCTCACGACCGACCAGAGCCAGCTTCCCGTCTCCCGACCGATCACGACGAGGGTGCTTGCGCACTGCGCGCACAGTGCGAAGAAGACCATGATCGACAGGGCCACTGGCAGCGTGAAGACCTTCCTGTCGGTGCCGTCCCAGGTCGCGGCGCGAAGCCTCCGAACGAGCATGCTCGCCCCTTCCTCCTCACCCGGATCGACGTCGCCGAGGTTGTAGATCACGCCGAGCGTGCCGAGCACGACCTCCCGCGCCGGAAAGCTCGCGATCGCCGCGCACCCGATCCGCCAGTCCCACCCGAGCGGCCTCACGACCGGCTCGATCGCCCGGCCCGCCATGCCGAGGAAGCTCTGACGCAGGGCGTTGCCGCGGTCCACGGCCTCCGGGTCGCCTCGCTCGACCGGCTTCCCAAGCTCGTCGGCGGCCGCGTCGGCCACCGCGTCGGCGATGATGGCGGCGGCTTCATCGACCACGCGGGGCTTCGGATAGCTGCCGAGCGCCCAGACCACGATGCTCACCGCGAGGATCGTGGTGCCGGCGTTCGAGAGGAACGACCAGCACGCCTCCCGAACCCGTTCGAGCACGACGGCCGGCTGCGGCATCCGCCAGGGGGGCAGCTCCATGACGAACGGCTGCGATCGGCCCCGCAGCAGCGTCCGCGAGAGCACGAAGGCCACGGCCGCGGCCGTCACGACGCCGACGGCATACATCGCCGCGAGCACGACCGCCGGCAGCCGCAGCCACGGCACGCCCACGGCCACGTTCGGCACGAACGCGCCGCAGAAAAGAAGATACACCGGCAGCCTTGCCGAGCAGCTCATCAGCGGCGCCACGAGGATCGTCAGCAGCCGCTCCCGGCGGTTCTCGATCGTGCGGGTCGCCATGATTCCCGGAATCGCGCAGGCGAAGCAGGAGAGCAGCGGGATGAACGACTTGCCCCCGAGCCCGACGCCGGCGAGCAGCCTGTCCATGAGGTAGGCCGCCCGCGCGAGGTAGCCGCAGTCTTCGAGCAGGGCCACGAAGAGAAAGAGGATCGCGATCTGCGGCAGGAAGACCACCACGCCGCCGACCCCCGCGATGACGCCATCGACGAGGAGCGAGCGGATCGCCCCCTCGGGCAGCGACGACTCGACGAGCCCGCCGACCGCATCGACGCCCGCGGAGATGAGATCCATCAGCGGCGTGGCGAGCACGAAGATCGACGTGAAGATCGCGAGCATCGTGGCGACGAAGAGAATCGTGCCACCGATGCGGTGGGTGACGAGCCGATCGAGCCGGCCGCGGGGCGTTCCCACGGGATGCTTCGGTCGCGACACCGTGTCCGCCAGCAGCCGCTCGATCCAGGCGTAGCGGGCCGTCGCCTCGCGGACCACGGGCGAGTGATGCGGCGCAACTCCGGCGGCGTGGCCGTCGAGCTGGGCCGGCGACGGCGGCGCCAGGTCGCGGCAGCGAATGATCTGGTCCTTGAGGTCCGCGATCCCCTCGCCCCGCGGGCTCGCGACCCGCACGACCGGGCAGCCGAGACGCCGGGAGAGCTTCTCGGAGTCGATCTCGACACCCTGCTTTTTCGCGATGTCGGAGAGCGTGAGGGCGACGATGACGGGGATGCCCCGCTCCATCGCCTGGCTTGTGAGAAAGAGGTTTCGCTCGAGGTTGGTGGCATCGACGACGGCGACGATGCAGTCGGGCCGTTTCGCGCCGGGCTGGCTTCCGGCGATCACGTCGACGGCGACCCGCTCGTCGGGGCTCTTGGGATCGAGGCTGTAGGTGCCCGGCAGGTCGATCAGCTCGACGCCGATCCCGGCGTGCGTGAACCGGCCGAGCTTCCGCTCGACCGTGACGCCCGGATAGTTGCCGACCCGCGCGGGGATGCCGGCGAGCGCCGTGAAGAGCGTGCTCTTGCCAGTGTTGGGATTGCCGAGAAGGACGGCCGTGATCGGTTCGTGCGGGTGGCTCGGGCTGCCGGTATCGTGCATGGATCCTGCCGTGTTCAGCGTTCAGGAGAGCGAGACTTCTACGACCGCGGCCTCGCTTCGCCGCACCGACAAACGGTAGCCACGCAGCTCGATCTCGAGCGGATCGCCGAGCGGCGCCGTGCCGACGACCCGCAGCCTCACCCCCGGCGTGACTCCCAGTTCGAGCAGCCTGTGCGCGGCGGGATCGTTCGCCGTGACGTCGATCACGGTCGCGATTTTCCCGGTGGAAAGGTCGGCGAGGGTGGGCATGGCAGCGGTCGGTGGGGAACCGAATCGACGCTGATGATACCCTGTCGCATCATCCGGGATGCATGGCCATGACCGATCGATCGAAGGGGCTTTTCGTGACCGGCACCGACACCGGCGTCGGCAAGACCGCCGTCGCGGTCGCGATCCTGCGGCAGCTCGTCGCCGAAGGGCGATCGGTCGGTGCCTACAAGCCGGTCGCCAGCGGCGTCGCGGAGCGATCCGGGGACAATGAGGCCGCTCCGAGCGATCCCGCCGCGCTCTGGCTCGCGGCCGGCCGTCCGCTTTCGCCCCGGGAGGTCTGCCCGCAGGCCTTCGCGGCGGCGATCGCGCCGGCGGCCGCCGCGCGTGCCGAGGGAAGAGAGGTCGACGAGACGCTCCTGCGACGGGGAATCGCCGCGTGGACTGCCCGGAGCGAGTGCGTCGTCGTGGAGGGGGCCGGCGGACTCTTCTCGCCGCTCACCGACCTCACGCTCAACGCCGATCTGGCCCGCGAGTTCGGCTACCCGCTCGTGGTCGTCGACTCCGGGAGGCTCGGCGGGATCGGCCGGGTGCTTGCGACCGTGCGGGCCGCGGCGGCCGAAGAGTTGCGTGTGGCGGCGGTCGTGATCTCGCATGTCGAGCCGATCGACGAGCAGGCCGCCGACGATCCCCAGAGTCCATGGAGCATCGCCGAAGCAACGCGGCACGAGCTCGCCCGCAGGCTCGCACCACTGGCCGTGCTCCGCCTGCGGCATGCGGCGGAGCGGATCGAACCGGCGACAAATTGGGGCGAACGCTGTTGCACGAGCTGAACGCCTCCAGCGGGCGGTTGGCGTCGCCCACATCACGCGAGTCGGATACGTGCTGCCAAGGCACAAGGCAGCCAACCGGGCCGGCACCGACAGGACGTATGTTCCAGCCGAACGAAGACGATGTTATACAAGGGCTCCAGTGGACTCCCTACCCGCCCGCAAAGACACGTCCATGCTCCGCGTCGCGAGGTGACCCATGACGTCCAAGCCCGCACGCAGCCGATGGTTCGCTGCCGCGCTTGCGCTGCTGACCATGCCGGTGGCCGGCGGCCGCGAACCGGCGATCGATCAGCAGGCACAGCAGATTGAGCAGCAGGCCAGGCAGCATTGGGAGCCGCAGCTCCGGATCATGCTTTCGATGCATCTCGACACCGTGAAACGCATCTGCCCGGACCTGTCACCCGAGGCACGACGGACGATCGCCGCCGCCGGCAAAAAGGCCGTCGAGGCCGCCGCCAGGCAGCTTGCCGAGATGCAACATGGACGCCGCCCGCAGCAGCCGGGTGCGGCGATCGCATCGATCGGTGCGGCGGTCGGTGCGGCTCTCAAGCCGTTCGCATCTCCGGAGGGGCTGGCGGCCCACGCGGACGTGGAGTCCGAACGACGCGGCCGGATCGATCGGACGATGCGGCAGGCGACGATCACGATCCTCGACGATCGTCTCTCCCTGACGGCGGCCCAGCGGGACGCGATCGCCGCCGACCTAGAGAAACGCTGGCAGCCCGGCTGGTGCGACGCCACCCATGCCGTGATGAACAACTTCATGATCAACAATGACCGGGCGGCCCCGGATTTCGCGGAACAAGTCATCGTGCCACACCTCGACGACCGCCAGCGGGCCGAATGGAAGACGTGGTGCGAGCGGGCCGGAGTGACCAAGCGTGGACTGCAGACACCGTCCACCTGGCCGGGCCAGCACGGCCTGAACGTCTCGGACATCAAGCCGGACCCGTGGTGGGCACCATGAACAGCGAGCCCGTGCGATCATTACCCTGCCGCAGACCGTGGCGGAGCGACCTGGCCGCAGCCGGCGTTGCCCTCGCGCTCACCGTCATGCTCGGCCGATGCGGACGCGCGGAGGATGATTGGATCGTCGATGACGCCGAACTGACGGCACTCGAATTGGGATCGGGCCCCATGATGCACGCGGGCAACGTGCAGGACCTGCAGGCCCAGTTCGATGCCAACATTCTCGGCCTCTTCGGACCTGTCCACCATCAGCAGCGTATCCAACGAGTCGGCCAACGCATCATTCGTCGCGGTGGGCAGGTCCAGGTGGTGGTGGTTGGCAACGGGGCAGGGGGGCAGATGGCCGTCAACGGTCGACAGCCACAGGCCGCCGCGGCCGTGGATGCGTCGGGCGAGTCGCCCGTTTTGATCGGCCTGAAAAAGTCGTTCGAACCGCAACTGACGAGGCTCGACCGTGACTGCGGACTTTCGGCGGAGCAGCATCGGCTGCTGCAGCTCGCCCTCGAGTCCGACATCAGGCGGGTTGCGGAAGATGTCGATCGCGATCGCCGCAAGTACGTCGGCGCGACCGTGAATCTCGTCGATCAGGCCGGGCAGCAGAAATGGAATCAACTCCACCAGGACATCCAGCGTTGCCGACAAGCGATCCAGCGGTTCGACCAGGGAGCGGACGGGCTGTTCTGGAAGGCCCGAGACTCGGTGTTGACGGCCCCGCAGCGGACCAAGGCCAACGCCGAGACCGAGGCCCGTCTGGCCAGTCGCTGGAAGGCGGTCGTGAACGTGGCGTTGAGCCGCTGGGACGAGGTGCTCGGCCTCGATCGCCAGCAGTTCGACGAGCTCGAGCGACTGCTGCTCGAGAAGCGTCCGTCACTCCGCGTGAACAGCGGTGGGTTGCCCGGCCTCGGCGGTGGTGCGCAGCTGTTTCAGATGAGCCAATCGCTCGCCGGCATGGCTCTGGCGGACATCGGCGAACAGCGGGTCCGCAAGGTGGTCAACGACCGCCAGTGGACGTTGTTGTCACGCGCTGCCCAAGCGGGCAAGCAGATGCGGCCGCAACTCGAGCAGCAGGGCCTGCTGGAGACGGTGAAACGATGAGCGGCGCGAAGCGGTCGGCGGGGCATTCGGCCATCCGGCGGCTCGTCGGCGCGACGGTCGTCGTGTTCATGAGCACGGGATGGCCGGTGGCCGCCGCCCCCCTTCCCCCGGACCCGAAAGCGACGCAGGCGGTGCTCGAACTCACCGATGGTTTTGCCGTCGGACAGCTCGGTCCGCCCCCCGCTGCGGCCGCCGATGGGGAGCGGGGGTTCACCTGGAATGCACCGTCGCTTCCCCGGCCGTTCGCGTTCCCGTGGAACGGCATCGCGCGGGTTCGAATGCCGCCGGCCCAGGCTCCTGCGATGCCCGCGGGTGCGTGGCGGGCCGACCTCGGCGGCGGGTGTGACGTGGTCGGCGTGCTGGAGGCGATCGATGCCGAGCACGTGACGATGACGGTCTCCGGCGTCCACACCGCGCCGCTCCGGCTGCGGCGCGACGCGATCGTGCGGCTCTCGCGGGAAGGGGCGGCCGCCAGTGTCATCGTGCCCGGGACGCTCGCGGGCTGGGACGCCGACCGCAAGGCCTGGCTCGAGGAGGCCGGCCGGATCGTCGGGAGCAGCGAGGGGGGTGGCCTGTGCCGCGACATCGCCATTCCAGGACGGGCCTGCATCGAGATCGGGATCTCGTGGGACGAGCGGCCCGATTTCGAGATCGCCGTTGCTGCTTCCAAGGAGACGCTCGCCGAACTCAAGGCGGGTGGGGGCGAAAAACGTGCGGCCGAGTCCTACCGCATCGAAACGGCGGCTTCGGGCGAGCTGCTCGCGATCCGGGAAGGCGGGCGGGAGGCGCGGATCGGCATCGCACAGACGCTCGCGGGCGGAGCGGGGCGGCTCTGGCTGCGGGCCTTCGTCGATCAGGAGAGCGGGCGGCTGGCACTGACGCTGTGGGACGACGAGGCCGTCGACAAGCCCGTTTTCGATCAGTCACTGCAGCCCGCGAAGCCTGCAACGGCCGGGGGCTTTGGCATTCGGCTTCGCCGCGGCCGACTGCGGATCGAGCGGCTGCAGGTCCGCCCGTGGACCGAACAGGAGCCCAGGATGGCCGAGGCCAACGGCCTGGGCGGACCGAACGCCGTGATCGAGTCCTTCGACAAGGCGGGGGGTGTCTTCGTCGTCAACGACGCCGGCGAGAGCCGCCAGGTCGCCGTGCAGCAGGTGAGCGAGTTGTCGTTCCGGAAGGAGGAACGGGACCCGCGGCCCGCGGAAGGCCTGATGGTGGTGTTCCATGGCGGCGCGATGCTCCGGGGCCGGGTGCTCGAGCTTGCCCCGCCGAGGATCCGGCTTGATCTCACCGGCGTGGCCGAACCGGTGGAGTGCGATCTCGGCCAGATCGCCGTGCTCGAGAACCTCAAACCCCCCGCGTCCACCAAGCCTGGCGTTCGGATGGGCACGCTCGAGGCGGAGGGCATGCATCTGCCGGGCTGGCTCGCCGACGTGGCCGATGCAGGGATTGCCTGGCAGCCGCCCAGCGGTGCGACAGCCACTCCATTGTCTGGGGCGAAGGGGCTGTTGCGGATCGTGTATCGTGCGGACGAGGACGCGGCGGCCGGCCAAGCCGCGGCTGGCGGCACAAGGCCCCCGAACCCGCCGATACCAGTGGCCATTCCCGGGCAACCCCAGGCCCCGGCCATTCCTCCACCGACTCCGTTCCCCGGCGGGAAGTCGCTTCTCTACCTCAAGACCGGCGACGCGATCCTGTGCAAGGTTCTCTCCGCCGACGCGAAGGGGGTGCGGATTCGCAACGACTCCGGTGCCGAGCTGGTCGTGCCGACCGCGGCGATGCGGGCCATCGAACTCGTGGCGGCGGCCAGTCAGCCCGTGGCGCAGACCAAGGCCGACAGGCTTCGCGTCCTCCCCCGCGTCCAGAAGGCCGACCCGCCGACGCATCTGCTGCGGCTGGCGGTGGGGGATTACATTCGCGGCAAGCTGACGGCGCTCGACGACAAGGTGGTCAGGTTTCAGGTCGCGGGAGCGGCCGAAGCCAAGGAACTGCGGCGGGCGGACGTGACCCGGGTGATCTGGCTGAGCGTTGAAGGAGACGGATCGGATGACGCCGCGATCGCCGCCATCGCCGCCGGCCTGAAGCCGGAGGACGTCCCTGTGCGGGCACTGCTCAGCGGCCCCGAGGGGCCGCGTCGGGTGACATTCACGGCCGAGCGGATGGACGGCGACAGGCTGATCGGGCGAAGTGGCGTCGTCGGTGAAGTCGCCGTGGACCTTGCGTCCTGTGTCAGCCTCGAGGTGGGGCCGGCCGCCGTGGCGATTCCCGACGGCGTGCCCTACGCCCAGTGGTGTCTCAAGCCCGCGGCGGTGCCCCGGGCCCTGCGGACCGACGAGTAGCCCGCATACGCGGTCCGAGCCGGCCGCGAGGCGGCGACGCGGAACGTCAACGATTGGATGCTCCCGGTGGTACCGCGGCATCGGTCAAAGGCAGCGTGAGCACGAACCGGCCGCCGCCGTCCGCCGGCGGCTCGCATGCAAGCTCGCCCCCCATCTGCCGCGCGAGCCGCCGCGAGAGGGCGAGGCCGAGGCCGACGCCGGCTGCCCCCTCCGCCGCGTCGCGGGCGGTCTTGCGAAACGGCTCGAAGAGCCGGGCGGCCTCATGATTGGCGACGCCGGGTCCGTGATCCCGCACGGCGATCGCGAGGCTTCGGCCGCGAGGGGCTGCTGCCAGTTCGATCACGGCCGGCCCGTCGCCACGGGCATACTTGCAGGCGTTGTCCACGAGGTTGAAGAGCACCTGCTCCACGGCGGCCGGATCGGTGGTCACCGTGAGGCGGCGGGTCGCTTCGTCGGCCGCGAGCCGCCACGCAAAGTCGGCCTGCCTGGCTCGTTCCGCAGGCCGCTCGGTCGCCTGATCGAGCAGGTCGCCGACCGACACCGGCGCGAGCCGGGCGGCATGGCGGCCTCGTTCGAGCCGCGCGTAGGCGAGGACGTTTTCCACGAGGTGCGTGAGACGGTCGGCCTCGCGGCGGAGCGTCGCATGGTAGGTGGGCACCTCGGCGGGCGGCACCATGCCCTCCTCCAGGAGGCCGGAGTAGAGCCGGAACGTGGTCAGCGGCGTGCGAAGTTCGTGCGTGACGCTCGACACGAACGCCGCCCTCCGCTCGCTGAGCGCAAGCACGCTTGCCAGGAGACCAGCGACCGCCGCGGCGGCGACGGCCATCGCCAGCCAGGCCGCGGCGAGCGTGCCGAGCACGGGGGACGCGCCTGCCACGACGAGCCCCTGCACGTCGCCCGGGACGAGCCGGGCGGGGATCGCGGCGAGGAGCCGTTGGTCGGTGGTTGGCGTGGTCTCCTCCGTCGGTTCGAGCGTCGCCTGCGGCAGCAGGTCGGCGATCGTGGCGAGCAGGTCGGACCGCAGGCGGGGCCAGTCGATGACACAGCCCTCGATCGAGCTTGCATCGGTTGCGGGCTGAAGGCGGCGGGCAAGGAGGAGCGAGTCGCCGGACCACACCGCGGAGAGCGCGGCAAGCGGCGTGGCAGCGAGGCCTGTGGGTTCCGCGACCTGCTGCGAAAGGTTTTGCTGGAGGGCCTGCGACCGGGCGCGGCGTTCGAAGACGTTTCTCGCCTGCTGGAGCGGCAGGTCGGCGAACTGCGACGGATCGGGATCGTCGAGCTTGTCGCCTCCGGCGGGCGGAACGGGCAGTCGCGCGAGAACCGCGGCGGCGTCGAACCGCACCGGCTCGCTGTCGGTGGCGGTGGCGATCGTGCGGCGACGGCCGGCGGCGTCGATCAGAAACGTCTCCACGACCGGCGGCATCGGCCGCGTGGAACGCACGTTCGCCGTCTCCCTCGCCACGACCGCCGCCAGTGCCGAGTCGATCCGCCACAGCGCGAGCCGCACGTTCTCCTCGACCGCCGCCTCCTGCCGGGCCGCGGCCTCGGCACGGTCGGCCTCGAGGGCGCGGTGGGTGAGCGCCGCCATTCCCGCCACGGCAATCAGCACGCACGCCGCGTACGCCGCCCAGACACGTCGCGGGCTCATTGGCCGGCCTCCACCGCGGCCCAGGCGTAGCCCTTGCCGCGGACGGTGAGCACCCGCCGCGGAGCGGCCGTGTCGTCGCGGAGCTTTTCCCGCAGCCGCATCACGTGCATGTCGATCGTCCGGGTGGTCACGCCCCGCGGATCGAGTCGCCAGACGCGGCGGAGCAGCTCCTCGCGGCTGATCGTGCGGCCGGCGTTGGCCGCGAGGTAGGCGGCCAGCTCCGCCTCCTTTTCCGACAGCTCCACGCGGTCGCCGTCGGCGTGCCGGACCTCGCGCCGCGACAGGTCGATCACGAGTCCGTCGCACTCGATCACCTCCACGGGCCGCGGCCGCTCCGGCGACCGCCGCAGCACCGCCTCGACCCGGGCCAGAAGCTCCCGCACGCTGAACGGCTTGACCACGTAGTCGTCGGCCCCCGCGGCGAGCCCGCCGACGCGGTCATCCTCCGCCGCCCGCGCCGTCATCAGGATCACCGGCCGCGTGGGCTGCGACTCCCGCACCCGCCGCAGGATCTCGAGGCCATCCGTGCCGGGCAGCACGACGTCGAGGAGCACGAGATCGACCTCGGCGGTCTCCGCAAGCGAAAGCCCCCGCGGCCCGTCCGCTGCCTCGAGCACCTTGTAGCCCGCGAACGAGAGCGCCGCGACGACCCCGCGACGGATCGCGGGGTCGTCCTCGACCACGAGCACGCGGCGCGATGCGGCGGTCATCGGCGGGCGAGCCTCCCGAGGCCGTCGGCGGCGGTGCCCGCGAAGGGGATCTTCGTGGTCCGCACGTCGAGCAGGGGCTTCAGTTCGTGGACGTTCGTGTAGCCGTAGGCATGGAGCACGTTGAAGGTGTGGACGTTGAGCGACGCGGCGGGCAGCTTGCTGGCAAACGCCTGCTCCTCGTTCTCGAAGTTGTTGTTGCAGTAGATGAGCACGCGGGTGTCCTTCGTGGGAATCACCTTGGCCAGTTCGTTCGCCGTGATGTCGGGAAAGCTCAGGTGGCGGGCGCCGCGGACGTGCAGGAGGTCGTACTTCTCACGGCTGCGGGCGTCGAGCACGACGGTGTCGGGCTTGGCGGCCATCGCGAGAAACGCATCCTCGTCGATGCGACGGCTCTCCCGCAACGCCTCGACCTCGGCCACGCCGGTGGCGAAGCGTCGGTAGTCGATCCGGGGATTGCCCTCGTCGGCCCGGGCGGCGGTGACGAGAAGGGCGGCGGCCAGGAACACGAGCGAATCGCGGCGGCAGGGGAGCATGGCGAGCGACATGGCGAATTCTCCGGGAGGTCGCGGCCGCCCGAACCACCCGGCGAAGGCCGCACGGGGGAAGTATCGGCGGCCGGGCCGCCGCGGTGGGTAACGGCCGCGCAAACTCCTCGGGCCGCGGGGAATTGTGTTCGACGTCGAATGTCTGACGCCCGAGGAGCCCGGCGCGGCCGACGCACATCCTCGCCGCGCACGGCCGCGCATGCCCGCTCGCCACGGTCCCTACGCCACCCAGAGCGACGTCTGCCGCGATCGGCGGATGCGAGCGTCATGCGTGGCC
>CAZPEM010000038.1:0-23686 GCA_964585575.1 uncultured Chitinophagaceae bacterium
CCTCGTCCTCGAGGTCGCCCAGCGGCATGCCGTGCTCCTTGAGGAACTTGATCAGATACTCGCGCGGAATCCGTCGGTCCTGCGAGCCGGGAATCCGGTAACCCCGAAGCCGGCCGGAATCGAACCACTTGCTCACCGTTCGGGGAGCAACCTTACAGATCTTTGCGACCTGTCCTGTCGTGAACACCTTCATCGCTTGGACTCCATTTTCACTGAGAACCGTGCACGGAATCCGGGCCGACCCCGCCCCAAAGGGCCTGGTCGACGAGATCCCCCCTGTCGTGTTCGCCGCGCTTCGACGCGGCGGTTCTTCGCGAACGGGGATCGGCACGGGCCGAACCCCGGGTCTGGAGGGCCCCGAGACAGAGAGGGGCCGAGAGAGTCCGACTCCACGCGAAGCCGCCAATCCGGCACCGCGTATCGACGTCGGCTCGCAGGTTCCCCCCCTGCATCGAACCGTGGTCGAACCCTCGCTTGCGGTCGGGAACGCCCACGGCATGACCATCCAGGGGGATGTATCGAAAGATCGCTTCGTGCGACTTGAGCCGTTCTGCGCGGAAACGCCGGCGCGGTGGGGTTGAAGCCGGATTTTCGGCGGTTTCGACGCCGCCGAGGCGGGTTCAGGCCGCCTTCGCGACCGCCACCCTCGCCTGCTCGAGCCTCACGGCGACCCGCTTGGAAACCCCCGACTCCTCCATCGTGACGCCATAGAGCGTGTCGGCCGCGGCCATCGTCTTTTTCGAATGCGTCACCACGATGAACTGTGTCGCCGAGAGGAAATCCCGTAGCACGCCCACGAATCGGTCCACGTTGGCCTCGTCGAGGGCGGCGTCCACCTCGTCGAGCACGCAGAACGGGCTTGGTCGGCTCTTGAAGATCGCAAGCAGGAGAGCGACGCAGGTCATCGTCTTCTCGCCACCCGAAAGCAAGGAGATGCTGCGCGGCTCCTTGCCCGGCGGACGGGCGACGATCTCCACCGTCGTCTCGAGCAGGTCGACGTTGGGGTCGAGCACGATGTCGGCCTGGCCGCCGCCGAAGAGATTCTCGAAGAGGACTTGGAAATGCCCCCGCACCGTCTCGATCGTCTCGCCGAGCAGCCGCCGGCTCTCCTCGTCGATCTTCGCGATGAGGGACTCGATGGCCTGCTTGGCGTCGGTGAGGTCCGACAGCTGTGCCTGCATCGATTCGTGGCGGCGTTCGAGCGTCTCGGCTTCGGCGACAGCCTCGAGGTTGACCGAAGGCATGGCGGCGAGCCGGCGGCGGTGCTCCTCGATCTCGCGGTCCAGGGCGTCGCGGTCGCCCGGAAAGGGCTCGACGGGGCCGGCGGCCGCGGCCCGCTCGGCCTCGATGTCGAGGCCATAGTCGTCGCGGATCCGCTCGACGATCCGGTCGCGACGGTGTCGCAGCTCTCCGGCCGTGAGCCCGGCCTCGTGGAGCGAAAGTGAAAGCGAGGCGATCGCGTCGCGTGCCTGTTCGGAGGCGGACAGGACCGCCCGTCTTCCCGCGGAGAGTCGCTCACGGGCGGCGAGGAGTTCCGCCCGCCGCGCTGCGAGCCGTTCGGCATGCCAGCATGCTTCGGCGAATTCAGAACCCCGGGCGAGCCGTTCGAGCTCGTGCTGGCGACGGCGATGCTCGATCGACGCGAGGCGTTCGACGGCGGCGTCGAGCCGCCCACTCGCGGCCGTGCAGTCGACGCGACGAGCCTCAAGGCTCGCGGTGGCGGCCAGGAGCCTCTGGCGGTGTTCGGCCTCCTCGACGCGGAGACGGGCGACGGCCTCGATCGCCTCGCCGCGGCTGCGGTCGAACGCCTCGAGCTGCGACTCGGCGCGGGCCACGGCGTCGGCGGCGGCCGAGGCGGCGGCGAGCGACTCCTGTTCCGCGGCGCGTGCCCGCTGCAGCTGCTCCCGGACGGAGCCGAGCCGGCTCTCCACACCGCGCAGCGCGGCCTCCGCCGCCGCGATCGCCGTCTCCTTCGAGACGGCGTCGCGACGAAGACGCTCGAGTTCCGATCTCGAGGCGGCCATCGCGGCCGACTCGGTGTTGCAGTGGCCGCGGGCCCGGCGGAGTTCGTCCCGGAGGCCGGCCTGCTCCAGGCTGCAGGCCGCGAGCTCGCGCCGGCAGGTTTCGGCCCGGTGGTCCAGCTCCTCGATGCGTGCGGGAATCGCCGCCAGCTCGCTCCTCCGTGAGACGAGCCCGGCGTTGCCGCCGCTGCCGATCTCGAGCCTGCCATCGGCGGAGAGCATCTCGCCGCGGGGCGTGACGAAGAGGCTGGCGGCCGGCGTCGAGCCCGCCAACCGCGCCGCGACGGCCAGCGATTCGACGACCCATGCCCGGGAGAGCAGACGTTCGGCGACGCTGCCCGGCGCGGGTGGGGGCGAGAGGAGGCGGTCGAGCCGGCCGACCACGCCCTCCGTGCCGACCGTGTCGTCCACCGGGACGGGCAGGCGGTCGGCGATCACGAAGCCGGTTCGTCCGCCGGCCGCCAAGGCGTCGGACGTCGGCGAGGCGAGCCACTCCAGGAGCTGGTCGGACGAATCCACGAGCAGGTGTCCGGCGAGCTGGCCGAGTGCGGCGTCGACGAGGCCGGCCAGCGAAGGCGGTGCGTCGATGGATTCGGCCACGAGCCCCCGACTCCCGGGCACGCCGGCCGCGAGCATGGAGCGGGTCGACTCCGACACGCCCTCGCGGCTGCCGATGAGCTCCTCGAGCACGATCGCGCGTTCACGGCATGCCTCGAGCTTCGCGACGGCCGTCGCGACCGCCTCGCGCCGGGTGATGGAGAGCTCGGCGAGATCCTTCTCGCGTCCCTCGAGCGTCGCGAGGTCCCGGTGCGCCGACTCGAGCCGGGATGCGAACGCCGCGAGGTTTCCCTCGGCGGCCGCAACCGCGTCGAGGGCTTGGGCATGGCGTTCCCTCGACGAGGCCACCGAGCCGCGGGATTGATCGGCAGCGTCGGCGATCCTGGCTGCGGCGTCCTCGAGTCGCACGACGGCCGTTCGACTGGCCGCCTGAGCGACCTCCGACTCGCGGAGGATGCGGCGGGCGGATACGACCGCGTCCCGAACTTGTGACGCGTCGAGATTCGACGAGCCGGCCGCGGTCTCGCCGGCCGCAAGCCGCTCGCGGATCGCTTCGGCCTCGAGACTGCGGGCTCTCTCCTCCCGCTCGGCGTCGTCGGTCGCCCGCCTCGCCTCGAGGAGCCGGCGTCGTCGGTCGCGGATTTCAGCTGCCGCCTCCGCGGCCTCGTCGGCGAGTTCGCCACCACGGTTTGCAAGCAGTCCCATCGAGGTTCGCGCGGCTGCCGCCCGCTCCGCGAAGCTCGAGAGATGCTGCTGCAGCGACGTGAGTTCGGCGTCGTTCAGCTGCTCTTCGGAGACGATTTCGGCCAGCCGCGACGAGGCGTCGGCAAGCACACCGTCGTGAATCGCGATCTCCTCCTGCGTGCGGGCGATTCGGCCGGCCTGCTCGGCGGCCGCCTCCTCGACCGAGGCGAGGTCGAGTGAGGCCGCCGCGAGCCGGAGCGACTTCAACCGGGCGGTGAGATCCTGATGTCGGCGGGCCCGTGCCGCCTGCTGCCGAACGGTGGCGAGCCGTCCGGCGATCTCGCCGAGCAGGTCAGCGAGCCTGCGTCGGCTCTGCTCGGTCCGCTCGAGCCGCCTGATCGCCTCGGCGCGACGGGAGCGGAATCGGGTGATGCCGGCCGCCTCCTCGAAGACGAGCCGTCGGTCGCGGCCGCTGGCGACGAGCAGGGCGTCGACACGGCCCTGCTCGATGACGCTGTAAGCCTCGGTGGCGGCCCCCGTCCCCGAGAAGAGGTCGCGGATGTCTCGGAGTCTCGCGATCTGGCCATTGACGAGGTACTCGCTCTCGCCGCTGCGAAAGACGCGGCGGGTGATCCTCACCTCCCTCGAGTCGACCGGCAGGAGTCCGGCGGAATTGTCGAAGAAGAGCGACGTCTCCGCGGAATTGAGCGGCTTGCGGCCGGCGGAGCCGGCGAAGATGACGTCGGCCATCTCCTTTCCTCGCAGGCTCTTCACGGACTGCTCGCCAAGAACCCATTTCATGGCGTCGACCACGTTCGACTTGCCGGAGCCGTTGGGGCCGACGATCGCGGTGATGCCCTCGGGGAACTCGAACCGGGTCCGGTCCGCGAAGCTCTTGAACCCGACGAGTTCGATCGCGGTGAGGCGTGTCATGACTTGGACGGATCGCCCGAGGGCGTCGAACGGTCGGCGCGGTGCCCCTGGGCCTGGGTGGCGTTGCGCTTCGAGGCCTCGACACCGACGGACGCCTCCTCGTGGAGGCTGGACCGCGGGGTCGTCGCGTCGGGAAAGGCGTCGAAAGCCAGCCTGCTCGTCAGCGACCGCATCGCCTTCGCCTGCTGCAGGAATTGGACGACGTCCGCGTACGTCCCGTCGAGCTCGGCGATCGCGCGGATCACACGGTCGACCCGCGCGGGCACCGTCATGCTCGTGTCGTCCTCACCGGCGGCGAATCTGCTGACCGTCGCCGAGTGTCCTTCGACGATGACGACGATCGACGGGCCCGCCTCCGCCCGCAGTCCGTCGCCGAGCGGATGGTCGGTCCCGAAGAGGACGATCTCCGGACGGAAGCTTCGCGTCGCATGGACCAGCGGCGGGCCCTTGACGTCGAGCACGTGGAGCGAGAAGCCGTCGCCGAGCCGATCGCCGCGGACGAGCGGGCCCTTCGGGTCGATCCGCCAGAGCGTGCGGAACGCCCCGTATCGCGTCTCGGAGCTCGCGTTGTCGAGCAGCCCCTCCAGGGCGTCTATTCCGTTGGCGTCGTCGAGCACGGAGAGCGCGTCGAGGGCGGCGGCGCGTACGCTGCGGAACGACGCTGCCGCCTCGGCCAGGTGCCCGGCGGCCGTCGATTCGCCGAGGTAGGCGAGCACCTCGGCGGCGTGGAACCGCACCTCGGGGTCCTTCGAGTCGAGCGCCGCGCGGAGGGTCGGGACGGCGTCCTTCCCGATCGCCTCGAGCCGAATCGCCGCGTTCGGGGCCGTCACCGGATCGGCGAGCTGTCGCGAAAGGAGCTCGAGACGCTCGAGTCTTCGGCCCGCGGGCTCGTTGATGGCCACCGCGCGGACGACGCGGACGTACCGATCGAGCGAATGTGCGTAGGTGGTGGGAATCTCCAGTTCGATGAAGCGGTCGGTCTTGGGCGTGGCCACGCCCCGCTTCGAGCCTCGGACGACCGTGTGGAAACGCCTGTTGATGCAGTCGCCGATCCGCTTCGCGAGCGGTGCCGAGCGGTGGTCGGCCGCGATCACCAGCCCGATCTGCCTGGGAACGAGCACCACGCCGCCACCCGGAATCCTCGCCCGCAGCTTCGACGCCCCGTCGCGAGTGGCTCCGGAAACTGGATCGACGAGCACGGGCCCCTCGACCGAGGCCAGCACGTGGCCGTCGCGGACGCGGTTGCCGAGCACGGCCATCTCGGACAGACGCGTCTCCATGAGCCAGCCGCCGGCGAGGCTCGTCGTGTCGTTGTCGCCGGGAACCTCGAGCACCACGTCGAAGCGGTCGCCCTTCCTCGCGCCCGGCGGGATGAATCCGTGGGTCCAGACGAGCGATGTCGTCGGGGAGGCGAGCAGTCGGTTCGGCTCGACGACGCCCCGAGCCTGCATGTCGGCCATGAGGGCCTGTCTTTGTGCCGAAGGCGGCGGATCGCTTCCCGTGCCCGCCAATCCCGTCACGAGCCCCGCGTTTTCAACCCGCTGCCGGCCGAGGCCCCAGCCGCCTGCGAAGTCGCCGACGAGCTTCGTCGCCGCCTCGACTTGCATCAGCGACTCCATCTCCGGGCTCTGGCTGCGGATCGACGGTCCCGCGCAGCCGGCCAGCACCGCTGCCAAGGTGAGCCAGCGCCGCGGCGAGGCGTGGGCGAGAGTGGGATTCATGGCGGACGATCCACGGGAAGATGCGTGCACAGTGGCGCGGACGTTAGGAGGGAGGCCCGGGCCGGTCAAGGCAGCTTCGGTCGGGAGCGACGGTTTTTCCGCGTGAAGCCGCCTTGGATGAGGCCTGTGGGGCTGCTACGGTTCGCCCGCCGCGACCGAATCCGTCGGACGCGGTCAGCAGGGGTTGGCCACGGAAGAGGAGTCGAGGTAGTGTCCGCGTCGACAGACAAGAAACGCCTGAAGGTCCATGTCCGCTGGATGATCCGCAGAGACATGCGGGACGTGCTCGGGATCGAGGACGAGGCGTTCGAATTCCCCTGGTCGGAAGAGGACTTCACCCACTGCCTTCGGCAGCGGAACTGCATCGGCATGGTCGCCGAGATGGCCGACGCCGTGGTCGCCTTCATGATCTACGAACTGCACCGCACTCGGCTGCACGTGCTCAACTTCGCAGTCTCGCGGCAGCATCGCCGGCTCGGCATCGGGTCGCTTCTCATCGACAAGCTCTCGGGGAAGCTCACCCCGGAGCGACGCAGCCGGATCCTGCTCGAGGTCCGTGAGACCAATCTTCCGGCGCAGCTCTTCTTCCGATCCTGCGGCTTCCGCGCGATCTCGGTGCTGAAGGACTTCTACCAGGACACGACCGAGGACGCGTATCTCATGGAGTATCTCTGCCCCGCGGCTGAGATGCCGCAGCTGCGACGGATGGCGGGCTGACCGACGTCGACTTCGCCCGGAGCGATTCCTCGACGAGCGCCAGCCGCCGCTCGAGTCGTTCGAGCACGCCCTGCTCGTCGTCACCCGCGGCGAAGACGGTGAGCACCGGCCCTCCCCGTGGAATCGTCGCGGCCGTCGCCGGGATGTCGGCCACCGCAGGCAGCCCGTCGCCGTCGTGCCAGTCCTCGCGCCATTGCATCCAGCGTTCGAAGGCATATTCAGGGACGACGGCCGGTGCCGAGGCGAAGAGCACCGCCTTGCCGAACACCGTCGACGGAATCGTGGAACGTGGCGAGGCGGTCGGGGCGGCGAATCCGCACGCCGTCAGGTGCGAGGCGGCGATCGACCCTGCTCCGCTCCGCTCCCAGAGTTCCATCGACGCCGTCGGACGCGGATTCACCTCGAGCGGATGCACGCGACCTTCGTCGTCCAGCAGGAAGTCGATGCCGAAGAGGCCGAGCAGACCGGCCTCGGCCGCGACGTGCCTGCCGAGCCGCTCCACGACCGCGGTGACGGCCCCCGGCAGCCGTCGGGTGATGCTTCCGCACCAGGCGAACTCCGCTCCACGGCACGGCTTCCAGCCGACGAGCTGCCGCGATGCGAGAAAGAGATCGGTGCCGGCCCCCGATGCGCGGTACGCCGCCGAGCAGGGTATCCCGGCGGTCCATCGCTGCCACACGAGGCCGCGGTCTTCCGTGGTTGCTCCGGTCCAACGGCGAATCCCCCGCCCGCCGGCGCCCGCGCGCGGCTTGACGAGATGGCTGCCGTCGCACGGGACGCCGACGGCCGTGTCGTGGGTGGCCGGCATGGCGAGCCCGACCTCCCGGACGCGGGCCGCGAGCCAGCGGTGATCGCGGACCAGCCGGACGGCGGCCGCAGAAGAGCCGGCGAGGGGCCGCTCGGCCGCGACGGCCTCCAGGATGTCGGGCCGGTTCTCCAGCCCGCCGACGTGGCACCATGCGGCCGACGGGAGCGAGCGGAGCGCATCGACGATTCCGTCGGGGTAGGGGTCCAATCGCGTCGAGGAGACGCAGGATTCGACGAGGTCGGTGTCGCGAAAGAGGTCCGCCGCATGCACCGCGATGCCCGCGCGGCGGCCGCTCTGGGCCATCGCGCGGCCGCTGGCGCCCACGACAATGAGCGGCGGAGGGTTGCGGCGAGGGGGCAACATGCTATTCTCCCGGCTTCCGACCACGACCGCCGTGGTCGGTGTGGCCGTTCATGAGTTCTGAAGTAGACCCTCCGGGAGTGCAAGGATATGTCGATGTTCATCGGTGAGGCGCTGTGCGGTGATGGCAACGAGGTGGCCCATATCGATCTGCTCATTGGCAGCAAGGACGGTCCGGTCGGTCACGCCTTCGCGAACGCCCTGGCCCGCCAGAGCGAAGGGCATTCCAACCTGCTCGCCGTGCTCGCCCCGAACGTCGCCGTGAAGCCCGCCACCGTGATGATCACGAAGGTCACGATCAAGGGGGCCAAGCAGGCCGTGCAGATGTTCGGCCCGGCTCAGGCCGCGGTCGCCAAGGCGGTCGCCGACAGCGTCGCCAAGGGGGTGATCAAGGAGAGCGACGCGGAGAACCTGGTGATCGTCTGCGGTGTGTTTATCCACTGGCTCGCCGCTGACGACAAGAAGATCTACGAATACAACTACAAGGCCACCATGGACGCCATCGCCAACGCGATGACCGGCAAGCCGACCGCGAAGGAAATGGTCGCGGCGAAGGACTCTGCCGCGCATCCGTTCAAGGGCTTCTAGTGTCCTGAATCGGAAATTCAGGACACTAGGTGCTCGATGATTCCGGGCCTTTATGGCCCGGAATGTCGAGCCTGCTGGTTTCGAGGCCTTCGAGGTTTTCCGGCGGTTTATGCCCAGGCGAATCCTTCTCCAGCTCGACTGCGACGATCAACCGAGCACGTTCGATGCGGTCGTCGCAGTCGATGCCGGAGCCGATGTCCTGCTGCGTCACGGAGGCGTGTCGCCGGCGAACGTCGTCGGATTGGTGCATGGCGCCATCTTCACCCGCGGCGGGGGTGACCTGACGTCGACGGCGATTTTCGTCGGGGGCTCGGATGTCGAGGCGGCCGAGTCGGTCCGCGATCGGGTCGTGGAGACGTTCCTCGGGCCGATGCGGGTGAGCGTGTTGCTCGATCCCTCCGGCGCCAACTCGACGGCGGCCGCCGCCGTGGTCGCCGCGTCGCGGCATGTCGGCCTCGCAGGCACGCAGGCGCTCGTGCTCGGCGGGACCGGCCCCGTGGGCCGGCGGGTCGGCCGATTGCTCGCCCGGAAGGGGGCGAGCGTGTCGATTGCATCCCGGTCGGTCGAGCGAGCCGGGGAGGTGTGCAAGGCGATTCAAGCGACCGTGCCCGGGGCCGTCGTCCAGCCGGTCTGCCCCGGTCATTCGCTCGATGCCGCCGTGGCCTCCGCTTCCGTGATCGTCGGGGCCGGTGCGGCGGGAGTGACACTGCTGCCGGCCGACGCGGTGCGTGCGGCACGGGCGGCGACGGTGATTGTCGATCTCAACGCGGTGCCACCGTCGGGCATCGGAGGTATCGTCGCCAACGACAAGGCCGCCCCCGCCGCGTGGAGCGATCGGCTCCTGCTCTACGGCGCTCTCGGCGTCGGCGGCACGAAGATGAAGATCCACCGCACGGCGATCGGCAGGCTCTTCGAACGGAGCGATCTCGTGCTCGACGCCGAGGAACTGCTCGCCATCGGGGAGTCGCTCGAGCCGCGGGTCGGGTGACGCGGGCGGCCGCGTGAGCCGCGACCGGCCTCACCGCCGCTTCTTCTTCCCGCCGCCGCGTGCGGCCAGGAGCACGATCGCGAACAGGATCGCCGTTCCCCCTCCGATCATGACGATCGTGCGCCGGGTCCTGCGCACCGCCTTTTCCTCCGGCGTAAGGCGACGCAGTTCGATCCCCTTGCCACCGTGACGGATGGTTTGCAGCGGCGGTCCGGATGGGTCGAACAACGGAAGTTCCGGCAGGATGCCAGGCACTGCCTGGGGTGATACTGCCTGGGGTGATACTGCCTGGGGTGATACTGCCTGGGGTGATACTGCCTGGGGTGATACTGCCTGGGGTGATACTGCCTGGGGTGCGAGGAATCCGCCACCGCAGATCGGGCAGGCGGCCGGCTGTCCGAAGAGCGCCAGCGGAACTGCGATCGACGCGCGGCAACGGGGGCAGGCGACCGCCAGGAGGGATGTTTCAGCCGGAAGTGAGTTCATGCCGCGTCCCAGGAGCCTGAACCGTGGAAGCACGGGCCGCGTCGCCGGCGACGTGCGGAACGACCGTCGCTTCGGAAGCGGCGATCCTGCCGACGAGCGACGCGGGGATGCGGCAGTGGACCGTCACCTTCTCCGGCGTGAAATGCCGCGAGAGCACCTCGCCGTGGGCCGCGAGCCAGGCGAGCAGGCGGCCGTTGGCCGGTGGCACCTCCACGTCCACGTCACGAAACCCGCGGGCGAGCGCGTCGCTCGCGGCTCGCTCGAGTCTTTCGATGCCTGCTCCGGAACGGGCGGAAATCGGGATTGCGTGTGGATACCTTTCCTCAAGTCGCCGCAGGACCCCGCGGTCGTCGATCGCGTCGATCTTGTTGAGCACGAGGATCGCGTCCTTTTCGTCGACGTCGAGCTCCGCCAGCACGTTCCGCACCGCGGCGATCTGCGCGTCCACGAGCGGGCTCGAGGCGTCGGCGACGTGCAGCAGGAGGTCGGCCTGCCGGGTCTCTTCGAGCGTGGCCTTGAAGCTCGCGATGAGGCGGTGTGGCAGATCGCGGATGAATCCGACCGTGTCCGAGAGGAGCACGGGCCCCCAGTTTGGCAGTCGCCAGCGGCGGGTCCGCGTGTCGAGCGTCGCGAAGAGCTGGTCGGCGGCGTACTCGTCGGAGCCGGTGAGCGAGTTGAGGAGCGTGCTCTTGCCGGCGTTCGTGTATCCCACGAGAGAAACGGTCATGCGACCGTCACGAGCGGCCACCTGTCGCTCCCGGCGGGCGTGGATCGCGTGCAGCTCCTGGCGGAGATCGTGGATCCGCTTCTCGACGAGACGGCGGTCGACCTCCAGCTGCTTCTCGCCGGGGCCGCGCATGCCGATCCCCATCTTGAGTCGTGAGAGGTGGGTCCACATCCGCTTGAGCCGCGGGAGCGAATACTCGAGTTGGGCGAGCTCGACGGCCAGGCTCGCCTCGTAGGTTCGCGCCCTCGCGGCGAAAATGTCGAGGATCAGCTCCGAGCGGTCGAGCACCTTCACGGAGACCGCCTGCTCGAGGTTCCGGGTCTGGGCCGGGGAGAGGTCGTTGTCGAAAAGAACGAGGTCTGCATCGTGGTGCTGCACGAGCGCGAGCAGCTCCTGCACCTTGCCGCGGCCGAGGTACGTGGTCTGGTCGGGCCGCTCCCGCCGCTGCGTGAGCTCCGCGACGACCCTGGCGCCCGCCGTCTCGGCCAGCCCGCCGAGTTCCTCGAGTGTGCGCTGCTCCGCGAGAGGGCTCTCCGAAGACCGCCGGGCCGCGTCGAGCAGGACGCCGACGAGCACGGCCCGTTCGTTTTCAACGCGATTTGTGCGGGTGCGTTCCTTCACGTTCTCGACAGTGACAGCGTGGGGGTGATCCTTGTGGGCCGATCATGCGGGGGGATGAGGACCGCTCCCGGAAGTATACGCTCGAGGGAGGAGCCGACGCGGTCGGGCCGCTCATTCGTCCTCCGTTTCGTCCTCCGCGAACAGTTGGCAGCAGCTCTCCCATCGTCGCGTGTCGAGCAGCCCGTCGGCCACCGCGTCCTTCACGGCGCAGGGTGACTCGTGCGTGTGGCTGCAGTTCGGAAACCGGCAGTGGTTCGCGAACGGCCGGAGGTCGCGGAACGCGCTCGGGACCTCCGCGGCGACCGTCTGCCAGAGTTGAAACTGGCGGATTCCCGGCGTGTCGACGAAGTGCCCCGCGTGGCGGTGGGGGATCAGCCGGGCGGTGGTCGTCGTGTGCCGCCCCTTCTCGTTCTCGTCGCTGACGTCGCCGATGACAAGGTCGAGCCCCGGCTCTAGTGCGTTGAGAATCGACGACTTGCCGACGCCGCTCTGCCCGACCACCGCGGTGACCTTGCCCGGCAGCTCGGCCTCCAGTCGCCGAAGACCGAGTCCGGAGGCCGTGGAGCAGAGAATCACCGGGTAGCCCATCCGGGCGTAGACGCCGGCGAGCGGCACGAGCGATGCGGGATCGACGAGGTCGGCCTTGTTGAGGCATACGAGCGGCCGGATGCCGGCCGACTCAGCGGCGACGATGAACCGGTCGATGAGCGCGGGCTTCAGATTCGGTTTCGCCGCGCTGCCGACGATCACGACCTGGTCGACGTTGGCGACGATCACGTGGCGTCGACCGCGACTCGTGCGGCAGAGCGACGTGCCTCGCGGCTCGATCGACTCGATCACCCCCTCGTCGTGGTCGCCGGAGGCCTCGACCCAGTCGCCCGCGGTCACCACGTGCCGCTGCTCCGTGGCCATCGTCCGCAGGACCCGTCGGGTCGTGCATCGGACGACACGGCCGTCGGGCCGCTCCACGGAGCTCATGAGCCCGTTCACGAACAGCACTCGCCCCCGCCAGCTGCCGGTCGTCGCCCGCGCGATCGACAGTCCGTCCGGGCGATCCCCTCCGGTGCCGACGACGGTCCTCTTCCTGGTGAGCTCGCCCTTGCCGGAGAGCCGCTCCGTCGCGGCGAGTCGTTCGACATGGTCGGGATCGGAATCGATCGCCCGCGTCAGGTCCGAACCGCGGGGCCTCGTGGAGCGGTTTTTGCGGAATTCGACGCGATATTTACGAGGCTTGCGTGGTTTCAAGGCCGCCGGCTTTCCAGCCGCGACCTATCGCCGCGGCCTGCTGTGGGTCGTTTTCGCTTCCGGTCCGCGCCGCCCGACGAGGCCTGCCCGTTCGAGCAGCGACTTGCCGAAGAAGTCTTTCTCCTGCGACGTCAGCGGAGCTTGAAGCGGTCCGGCACCGAACCTGACGGGATCATAGGACACCTCGAACTCGTGGCGGGCGACCGACAGCTTATCGCCGGGCTCGAGCCGCTGCTCGGAGACCCGGGTGCCATTCACCTTCGTGCCGTTGCTGCTGCCGAGGTCCTTCACGAACCAATAGCCCTCGATGAGCGAAAGCTCGCAGTGGTTCCCAGACACGTTCGGGAACCGGAGCACGATGTCGCAGATCTCCCGGCGGCCGACCGTAAGGAGGGTTTTCAGCAGCGGGATGGGATCACCACCGCCGACAGGAAGCAACTCGCCGTACATGGGGTCTGCCTCGAGAGCCGGAGAATGTCGAAGGAATCCTTTCTTCTCATCGAATTCTCATACTTGCGACTGTAGGCGGCCCTGTCGCCGGGGTCAACCTGTCGGCAGGGCCTCCGGACGCGGCGGGTGAGTGGACTTCCCTCGGCCGCTGCGTTACGGTTTCCCGATCCGAGACGCGGGAGCGGAGCGGACCGGGCGGCCGCCGGCCGCGGAAACGCGGCGGGAGGAAAGTCCGGGCTCCACAGGGCGCGATGGTGGGTAACGCCCACCGGCCGAAAGGCCAGGGAAAGTGCCACAGAAAGCAAACCGCCTGCGGCGTCTCTCCCCCGGGAGAGAGGGCCGCCGGTAAGGGTGAAACGGTGAGGTAAGAGCTCACCAGCAGGCCGGGCGACCGGCCTGGCTCGGCAAACCCCATCGGGAGCAAGGCCAAGCAGGGGGCAGAACGGTCCGCAAGGGCCGTCGCGGAACGGCCCGTTCCGCACCAGCCTCCGGGTCGGCTGCTGGAGGCGGCGGGCAACCGTCGTCCTAGAGAAATGGTCGCCGGTCCGCGGTTCGCCGCGGACGACAGAACCCGGCTTACAGGTCCGCTTCGCTCCCGCGGTTCGGATCTCCCGTCGGCGGGCCCCGTCAGCGGCTGCGCGGACGGGGGAGCTTCCGGCTGGATTCCTCGTCCAGGAGCTTCATGAGCTTGGAAATGCAGAGGGTATTGATGCTCACCCGCATCTGCTCGGCCTCCGCCTTCAGCGTCTCGTGGAGCGACCTCGGCATCCGGACGGTGATGACGCGGTGCTTGTGCTGTTCTGCGGGCAGGTTCCGCTGCCGATTGCGGAGGTCGTCGAGCATCTCGCGGATGCGGGCGTATTCCGGAGAACGCTCGAATCGGGCCAGGGACTCGGCCTCGTGGAAGGTCCGGCGGACCACGCCGTCCACCCCCAGGATCTCCCGGAAGAAAACAACCCATTCGGGCTCGATTCGGTGGAGACGCTCTGCGACTTGAAGCACCGCGGTGGCTCCGCTCTCGAATGCATTCGTTTCGGCGTGGGGGGCGACGGATCGGTAGTTGGACGTCGAGAGCATGAAGCCTGCCTTTGCTGGAGGGACGCCGGTGGGAGACCGGGCCGTCCTTGGCCACGGTCGTTTCCCGTCGTGTGGTTCATGCTTCCGGCAGAGTCAAGCAATTGCCGTAAACCAATGCTTGGCAAAGACTTGCGGCCTGCGGCTGGCTGCTGCCTTGTTTCTGGGCGTCGGTGTGCATCGCCGAGGCAGCGGGGTCGCTGCCTAAAAGAGAGGCAGCTCCCCTGGTTCGCATTTCCCAGGTGTCCGGTGTTTTGGGGGCCGGAGTTTTGGGCCGTCCATCAGGGCCGTTCGAGAAACTGCACCACCCTGTCGGCGATGTCGCCGCCCACCACCGACTCCAAGGCCCTCCAGCCCGGAACGGCGTTGGCCTCGAGGATGAAGACCTCGCCCGAGAGACTTTCGACGAGGTCGATGCCGGCGATGGACGCCCCGAGCACCCGGGTTGCCTGCCTTGCCAGGTCGATCCACGCGACGGATGGAGCCAGCGGGCTCGCCGTGCCCCCGAGGGCGATGTTGGTCCTCCAGTCGGTGGCCGAACTTCGCCGCATGGCGAACACCTCGTCGCCGAGCACGAAGAGGCGGGCATCCCAGCCGGCATGGGGAACGAACGCCTGGAGGTAGGCGACCGCCTCCGGGGACCTCCCGGCGAGAAACCGCTCGAGCGCCGACGGATCGGCCAGCCGAACGATTCCCTTGCCCTGTGAACCAAAAAGCGGTTTCACGACCGCGTCTCCGCTGAGACACCGCCATGCGTCGCGGATCGCCTGAGGCGTCTGCGCGACGAATGACCGCGGCACGGGCAGCCCCGCGGCCGCGAGCCTCGCGAGCGAGAGGTGCTTGTCGATCGCGACCTCGAGCGACCGCGGTGGATTCACGACCCGCGTTCCGCGTTCGGCGATCCGTCCGAGGAGGTTCATCCGGAAGATCACCTCCTCGAGACCGCCGGCCGGCATCCCGCGGACGAGCACCGCGTCGGCCTCCTCGATCGACTCCGGGTGGAATCGCTCCCGCGACGCGGCATCCCCGCCGCCTGGCCCGCCGATCGCCGTCGCCAACTCCGGCCACCGCACGACCGTGGCGGCGTGCCCCCTGGCACGGGCCGCCTCGAACACCCGACCGACGTGCCAGCCGGAAGGCTCTCCGACGACGACGAGCCGCATGCTCCTCGCGGCGGTCACGGCGACGGCTTCCCGGCGGCCGCCGCGGCCCCGCCGAAGGAGGCGGCGACGACGTCGGGAGCGACCGCGCCGAACCGATGCCGCATGCCCGTGTCGATGTTTCGCAGCTCGATCATGGCCGGTGCGAAGAGGGCGGGGTCCATCGCGTAGAAGTCTCCCCCCGCCTTCTCGAAGAGCCGGGCGAACGGCTCGCCGAAGGAGGGCGACGAGCTGCTCACCACCCGGGGGCCGATCTCGGCGAGGCTCGCATCGTCACCGCCGACCTCGAGCACCACCTCGCCGCCGTACAAGATCGCGTCGTTCGTCCGGCCGATCGCCGCGAGGTCGTTTCCGGCCACCGGCAACAGCGGCGCACGGCCGAAGCCGCTCCGGATCCTGCCGAGTTCGAAGTGGAGCGTCTCGAGCTTGTGCAGCGCGGTCTCGAGCGACCGTGCGATCACCTGGAGCGTTCCGGCGGGGCTGGCCGTCCGCGCGACGAGCAGGATCAGTCGATTCGGCGCGACTCCCGCGTCGCGGGCGAGCGTGCGGCAGACCTCGTCGGGGGGCAGTTTCGCGGCCTCGAGGAGCCCGACCGCCGTGTCGGCACGTTCCCGCAGGTCGCGGCCCATCGCGTGCACCAGTTCGTCGAAGAGCTCCTCGCGGCCGATGCTCGCCCGCACCGGTCCGCTCGCCATCGCGAAAAATTTTCCTTCGCTCACCTTCCAGCCGGCGTACTGGCTCGCCAGGCACGCCTCCACCGGCCTGTCGCTCTCGACGACGACCGTCGGGAAGGGCCAGCGGGCCGCCGTTTCGATGCGGTCGAAGGGGATGCCGGGGGCGTCGATCCGCACGCGGCCGAGGCCGGCCATCGCGACATGCGCCATGCCGATGCCCGCCTCGTCGCCACCGGGAGATGCGACCCCGCAGTCCAACAGCCGCGTCCCGGAGGCCGTCACCGAGCAGCCAATCCCGATCTCCGCGGCGCGGGAAGCCAGTTCGACGGCGATCGATCGGGCGCGTTCGTTGAGGTTCATGGCGTTGCGACGAGGAGGGCATAATGGTTGCCGATCATCCCGGGAGCAAGCCGTGGCCAGCCTCACCGTCGAAAACTACGTGAAAACGATCTATCGGATCATGGCCTCTCAGGAAGGCGGCCCGGTGACGACGGGCCAGCTGGCCGCCGCGCTCGGCGTCTCTCCAGGCACGGCGACGAGCATGGTGAAGACGCTCGATGCCGCGAGGCTCGCCACGCACAGGCCCTACGAGGGAGTCGTGCTCACGCGGGCCGGCAGGGTGCTCGCCCTGCGGGTCCTGCGGCGGCATCGGCTCATCGAGCTGTTTCTCATGCGGACGCTCGACATGACCTGGGACGAGGTACACGACGAGGCGGAGCACATGGAGCACGCGGTGAGCGACCTCCTGGTCGATCGCATCGACGCGTTTCTCGGTCAGCCCGAGGTCGATCCGCACGGTGATCCGATCCCGCGGGGAGACGCCCACGGCCTCGAGCCGCACGAGCCGCCGGGGGCGAGGATGCTCGCCGACCTCGGCGAAGGCGACACGTTCCGACTCGCCCGCGTGCTCGACCAGTCGGCGGAGTTCCTGCGTTATCTCACGGAGTCGGGGCTCTCCCTCGGCGTGAAGGGGATCGTCGAGCGGAATCCCGACGGCGCGGGGCTGATGAGGGTGAGGCTGGAGCGGCGAACGC
This sequence comes from uncultured Chitinophagaceae bacterium, assembly GCA_964585575.1. Lineage (GTDB taxonomy): Bacteria > Planctomycetota > Planctomycetia > Pirellulales > UBA1268 > UBA4655. The sequence continues at coordinate 16,850 of CAZPEM010000038.1, forward strand.
TCGCCCTCTCGCTCGAAGCCGCGGCGAAGATCCTCGTCACCGTGGCCTGAGGGCGATCGCTTCGCTCTGCCGGCTGGCTTCGCTCGACCGGCTGGTCAGCGGGCCGGCCTCTCCCACACGGCCGACTGGCCGAGGCACTCATCGACCTCGATCCGAAGCGCACCGGCAGGCGGGCGGCCCGCGGCCGCGAGCGCCCCGGCGAGCCGCAGGCCGATCCAGCGGGCGAGGAGTTCGGCGGTCGTGTTCACCATCGGCAGGAGGACGCATTCGTCAGCAGGAAAAACCCACCGTCGTCCGCCAAACCGCGCCGTCACCTCGCCGCCCGCGGTTGCCACCGCGATGAAGGGGTTTGCGGTCGGCAGGAGCATCTTGTGGTCGAGCTCGCGGAGGATCTCCGAGAGCCGGTCGCGAAGGAGGATGAAGTCCACCACCATGCCGTGGGCATCCATCGGCCCCTCCACCTCGGCGGCGACCGTCCAGTTGTGTCCGTGGATCGGCTCACAGAGCGTGTCGGTGAGCGTGATGAAATGGCCCGCGCTGAACACGTGCACCGCCTTCCGCATCCGGACGGCGTGACGGCCGGGCAGGTCGGGGTCGTCGTGTCGGTTCATAGGCGTCCTTCGCGGAGAAGTATATAGAGGGCCGCCGCGAGAAAATCGGCGGAGGTGCCGGGGTTGCACCGGCGGCTCCGCAGGGCCCGGTCGAACGCTGCGATTCGGTTCGCGAGCCCGCCTTCGTCGCCCTCGAGCACCCGCGCGGCCATCTCCGAGATTCTCCTCGCCTCGGCGTCGCCGTGCTTTCGTGCGACGAGGGTGTCGGGCCGACGGGAAAGCAGGTGGAGATACGTGCGGACGATCGCGTCGTCGATCCGGCCACGGCTCGCGTGCTCCCGTTCGAGTTCGGGCACGACCTCGTCGAAGAGCTCGCGATAGCCCGTGGCCCAGAGCCGCGCGATGCCGTCGCGGGCCGCCGCCTCCCGCATCGCCGCAAGCAGGTCACGCGGGGGCGGGCCGGCGAGGTCGTGCGAGGCCGCCGTGCCGAGCCCGCCCGGCTTCGCGATCGCGATCGCCCGCCAGACGTTTTTTCCATCGTCGGCGGTGAGGCTTCCCAGCACGCGGTCGATCCCCGCGACGGCTTCCTCGCCGTCGTGGACCGCCGCAAGCGGCGCGATCGCGAGCACGATGCCGAGATTCGCGTTGGAACGGGTGACCGCCCTCGAGGCCGTCACGGCCTCGAGGATCGTCTCGCCGAGGGGCCGCTCGCAGGCGACCTCGATCGCCGGGCCGATCGCGCGGCCGGCGGCGACGAGCTCGTCGTAACGCAGATCCGGAAACTCCGCGGCCGGATGGACATTGCCGGGTTTGGGGGCCGTCGCCTCGAGCCGGCAGGCCGTTTCGGCGGACCAGCCGCGTGGGAAGCGAGGAGTGTTCGTGGGCGGATGCACGCATACTAGACTACCGTCATCCAACCCCGGACCCGCCTCCATGCCCGTTGCCGACCTGCCGTCGTTCGGTCCCGAGTGTTTCATCAACCGCGAACTCGGGTGGCTCGAGTTCAATCTCCGGGTGCTGGAGGAGGCGGAAAACCCCGCGAATCCGCTGATGGAGCGGCTGAAGTTCCTGGCGATCTTCAGCTCGAACCTCGACGAGTTCTTCATGGTGAGGGTTTCGGGCGTCCGCGAGCAGGCGTTCGGTGAGAGCGCGCCGCAGGACGAATCGCCCGACGGCCTCCGGCCGATCGAGCAGCTCGAACGGATCGCCGCGCGGACGCAGGAGCTCGTCGCCAGACAGTATCGATGCCTCCGCGACAGCATCGCACCGGCGATGGCGGCCGAGGGCTTCCATCTCGTCCGGCTGGCCGACCTCGACGAGTCGCAGAGGCAGGATCTCGACTCTTTTTTCCGCGAACGCGCTCTGCCGATCCTCACCCCGATGGCGGTCGATCCCGCCCATCCGTCTCCCCGCTACCACAACCGCGGCCTCTACCTGGGGGTCCAGCTCGAGCGGCGGGAGGGGCTCGGGCCGAAGCGGCTCTTCGCGATCGTGCAGGTGCCGCAGGTTTTGCCGCGGTTCGTGCCGATCCCCTGCGACCTGCCGGGGCAGCGGCGGTTCGTGCTGCTCGAGGACCTCGTGGCCGCCAAGCTGCCGGAGCTGTTCGGCGGGTTCGACGTCGTTTCTTGGACGGTCTTCCGGATCACCCGTGACAGCGATCTCGAACTGCTCGAGCAGGAATCGGACGACATGCTCAAGCTGATCGAGGAGCGGCTCAAGGCCAGGCAGCGAGGGCAGGCGGTTCGGATCGAGGTCTCGGCCCGGGCCCAGGACGAGTCGCTCTCGCGGTCGATCATCGACGCCGAGGAACTGCACGTCGCCGGCGGCGCCATCGCCGGCGGCTACGGCGAGGTCTACCGGATCGACGGGCCCCTCGACCTGACCTGCCTCTGGGAACTCCACCGGCTGCCGGGCTACGACCACCTCCACGACAAGCCTTTCACGCCGCGGATGCCCCGCGGACTGCGGAGGCTCGGCGACGACCTGTTCACCGCGATCGCCGACCACGACATCCTGCTCCACCATCCCTACGACTCGTTCGACCCCGTGGTGGAGTTCGTGACGCGTGCGGCGAACGATCCCCGCGTGCTCGCCATCAAGCAGACGCTCTACCGCACGAGCGGCGATTCGCCGATCTCGAGGGCCCTCATCTCGGCGGCCGAGTCGGGCAAGCACGTCACCGCGCTCGTCGAGCTCAAGGCGAGGTTCGACGAGGCCAACAACGTCTCGTGGGCGAGGCAGATGGAACGTGCGGGCGTGCACGTCGTGTTCGGTTTCCTCGACCTGAAGACCCACTGCAAGCTCTCGATGGTGATCCGCAACGAGGGGCAGGGGCTCCGCCGCTACGTCCACCTGGGCACCGGAAACTACAACCCGACGACGGCGGTCCTCTACACCGACCTCGGCCTTTTCACCGCCGACGAGCAGATCGCGGAGGATGCCTCCGCCGTCTTCAACCTGCTCACCGGCTACTCCCAGGGGCATGCCTGGCGGAAGCTGATCGTCGCGCCAAACGACCTCCATCGCCGCACGCTCGAGCTCATCGACGAGCAGGCCGCGAGGGCCCGCGAGGGGCGGCCCTCACGCATCGTCGCGAAGCTCAACTCGCTCGTCGATCCGGACGTCATCGAGTCGCTCTACCGTGCGAGCCAGGCGGGAGTCCCGATCGACATCATCGCGAGGGGCATCTGCTCGCTGCGGCCCGGCGTGCCGGGATTGAGCGAGACGATCCGCGTGCGGAGCGTCGTGGACCGGTTTCTCGAGCACAGCCGGATCTACGCCTTCGGCGCCGGCGACGACGCGAGGGTCTTCATCTCGAGCGCCGACTGGATGCCCCGAAACTTCCACCGGCGGGTGGAGGTGATGGTGCCCGTCGAATCGCCCGATCTCGCCGGTCGCATCCTCGAGGAGATCGTCCCCGTCTATCTCGCCGACAACGTTCGCGCCCGCGTCATGGACGCGGACGGCTGCTTCCACCTGCAGCATCCCGCGGAAGGGGAGCCGGCGATCCGCTGCCAGTCGGTCTTCCTCGAAGAGCGGCGGCCTTGGGCGGGCGACGCGGCCGGTCGGTTGCCCGTCCCGACGACGCCTTCATAAAATCCGCCCATGTCAGACGACCACTACCAGACGCTCGGCGTGCCGAGGACCGCCTCCGCCGACGACATCCGCAAGGCCTACCGCGAGTTGGCCCGCAAGTATCACCCCGACCTCCATCCCGACGACGCGTCGGCGAAGGAGAAGTTCAAGAAGGTCCAGACCGCCTTCGACGTGCTCAACGACCCGTCGAAGCGGGAGCTCTACGACCGCTACGGCAGCTCGTTCGAGGGCTTCTCGCCCGGCAGCGGAGGAGGCTGGCGGGGGGGCGCGGGGCCGTTTCCGGGAGGGCAGGTTCCTGGGGGCGGCGAGATCGACCTGGAGAGCCTTTTCGGCGGTGGGTTCGCCGAGATGTTCGGCGGCGGACGGAAGACGCGATCCCGCCGCCGGCCCGCGGCCGCCCCCGGCGAGGACATCACGGCGGAGATACGCGTTCCTTTCCGGCTCGCCATCGAAGGGGGGGCGACCGACGTTCGCGTCGACCGTGGGGGCGGCATCGAGACGATCAGCGTGAAGATTCCCCAGGGGCTTCCCGACGCCGCGCAGCTCCGGCTCCGCGGTCAGGGGCTGCCCGGCAGCGGCGGCGCCCCTGCGGGAGACCTGCGGCTCCTCGTGCACGTGGATCCGCATCCCGTCTACCGCCGCGACGGCGACACGCTCGAGATCAAGATCCCCGTGTCGCTCGCCGAGGCGATCGACGGCGCGAAGGTGGACGTGCCCACCCCCTGGGGCACGATCGCGCTGAAGATCCCGCCGGGCACGTCGAGCGGCCGCAAGCTCCGCGCGCAGGGCATGGGCGTGAAGCACGCCAACGGTGCCGCCGGCGACCTCATCGCGGAGGTGCAGGTCATGCTGCCGAAGACGATCGAGCCGCCGCTCGCCGAGGCGATCCTCGCCGCGTCGAAGGCCGATGGAAACCCGCGAGGCCAGCTTCGCTGGTGAGGTGTGCCATGGCGGTCGGCCGCGAAAGCCTGCCGCGGGAATCGCGGCTCCGCGGCGAGGCGGCATTCGCCCGCGTCTTCGCGCACCGCAGGAGCGTGAGCGACGCCGCGATCGTGCTCTACGGGTGTCCGCGGGCCGATCGTGATGGACGACAGGGGCCGAGGCTGGGCCTATCCGTTTCGCGACGAATCGGCAACGCGGTCGCTCGTAACCGCTGGAAGCGACGGATCCGCGAGGCTTTTCGCCGGGTCCGCCGCGAACTGCCGCAGGGGAGCGATTTCGTGGTCGTGGCGAGGCCCGGAGGCGTGCCGACGCAGGAATCGATGGAGCGGTCGCTCGTCTCGCTCGCCGGCCGATTGCTCGCGCGGCCCGGCTACCATGAACCGAAGTCCCGCGACGCATCTTCACGCAAGGACGAACGCTCGAGGGGTGGAGGGTGAGAATCCTCGACGTGTTCAACGGCATGGCGACCGCCGTGATCTGCCTCGCGATCCGGGGATACAAGCGGTTCGTGAGCCCGCTCATCGGCCGCCACTGCCGGTTCGAGCCGACCTGCAGCGACTACTTTCGCATGGCCGTCGAAAAGCACGGGCCCTGGCGTGGGATGGTCCGCGGGATCAGCCGGATCTGCCGCTGCCACCCGTGGCATCCGGGCGGGCACGATCCACCGTGAGACCGCCGGCGAGGAGCATCGTCACGACGCGGGAGTTGGTCTCCGGGAACGAAAGCGATGCGAGCTCCGAGAACTCCCGCCAGGTGAAGGGGGGGGCGACGGCGGGCGGCCCGTCCGACGGCTCCGCCATGAGCGGTTCGGCGAGATAGAAGGAGACCTCGATCGGCCCGAACGACGCACGGCCGATCGCCACGTCCACGAGCCTCCCCACCGCGATGGTGAGGCCCGCCTCCTCGAGGCACTCCCGCGCCGCCGCGACCGACGGAAGCTCCCCCGGCTCGACCTTGCCGCCGGGGAACTCGTCGAGGCCTGGACCCTCGCGGGAGAGCGGATGCCGTTTTCCCACGAGCACGCGTCTCCCGTGGAGCACGACGGCGACGGCAATCGCCGTCGGCCGGGTCATGAAGCCTGCTTCGGCACGAGGTCGAGCAGCCGGCCGGGCGAACCCATGATGTTGTAGCCTGCATCGACGTGGAGGATCTCGCCGGTGATCCCGAGCGACTCCTTCGACAGCATCCAGGCGCCGGCCTTGCCGACCTCCTCATGGGTGATGTTGCGGGCCATCGGCGACATGTGCTCGTAGAGTCCGAGCATGTCCTCGACGCCGGCTCCGCGGCCGGCGAGCGTCCGCAGCGGCCCAGCGCTGATCGCATTCACGCGGATGCCGGCCGGCCCGAGATCGAACGCCATGTACTTCACGCAGGCGTCGAGCGTCGCCTTGCAGACGCCCATGATGTTGTAGCCGGGCACGACCTTCTCACCGCCGAAGTAGGTCAGCGTGAGGATCGAGGCGTCCTTCGCGAGGATCTTGCGGGCGAGCCGGCCGACGGCGAGCAGGCTGTAGGCGCTCGTCTCCATCGCGATCCGGAAGCCCTCGCGGCTGCAGTTGGTCGTCTCTCCCTTGAGATCCTCCATCGGGGCGTAGGCGATCGAGTGCACGAGAAAGTCGATCGTGCCGAACTCCTGCTTTGCCCGGTCGATGACGGCGGCGATCTGCTCGTCGCTGGAAACGTCCATCGGCACGAGGAACTTCGCGTTTGGCTGGGAGTCGGTGAGCTGCGATACTCTTCGGCGATTCCGCTGCCGCTCGTCGTCGGGACGGTCGGGCAGGTGCGAGAAGCCGATCTGGCCCCCCTCAGCGAGAATCTCCTTGGCGATCGCCCACGCGATCGAGTGGTCGTTGGCGACGCCGAGAACGAGCCCCTTCTTCCCGTCGAATCTGCCCATCACGAGTCGCTCCTGTGCCTGGTGCTTGTGCCGTGAACGTGAAGCGGAAATGTAGCCGTTGGCCCGAAAAGCCTCAACGCGGGCTGTCGGGCCGTTCGTCGGGCCCGCTCTACAGGCCCCGAGGCCCTTGCCGGACCGGGTTGGCACGGGTAAAAAACATGCGTCGCCTCGTTAGCTCAATTGGTCAGAGCATCTGACTCTTAATCAGAGGGTTCTTGGTTCGAGTCCAAGACGAGGCACTTCTTCCCGTTGCTTCCGGGGGTTCGGGGCTGCCCGTGCCCATCGCCGGACGCTCGCTTCGCACATCCTGTGCTTCGCTCGCTCGGATGCCGACTTCGCTCCGCAATCCTT
>CAZPEM010000039.1:0-23277 GCA_964585575.1 uncultured Chitinophagaceae bacterium
GTCACCGGCACCCCCGAGGAGCTCATCGTCGACTTCGGCCTCAACAAGCAGGTCGCCGGCACGACGCCCGATCCGATCCAGCTTACCCAGCGGATCATCGTGAACTTCTTCACGGCCAAGCGGCTCGCCGCGGCGCTGGCGATGGCGGTGAACCGCCACGAACAGGCCTTCGGCGTGCTCGAGACCGACGTGCAGCGGCGGGTGGTGCACCAGCAGGCAAAGGCCTGATCCCCGTGGCTCGGCCGGCGTGACAGGACGTCCCCATGGGCTATGACGAATCGGAGGAGATCGAGCGGGCGCGGCAGCAGATCCGCAGCCTGTTCGATGAGATTCGCCAGCTCGCGAGAAGCGACGTGCAGGAGGCGGAGTTCTTCTCCGGCCTCCTTGCACGCACGCTCAAGGCGATGGAGGGGGCCGCTGGGCTCGTCTGGCTCACGGGAGAGCAGGGGAGGGTGGAGCCGATCTGCCACATCGGCGTCGAGCACACTGGCCTCTCGAGCATCCCCGACGGTCAGGCGGTCCACGGCAAGCTCGTGCAGACGCTCATGGGCAACCCCACGGGGCTGCTCGTGCCGCCGGGCGCGAGCCTGAACGGCCCCGACGGCCAGACGGTCGCGACGAATCCCACGAGCCTCCTCGTGGTCGCCTCGCCGATCGACCGCTCCGGCACGCGGCAGGGCCTCATCGAGATCTTCCACCAGCCCAACCAGGCCGACGTCGAGCGGGGCTACCTCAATTTCCTGGAGCAGGTGGCGGCGATCGCCGGGGCCTACCTCGAGAAGCGGCAGCTCACGCTGCTCGACTCGCAGCAGACGGCCCTCGCCCAGGTCGATCAGTTCAGCCGTGCCGTCCACGAAACGCTCGATCCGATCGCAACGGCGTTCGTGCTCGCCAACGAGGCGAGGCGGATCATCGGCTGCGACCGGGTGAGCGTCTTGATCAAGCGGGGGCGGAAGCTGCGGATCGAGGCGGTGAGCGGGCAGGACTCGGTCGAGCGGCGGGCGACCGCCGTGCAGTCGCTTGAAGCCCTCGTGCGGGTCGTGGCGAGGGCAGGCGAGTCACTCTGGCACCCGGAGCCGGGCCGCGAGCTGCCGCCGCAGATCGAGGAGGAGCTCGACGCCTACATCGACGAGTCGCATGCGACGGCCCTGGCGATCATTCCGCTGGAAAAGCCCAGGCCGACGCCGGTCGTGAAGCCGGGGGGCGTGGATGCGGTCGCGGTGGCGAAGGCGGAGGCCGCCCCGCGGCAGGCCCCCGAGCCGATCGGGGCGGTCGTGGCGGAGTGGTTCCAGTCGAGTTCGTTCGAGGGGGGCAGGCGGGCCCGGGTGGAGCTCGTGGCCGACCACGGCAAGATCGCGGTGGCCAACGCGCTGGCCCACACGTCGCTCCCCTTCTACGGCGTCATCAACCTGCTCGGGAAGTCGAAGCTGCTCACGACGGCCCGCAACCTGCCGAAGACGGTGCTCGCCGCGGTCGCGGCGACGGCCGCGGTGGCGGCGCTCGTTTTCGTGCCGGCGGAGCTGCGGCTCGAGGCGATGGGCTCGCTCGAGCCGGTGCACCATCAAGACGTGTTCTCGAAGATCGACGGCGTGGTCGAGCGGGTGGAGAAGGGGGTCGAGCACGGCGCGACCGTCGAGGAGGGGCAGCTGCTCGCGACGCTCCGCAACACCGATCTCGAGGTCGCAATCACCGACGTGCTCGGTCGCAAGACGAGCTCGGAGGAGCAGCTCGTGGCGACCCAGCGGTCGCTCCTGGCCGACACGAAGCTCTCCGAGGACGAGCGGACTCGGCTCCAGGGCAGGGCCGCGCAGCTGCGGCGGGAGATCGGCAGCCTCGAGTCGCAGATCCGGCTCTACGACACGAAGAAGAAAGACCTCCAGGTCACGAGCCCGATCACCGGCGTCATCACGACCTGGCAGGTCCGCGACAAGCTGCTCCTGCGGCCGGTGCAGACTGGTCAGTCGCTCATGAGCGTGGCCGACGTGAAGGGGCCGTGGGAGCTCGAGGTGCATCTCCCCGACGACCGGCTCGGCCATGTGAACCGGGCCTGGGAGGAGGCGAAGAAGGCGGGGCGGCCGCTCGAGGTCGATTACATCGTGGCCACCGACCCCGGCACGCGGCATCGGGGGATCGTCCGCGACATCCACGAGCAGGCCGAGGTCCGCGGCGAAAAGGGGAATACCGTGCTCGTTCGGGTGGAGATCGAGACGGAGAAGCACGAGGAGGAGGAGCTCGGCGCCGGGGCCACCGTCACCGCCAGGATCGCCTGCGGCAAGCGGCCGCTGGGCTACGTCTGGTTCCACGACGTGCTGGCCTTCATCCAGACGCAGATCCTCTTCCGGCTCTGGTGAGAAATACTGTTGAAGTACGGGACGGCGAGTGCGGGATAGAATGATGGGCATGACACGACTCTCGAGACGATCGATCGGATTCGCCTGCCTCGCCGTGGTGGTGGCCGGTCCGGCGGGCCGCTCAGCCGACGACGCCGGCAACGAGCCCGTGCTGTCGCGGTGCCTGGTCTCGCTCATCGACCAGGCGAAGGTGCCGGCACGCGAGGCGGGCGTGCTCGTCGAGCTGAAGATTCGCGAGGGGCAGGTGGTCGGGAAGGAAGAGCTCATCGCCCGTATCGACGACAGCCAGCCGCGGGCCGAAAGAAAGAAGGTGCAGGCCGAGCTCGACCAGGCGAAGGCGAAGGCCGAAAGCGACGTCGACAAGCGATACTCCGTGGCCGCGGAGGGGGTGGCCGAGATGGCCTTCCTCAAGGCGAAGAAGTCGCACGAGGCGGTGCAGGGGGCGGTGACGGAGGTCGAGCGCGAGCGTCTGCGGCTCGAATGGGAGAAGACGAAGCTCCAGATCGAGCAGGCCGACCTCGAGCGGAAGCTCTCCGGCCTCGCCGCGAACGCCAAGGAGGTGGAGGTGGAGGCGACCGACATCGCGATTGAACGCCGCCGGATCACCTCGCCGCTCGACGGGGAGGTGGTGGAGGTGTTCCCGCACCTCGGGGAGTGGATGCAGCCGGGCGATCCGCTCGCGCTCGTCGTGCGGACCGACAAGCTCCGGGTGGAGGGCTACGTCGATGCGAGCAAGTGGGATCCGGAAAAGGTTCGTGACCGGCCGGTGACGGTGACGGTCTCGCTCGCCGGCGACCGCAAGGAGACCTTCCGGGGACGCATCATCTTCGTGAACCCGCGGGTCGAGAGCGGCGGCGACTATCGAGTCTGGGCGGAGGTCTCCAACCGGCGGGAGAAGGATTCCGAGACCTGGATCCTCCGGCCAGGCCAGACCGCGACGATGCAGATCCATTCCTCCGCCGAGCCGCTCGCCGCCCGTGGCGGGGGCCGGTAAGGAGCCATGTCCGCCGCCGCCGACGCCTTCCGATCGAGCACGACCCGGCCGGTCGGCCTCCGCCGGCGGGCCGACCTCGACACGACGCGGCAGACCTACCAGGGGCAGGCCTGGTGGGTCGTGAAGGACCCGATCTCGCTCCACTACTTCCGTTTTCGCCCGGAGGAATACGCCCTCCTCAACATGCTCGACGGGAAGGTGAGCCTGGAAACGCTCAAGGAGCGGTTCGAGGCGGAGTTTCCGCCGCGGCGGATCGGCCTCGACGAGCTGGCGAGGTTCGTGGCCACGCTCCACCGATCGGGGCTCGTGATCGGCGACCGGCCCGGGCAGGGGCCGCAGCTCTTCGAGCGACGGCGGCAGCGGCTCTGGAAGCAGTGGGTCGCGTGGCTGTCGAACGTGATGTCGATGCGGTTTCGCGGGATCGACCCCGATCGGATGCTCGAACGGCTCGATCCATGGTTTGGCTGGCTCTTCTCGGTGCCGGCCATGATCGCGGTGATGGCGCTCGTGGGGTCGGCGGCGATGCTCGTGCTCGTCAATTTCGACACGTTCCGGGCGAAGCTGCCCGAGTTCCAGCAGTTCTTCGCGGCGGGCAACTGGGTCTACCTCGCCATCGCGCTCGGCGTCACGAAGATCCTCCACGAGTTCGGCCACGGCCTCTCCTGCAAGCACTTCGGCGGCGAGTGCCACGAGATGGGCGTCATGCTGCTCGTGTTCACCCCATGCCTCTACTGCGACGTCTCCGACAGCTGGATGCTCCCGTCGAAGTGGAAGCGGGCGGCGATCGGGGCGGCCGGGATGTACGTCGAGCTGATCATCGCGTCGATCGCGACGTTCCTCTGGTGGAACAGCCACCCCGGCACGTTCAACCAGCTCTGCCTCGACGTGATGTTCGTCTCGAGCGTCTCGACGATCCTCTTCAACGCCAACCCGCTCCTGCGGTACGACGGCTACTACATCCTCTCGGATCTCATCGAGATTCCGAACCTCAAGCAGAAGTCGTCGAGCATCCTCCAGCGGGTGGCGAGCAAGTGGTGCCTCGGCATCAAGCAGCCGGAAGACCCGTTTCTGCCCCAGCGAAACCGGGGCCTCTTCGCCCTCTACGCCGTGGCGTCGGCCTTCTACGGCTGGCTCGTGACGGCGTCGATCTTCTTCTTCGTCTGGAAGGTGCTCGAGCCCTACCGGCTGGAGGTGCTCGGGCAGGCGCTGGCGATGACGGCCATCTGGGGGCTCGTCGTCCGTCCGATCACCGGTCTGGTAAAGTTCCTGCGAGTTCCCGGGAGACGCGACGAGGTGAAGACGCTGAACGTTTTGGCGACCGCGGCGGTCGTGGGCGTGCTCGGGGCGGCGGTGGCGCTCGTGCCGCTGCCGCAGCGGGTCTGGGCCCCGGCCGAACTGCGGCCGCGGGATCCGGAGACGGTCTACGTGACCGTCACCGGCCGGCTCGAGAGCCAGGAGGTGAAGCCGGGCGACGTCGTGAAAAAGGGGCAGCGGCTCGCGCGGCTCTCGAGCATCGATCTTGCGCTCCAGGTGGCCGACCTCGAGGGGAAGGCGACGCAGTCGCGGGCGAAGCTCGAGTCGCTCGAGCGGGAGCGGTTCACCGATCCGGCGGCGGGCCTCGAGATCGGCACGGTCCGGGAGTCGCTTGCAAGCATCGAGGAGCAGCTGGCGAAGAAGCGGCGGGACGTCGAGGAGCTCGTGCTCGTGGCCGGCCGCGACGGCGTCGTGCTGCCGCCGCAGTCGGTGCCCGAGCGGCCCGACCCGACCGGGAAGCTGCCGACGTGGTCGGGCCTGCCGCTCGACGCCAAGAACCTCGGGGCGACGCTCGAGCAGGGGACGGTGTTCTGCCTGCTCGGTGAGCCCCTGGCATTGGAGGCGGTGATGCTCGTGGACCAGTCGGAGATGGAGTTCATCGCGAAGGGGGAGAAGGTGGAGCTGAAGCTCGACGCATTCCCCTGGCGGACGATCGAGGGGCAGGTCGAGGAGATCGCGGAGACGGAGATGGAGGCGAGCTCCGAGCGGCTCAGCGTGAAGGCGGGGGGCCAGCTGCCGACCGAGACCGATCCGTCAGGCCGCGAGGCCCCGATCTCGACGACCTACGAGGTCTCGATGCGGGTGGACGACCCCGACGGCCTGCTCACCGCCGGCATGCGGGGCACGGCGAAGGTGCAGGTCGGCCGGCGGACCGTCGGCGGCTGGCTCCTGCGGCTGCTCTGGCAGACGTTCAATTTCCGGATGTGACGGCATCGGCAGCGCACAACGGGGGTGAATCAGCTGCCGCTTGTTCGAACGCCAGTTTCTCGAGCATCGCGAGGTTCAGGCACCCGCCGCCGCGGAGATGAAAAACGGTGATTTGATCCCGCAATTCCTTGAACAGCGCAGGGTCGGTCATCGCGAGATTCGTTGGTACACCGCGTCGCACGTAGCGAACGAGCGCCGCGACGTCGTTCCAGCGTTTTTCCTTCAACCGGATGCCAAGCAGCTCCGGCCGGGCCAGCATTTCCCGAGCAATCAGTTCCTCATCTCGCGGGCTCATTTTTGACCTTTCTGTGTCGCCGAGGAGTTGACAGCAAGTGTATACATTAGTGCACTTTTAATGAGCAATGAACGTCATGCCGAATGCAGATCGCGCGGAGATTTCTAAGGCGAAAGTCTTGGGATACCTGCTCAATCCTGTACATCCGGATGGCGCAAGCAAAGCGGCATTTTTCATGGCGATGGGGTATCGCAGGGCGGAATGGCGAGTCTTGCGGCAGGCGCTCGCGATGATTGCCTGCACGGGGCAGATTCGCGCGATTGCGCCATCCGAGCACGGCGTGAAGTATATTATCGAAGGTGATTTGAATATTCCGCGAGGCGGCAAGGCCGCGATTCGAGCGATCTGGATCATCGACGCTTCCGCCGAAATCCCGAGGTTTGTGACAGCCTATCCAGCGGAGGAATTGAATAATGAACGAACATGACCGGGTCGTGTTGCTGAAGGATCTTCCGCATGCCGGACTGGTTGCGGGGGATGTTGGCACCATTGTTCATGTCTACGCGGATCGGGTCGGTCTCGAGGTCGAATTCATCTCGCTCGACGGTCATACCCGCGCCGTCGAAACCCTGGAATTCACCGACGTGCGCGGCGTGACGGGGCGCGACATGACCCACGCTCGGGAAACGCACGCCGCCTGACGTGCGGCAGAGCCTACTGGGCGGTCGCCCCGGAAACGCGGGCCGCGAGCCGCAAACCCGTGGTTTTTGTTGCTCTGGCAGACGTTCAATTTCAGGATGTAGGGCAAAGCCCCTCCGGAGCGGCGTTCCCTGCCCGCCAACCGGCGTAGCCAACCGGGTACAACACATGGCGTGTGACATCAATTGCCCGCGGAGATCATCGCGATGGAGACAGTCACCCCTCGATACACAGTGACCCCTCGATACGTTGTTGACGAGCATCAGCAGCCTACCGACGTGGTGCTCACGATTGCGGAATGGAGGCGGGTTCTCGAAGAGCTCCAGGAACTGGAGGACATTCGGGCCTACGACGAGGCGAAGGCGGAGGGCGGTGATACGACGTCGCTCGAACAGGTCGCGAAGGATCTGCGGTCGAGGCGTCAGCCTTGAAGTACGCGGGCGAAGTCCTGGCGGTCCGCTCGAAAGCAGTTGCAGCGATTGCCCGCCGTGGCCCAGGAGCAGCGGCGTGTTGCTACCGCGGGGCCAGCGCCGCGAAGGCGGCGGCTCGCATCCCGCTCGCAACCGGCTTTTCTGCAAGGGGAGCGATCGCTGCCGAGGGCGATGCGGGCTTGGTCGCGCCGATCGATGACTGGGACGACGCTGGCGTCGCCGCACCCATGGCGGACGTCGCCGCATCCTTGCCGGGGGCCGGTTTTGCAGGCGGAACGGGGCTCGGGGCCGGTGTGGGCCTGGGTGCCGGAGCCGGCGTCGGGAGCGGCTGGGAGCTTGCGGGCGGAACTGGTGTTGGAGCGGGCCAACGTGGAGGAACGGGCAGTCGCGCCAGGTCGGGTGGGGGTGGAGGCGTGTAGGGGTCTGCTGCCGCGTAATCCACGGTGTAACCGAGGTCTTGCAGCGCCCCGACCGTGATCCGGCTGAAGGGCCGCAAGGCGGCGCTCGTCGTGTCCCAACCCACGGACATGATTTCCGTGCCGATCACGCTTGTTTCCCAGTGCGACCCATAGCTCCCTGGCGCAGTCAGATCACCATAGAGCGGCACACCGGTGGCGGCTGGAAGCCCGAAGACACTGCCATACTCGCGGGTCGCATTCAGGCCTGTGAACAAGGGGGCGGTCGTTCCGAGCCCCGTTACCCTGCCGATTTGCCCGAAAAATGAGCTGTAAAAGCCGATCGCGTGGATCATCTCATGAATGATCGTGTGGTAGATGCCAGGATCTCCGATGCGGAGGGCGTTGATCGTCACTTCACCCTCGTACGGGAGTCCGCCGACGCCCGGTCGAAACTGAGTCGCCGACGCAAAGCCGTTCACGGTAGGCGCCAGCGTCTGAACGGTTGCTCGGATTCGTATGTCGTCGATGAATTCGCCACTGGGGAGCGTCACGCCCGGGACATCACCAGTGATGATCTGTTGCAGTCGGTTGACGGCCTGCTGGAAAACCGCTCTCTGTGCAGCCGGGAGCGAAGGATCGGTGTAGGTCACGGTGATTTGGAAGCCCGGTGCATCAGCCTCGTCGTTGATGATCGTGCCCGTCACGAACGGTGTCGCGATGGTCATTCCCCGTGCGGGATTCGAGAAATTCAGCCGGAATGTCTCGTTCTGCTCCGCGATCACGTCGCCGGTCACCGGCACTGAAATCGTCTTGACGGTCTCGCCGACCGCGAACGTGAGTACGCCGCTCGTGGCGGTGTAGTCGGTGCCTGCCGTCGCAGTGACGTCGGCCGTCGCGTAGTTCACGCTCACCGGGGTCGCGGGACTGCCCTCGAGCCGCACCGTGAATACGGCATTCACGGTGCCCGAGTTGCCCTCGACGACCTGGGCGTCCTCCGCACGCAGAGTCGATGGAATGAGATCGAAGACCCGGCCGACCCTGGTCACCGCCGTGGCGGTCGGCTGCGTCAAGGATGACGCCATGATGTTGAACGTCTCGCCGCCGATTTCCCGTTGGGTGTCGCTGAATGTCCTGACGGAAAATGTTCTCGCGACCTGTCCGGGAGCGAAGAGCAGCTGTGTCGAGTTGCTGAAGAGAAAATCCTGCCCAAGCGTAGCGGTGCCGGAGGCGACCGTGACGGCGACTCGCTCCGGCTGCGTGCTGGCCTGACGGAGACGAACGGTGAACACGCCCGTGTCGCCCTCGAAAATGATCGATGGGGGCGGCTGAATCGTGAACATGACCGCGGGGCAGTCACGGCGCTCGAGGGATTCGATCGCCGGCGTGGAGAGGCTCCTGCCGCCGAGCCTGCGGAGGGCATGGGCCGGGCGTTGGGCGGAGCGACGTGACATTGATTTCGGTCGCGGCGAGTTCGATGGCGAGGATGGTGTTGATGCCATGGCTGAGTCCATCGGGTGGCTGGATTCGATTCGACAAGTCTAGGCGGTTTCTACGGCGGTGTCACGGAATGGTTCCCGCGATGCATGGACTCGTTCCGGCGGTTCGCCCGTTCGTTATTGTCGCCCGCCGCGAGCCCCTGCCGCGACGAGCCCGGGGGCGATTCGGCATGGACGGATCAAATCCCCCGTTTTCACGAGTCATCCGCTGGCTTTGGCCGAACAGCCGCCGCAGCAGGCACAACCGGACGCTTCCGGGGAACCGGTAGGTCTGCGGGGTCCGGTGAACCGATTTGTTGCTGGGTACGTAGGGGGGGGCTAGGATCGGCAGATCGTCGATCGATCGCATGCTCTTTGGGCACGTCGGCAGAGGTTGCAGCATGAATTTCCTGCGAAACGTATTCGGAGCTGTCGGCAATCACCGCGGCGCCGGGAACCGGCGTCGGCCCGGTCGCAAGACCCGCACGCGGACGAAGGCGGCGTTCGGCGGCGCGAGCAGGAAGCATCGGCTCGCCCATGAATCGATGGAGCCCCGGATCGCGCTGGCTGTGGACGGCTTTTTCCAAGCGGGATACCGACAGGTCTTGAACCCAAACGGTATCGGTGAGCTAGCTACTTCGGCAACGAGGGACGGCTGGGCCGTGGTCGTGGGCGGGCCGCGCGATGACATCTACATCCAGCAGGTGGCCACGGCACCGCAAACGTTGCTCTACGCTGACAACGCCAGTTTCTTCGATACCCCGGGCGTTGACGGCGATTATGGCGAGATACCCGCCATCAACTCGCTGCGAAATCTTTCGGTCACCTCCGCGACCGAGGTGCGCGACGTCGGGATCGTGAACGACAATTACCCGGTGTTCGACTTTACGAGTGCGACAAACTCGTTCACGACCCGTTTCGTCTCGCAGCATGACGACTGGACGGGTGCGCCCGTCTCCGCCACGCTGCGCTACACGCAGGCTGACGGCACCCGGCAGGAGTGGGCGATTTCAACAACCTCACCCATACCCATTGCTCCGCAGCCCGGTACCGTGCGGCGATCTTCCGACGTCTGGCCAATAGCGTTTTCCCTTTACGAGCCGACGGCCCAACCCGGGGTGGACGCGCTTCAGACGTCATTGGACGTTTTCTGGCGGGTGGACGCGTTGCCGGCGACGCCACGACAACCGGGTGACGCCCGCGTCTCGCCGTTTACGTCGGTCCCACGGCTCATTGATCTCACCTACACGCACAACGACGAGACCGTCCAGATTGCCCAAACCGTGATTGAGCCGGTGGTCCTACCTTCCGCCGCTTCGCCGATTGTCACCGGCGTGTCGCAGCCATCAACGTTCACGCTTCCCGGAGCGGCAGAAATTGGGTTTGCCGGAATCGTTCCCGGCACATTGCGGGGGGAACTGAGCTGGGACGGTGCCACCTACCCATTTGTCGTTGAGTCGACTTCTGGAAATCGGCTCGTCTTTGGCGGCGGCCGGCCGACGGCAGGCGGTGCCCCCGTCGGCCTGGAATATGTGCTGCGGACGGCGGGTGCGAAGCTGAAGACGGTCCGGGGCGAGGTCGATCTGGCCACCGGCGTCATTTCGCTCACGTTCGCCTCCGCAGAAACGATCACACCCATCGCCGGATCCCCGATGTTCACGGACCAGGCGCCCGGGCCGGTGTCAATCGATGCCACGTACGCCGTCTATTCTGCCGGCGACCCCAATGATCCCGCCGGAAGCGTCACCTTTTTCGCCGGTCACGACATCACGAACGAGGTTGCTGTCGATCTGCTTCCGCACGGTGCCACGATCAACATCGATAGCCCGATCATCATGCGGCCATCGCTGGTCGGAGGCGACATCAGCCTCCGGGCCACGAACCTGAACGTCGATGCCAGACTGCTGTCGAACGACCGTCTCGACATCGGCGGCAGCATCGCTCCGCGACGCACGATGACGCGGCAGGCCTACGCGTTCCCCACGGTGGTTGCCGGCGGCGTCACGGGCCTCTTCATTCCGACGGGTCTCGCCGGGGCGGGCTACGACCCAGACCCTCTCAATCCGCCGGTGGTGACGATCGGCGGGCCGATCACGTCGGCACCCGGCGCGACTCCGGTGGTCCGTACGGTCAATGCGCGGCTGGGTGCGGTGACGGTGGACCGTGATCCGACGAGCGCGACGTTCGGGATGGTGACGGCAGTCGAGATTCTCGAGTCAGGTTCCGGTTACGGCACTTCGCCGGCAGTGACGATTTCCCCGCCGGGCGGGGGCGGTACCGTGGCGACGGCCACGGCGGTGCTCGACCCGGCCACTGGCGGCGTCATCGGGATCACCATCACGAATGGCGGATCGGGCTACGATTTGTCGCCCGATCCCGTCGCGACGATCTTCCGTCCCCAAGCCGAGGCCACGGTGGTTGTTGACGCCGTAGGGCGGATCGAGGGATTCATCCTCACCAATCCCGGCTCCGGCTATACGGATGTGCCGCCCGTGACGATCGCGGCCCCGGAGGTCGAGCGGGCGGCGGTTCCCGGTGCCGCCACGGTCGCGGGCGGGCTCGTGACGGGCATTGCCGTCACCGACGGCGGGTCTGGGTATCGCACGGCCCCGCGCGTATGGATCGCGCCGCCGCCGAAAGACTCCGGAGGCACCCAGGCCAGGGCGACCGCAACGATCGACGACGCCGGCCGATTGGTTGGCGTCACGATCACCGACGCCGGCTCGGGCTACCAGACCGTCGCCGTCGATGGCACGGTGAGTGAGTTCGTTCCCGAAGTACGGTTCCTGGCTCCCTTCGCGGAGCCGAACGCGGAGACCGTCCGGTTCAATGCCGCGGTCGGGGCGAACGTGTACGAAATTCACGTTGGCGACGATCGCGGGACGGACGTCGATCGCGGGCTCATATTCGTCTCGCAAACCGGGTCGCTAGCGCGGGAGTTCCTGGTCGGAGCCGAGTCCGATTCGATTTTCGTGCAGGCCGTGCAGTCAGACGTTGTGGTCGAGGGGACGATCTGGGCAAAGAACCATACTTATCTCATGCAGTCCCTGCCAGAGGCGTCGGACCTCGCCCCGTACCTCCTCACGACGACGTCGCAGGAGACGGGCGCGAGCGTCGGCACGATTCGCGGCGGCACGGTCGGCATCACGCTGGCCAACGACGCTCCCACGCCGGCGGAAGGGGCCGTTGCCTACAACGACGTTCAACTTCGCACCGACATCGACTCGCTGCGGGTCCGTGCTGCGACAAGCAGCGGCACGACGCGAAGCGAGCCGTTCCCCTACGAGTTGCGGCTCGAGGAGAAAAACAGCATTACGATCGAGGCGGTGGCAGCCTCGAGCTTCCCCCTGACGCTGGGGGCCGAGCAAAACCTGCTCTTCAACGCGTCGCTCGCCACGGCAAGCGATGTGAATATCCTCGCCGGCGCCCTCTTCACGCTCTCGGCGCCCGTCTCCACGACAAGGGGGAGGATCGGGGTCATTGCTCAGAACATCACTGTGGAAAACTCGCTGCGGGTGACGGCCGCCGAGGTGGACGACACCCGCGAGGACATCCTGTTGGAGGCAACCGGCGGCAATATCGGGATCGCGGGGCTCGTGTCGGCCGTCAACAACGTCACGCTGCGGCAGGTGAACCGCACCGGGCCCGCTACGTTCGATTACAGCAACCGCGACGCTGTCGCCATCACGGACAATTCTACCGTCGTGCGGTCGATCAACGTCGTCGATGCGTTCACATTTGAGGATCTCGACGTGGCGATCGATATCGCGCACACGTTCCTAGGGGACCTCTCTGCCGTGCTCGTGGCTCCGGATGGAACCAGGGTGCGGCTCTTTACGCGGATTGGTGGCGCGGGGGATAATTTCACCGGCACGATCTTCGACTCGGAGGCCGCGACGGCGATTACGGCCGGCACACCGCCATTCACCGGCCGATTCCGACCGCAGGATTCGCTTGTTCCGCTCTACGGCCGGGATGCCCGAGGAACGTGGCGGCTCGAGGTGACGGACTCCGATCTCGGCGACATCGGCACGCTCACCAACTTCACGCTATCGTTCAGTTCACCGGAGCCCGCCGTCGGCCGGATCAGCGGGCCGGCGAGAATTCGAGCCGACCATCTCACGATCGAGGCGGAAGGCATCGTCGGCAACCCGGACGCCCGACCGGGCGTCGGCAGCTATTACCTGCGAACGAACGTCAACTCGCTGAGCGGACGGGCGGGAAATAGCATGTCGATCGACGAACTCAACGACATCACGATCACGGACCTGCGGGCCGGGGGGCTCGTGTCGGTGCGGGCCAACGGGGCGGACCCGGCGGCCGGCCCCAACGCCGGGAAGGCGGCCCTGACGGCGTCTTTGGCCGACGTGTCGGCGATCGACCTCAATGCCCCGGCCGGGAGCGTCGACGTGGTGAACAACGCTCCGCGGACGATCATTCTCGGCAACGCCGAAGCCTTGCGTCGCAATCGGGCGATCTCGATGGTCGCCGGCGGAAACGTCACGATCCGCTCGACGGGAGGCGCGACCCGTGGTGAGATCTTCGCGCTCGACGCGCCGCTGGCGGGGAGCGGGGCCCGGACGGTGCGGTATCTCTACAATAATGCCGGAAGTCTCCCTACGGGCGCCGTGTACGCCCCACGAAATCCCGGCACGACCGCGAGCACGATCACCGGTTCGGGATCGCTCGCCAGCGTGCTCGGCGTGGCAGCCACCAGCCTACGGGTGAACGATCGGATTCTCGTGAGCGTCGGAGCGGGCAACCAGGCCAACGGCGTCTACACGGTCACGCTGCTCGGCGGGCCAACTGGCTGGCTGCTCACGCGATCCACGGATTCCGACACCGCCGCGGAACTGCCGACGAACACGTTCGTTCGGGTCACGGATGGAGCTTCCCCGGGGATCTACCGGCTCACGTACACGGCTACCGCCACGACGCCGTTTGCCCGCACCCCGATCGCAGTGGCTTTCGAGACGCTCGTGACGAACATCGGATCCGACGACCCGAACGACCTCGTGACGTTCGTCGTCTCGACGGCGGGCACGACGAACACCGCCGCCGGCTCGCTCGGCAAGATGATTGGCCTGCGGCAGGCGAACGACACGTCGTCCGAGCCTACGAATCCGAACCAGCGGATGGACTTCAGGTTCTCCAGCCAAGTGCTCACCCCGATCCGGCTGACGCAGCAGCTGCCCCTCATCACCGAGCCGTATACGATCGACGGCAACACGAGCTACAACCCGCCCGGCAGCCCGGGCGTGAGCCGCCCGCGGATCGAGGTCGACGGATCGCGGATCGTGCGAACCCGCGAGGGCAACGCCGTGCCGGCCGGCACCGTCGTGAACGGCTTTGAGATCACCGGCATCGGGGCGACCGGTGCCGTGCTCTCCAACATGACGGTCGCGGGCTTCACGAAGGGCGCGGCCGTGCAGGTGCAGGGCGCGAGCACGGTTCTCGTGAACGGCATGACGCTCGGTTCGACCGGGATCGGCCTGCGGGTGGCCAACGAATTTGGCATCCGGGTGGCGGGCAACTCCTCCGAGGTCACCATCCTGAATTCGATCATCTCCGCGAGCACGAAGGCGGGTGTGCGGGTTCAGGATGCTGCCAGCCAGGTCGTGCTTGTCGGTAACACGATCGGCGTGGCGGATCGCGACAACGCTGTGGGCGTGCAGTTTGCCGGTTCGGGCTCGAACCGACTCGGCGTCGAGCCCGTCCTGCCGCTCACGACCATCCCGACGGTGAACGCGACGCTTGTGAACGCCACGACGTTCACGCTGCCCGCGGCGTTCCGCACATCGGCCACGGCTCTCTTTGCGGGCCTCGGGGTGACGGGCCCGGGAATCACCGCATCGGGCGGGGCGGCCGCCGTCATCCAGTCGGTCACCACGGACGCCACGAGCGGAATCACGACGGTGGTCGTCGCCGGCGGCACAGTCACCGCTTCCGGACGGGTGACGTTCGGCAACTTCGCGAACACCGTGCTCGGCAGTTCGACGCTGACGCTTCCGGCCTCGATCAACTCCGGCAACCTCTACCTCGGGCAGTCGATCGCCGGAACGGGGATCGCGGCCGGCAGCAAGATCATCGGGATCACGCGTGGCGGCGTGACGACGTCGGTGACCCTCTCCGCGCCGATGACGCGAAGCGGCGTGGCCAGCATCACGTTCCCCGGCCCGAGCAGCGGCGCACCGCGGAATGTCATCCAAAACAACCTCGCCGGCGT
The DNA here is from genome assembly GCA_964585575.1 of uncultured Chitinophagaceae bacterium. Classification (GTDB taxonomy): domain Bacteria; phylum Planctomycetota; class Planctomycetia; order Pirellulales; family UBA1268; genus UBA4655. The sequence continues at coordinate 15,051 of CAZPEM010000039.1, forward strand.
GGAACTCATCGGCACCGGCGCGACGACGATCGCGAACACGTCGATCATCAACAGTGCTCGCGACGGCATCCGGATCACGGGAGGCACGAACACCATCGGCCGAGCGGATCGCGCGCGTTCGGCCTTCAGCAACGTGATCTTCGGAAACGGCGGGTTCGGCGTCGTCTTCGACGCCGGCGCCGCCAGCCGGACGGATGCCGTGAACCTCGCAGCCCGGCAGATCGTCCGGGGCAACTTCCTCGGCGTGACGTCCGGGAACGACTCGGCCGCATCCAACACCAAGGGCAACGTCGGGCTGCGGTTCACCACTCCGCCGGTGACGGAGGAGCTCTATCCGGGCGAAGCCCCGGACTTCAGGTGGCGGCCGAGTGCCGCGACGGGTGTCGACAACGAAGGGAACCAGCACAACGCCTCGATCTCCGGCCCCACCGACTCCGGCGGTCCGCCGCGCCGGGGCGTGCCCCCGTTGCCGCCTGCTCGCCGGTGACGCGAGGGGCGGCGTTGGAGACCACGAGCGGGGCCCCAATCATCACGGGGGCAGGGAGACCACGGTTCCGCCATCGTTGGTCACGTTGGCCGTGGTGCCGGCCGCGGTGCCGACCTCGAAGAGGCTCGTGACGTTGAACGCCCCTGGGCTCGTGTTGAAGATCATGGCTGTGGGCGAGCCGGGTACGGTGGTCGTGTTGCCCGATCGAACGCTCGAGAAGTTCAGGTTGAGCGGCCCGCTTCCGACGATTTGGACGGCTGCCAGGGAGGGCGATGTGTTGCGGATCGTGTTCGATCCGGCGATGGCGGTGATCGGACCTGCAGCATTCGCCAGGAAGCCCGTCGCCGAGGCCCGGTCGAGATTGATGTTGAGATTGGCGAACGTCGTCGCTCCAGGGGCGCCGTTGATCAAGACGCCCGCCTGAGAAGCGTCGGTGATCGTGACGTTGTTGAAAACGTATTTGCCCGACGACGAGGCGCCGTCGATGAGGATGCCCTGGGCGCCGGAGCTTTTGATGAGGGCCCCGAGTCCGCCGATCGTCACGTCGCCGGCGGCGTTGTTGATGCTGATGCCGTTGCCCGTGTCGGCGAACGCTGATCCCGTCGCGATGAGCGTGACGCCGCCGCCGTTTGTGTCGGCCACGCTCAGGAGGTACGACGTGGCGGCCCCCGACGAGGGGAGGCCGTTGGTGATCGGGCCGCGGTACTCGAAGGTTGGCTCGCCCCCGATCACGGAGATCGCCGCGCCGTTGGTCTCCTTCATGATGCCCGATCCGGCGTCGGCCGTGATCAGGGTGGTGGCGCTGTCGTCGATGACCGCGATCGCGGTCAGGGCGTTGTCCTCGAGGGAGACGTTGCCGATGTTGATCGCCGTTCCGGCCGCGTTGCCGACGAGCTGAATACCCGCGCCGCCGATGTCGGTGATCTCGTTGGGCACGGTGCTGCCGATCGCCCCGCCGCCGGTGGCCAGGTTGATCGTGCCCCCCTGGACGTCGGCGATGTAGACAAGCGGCGACGCGACGCCGCCGTTGGCTTTCGTGTCGCTCGTGATGGAGCCCTGGTAGTCGATGGCGAGCGGTCCGGCACCGGGCCCTGTGACGACCAGGCCGCCGGCGTTCATGTTTACGATTTCGGTGTCCTTGAAGACGGCTTTGCCGGAGGCGGCCTGGAGGTAGACGCCCGACTGGCTGGCCGAGGTGCCGTTGCCCGAGATCGAGACGCCCTGCACCGTCAGCCCCTTGCCGGCCGCGCTTGTGAGCGGGCCCGTGGCGTAGATGCCGGTCTTAGAGCCGATGATGTCGAGATCGGCAATGGTCGCGCCACCGGCCTTCGTGCCGTCGATCGCGATGCTGTCGCCCGCGGGATTGCTGAACAGTGGAATGAGGCCGCTGCCGGTTGAGAGGCTCAGCGGGCCGCAAGTGGCCGTAGGCAGGAGGAAACTGCCGCCGTCGCCGACGAGGTATTGGTTTGGCGCCTGGAAGGCGAACGTGCCGCCGTAGGGCGTGGTCGTGCGGCTGATGCCCTGGCTCACGAAGACGATGTCCCACGCCTCGGTGGCGGCGGCGTTGCCTTCGGCGAGCGAATTGAACGGGCGAGTGGCCGTGCCGTCGCCGCCGTCGGCGGCCGCGTTGTTGACATGGATGACCCGCCACGGCCGCTTCAGGCCGTCGGGGTCCGTGTTGTCGGGATTCACCGCCACGATCGGGGTCTGGTGGGCCCGGACGATGTGCTCGTTGCGCATCATCGGCTGCTCCATCTGGTCGGGCACGTTTCGCCGCCGGCTGCCGCCGAGGCGGTAGGTGAGCCGGGCGAAGCCGGTCCAGTCGAAGTAGCTATCGTTGTTGGCCTGGAGCGAGAAGTCCCAGTTCTCGAGGAAGGTCATGTCGAGCCGGGTATACACACCGCCGAACCAGGGCACGACGTCGTCGCCGGCGGAGGGCCCAAGCTTCCAGTTGTTCGTCGCGTTGCCGAGCGCGTAGCCGCCGACGCTCACCATGCCGGCCCAGTCGGAAAGGCCGGGAACGTAGACGCCAAGCTCGAGATCGGCCCCCGCGAGCGCCGCGTCGAGCCCATACTGGCACATGACGAAGTGTTGGTGGAAAGGATTGTTGGGGCTTCCGGCCGTGTAGGCGGTAGTGCCCACCGGGATGTAGCCGTTGCTGCGCAGGTTGCCCCAGTCGGTGAGCAGCTCGCCGCTCACCCCCACCTGGTTGTAGGAGTGGCCGAAGTTGCCGAACTGGGCGGTGGACAGTGGAAACTGCGACACCCCGAGGCTGCTCACGGGATACTGGTTCGAGTCGCCGTCGTAATCCCAGTAGACGCCGACGCCGAGGAGCGCCCCGCCGACGAACTGCTTCCGCACGGCGCCGACGTTTGAGAAAAACCCGCCGTTGACGGAGAGGTGGCCGCGGAGGTCGGCCGACCAGAAGCCGCCGAGGTCGTCCTGGGCGTAGGGCACGAAGGCACCGACGGTCATGTAGCTGCCGACGTAGCCGAGGCCGCGGTCAACGCCGTTGAATCCGACGTAGCCGTAGCCGGGACCGTTGGCGTTGAGCTCCTGAAGTCCGACGACCGCGCGGCCGATCACGCCGCCGTTGGGCGGGGCCATGCCGGTGGTGCCCATCTGGGCAAACGCCGTGCTCGGCAGTTCGCCCATGCTCGCGGCGAGCATGAACACCGCGACGCTCCTGGCCGCCCGCCGCCGCCAAGACGCCGCGCGGCGTTTGATCGCCCTGCGGAAGGCCCTCCGCTTCGCCATGGCTCGCCGGACGGACCGGCTGGCCGGACGGCCCGCTGTGCGGCTTGTGTGGCGACGTGAAGTGGCGTGGCTCGGGCGAGTGGCTGTGATTCGCATCGCTGTCGCTTCCCGGACGGTGTGCCGGCCTCTAGCGTCAGGGATCGCCCGAGCCCGAGAACCGGCATGATCGTCACGGTTGATCGACCCATCCCCACCCGTCGCATGAGCATTTCCGGCAGATCGCCCGGAAACCGCAGGGGCTAGCGAGGCTTCCTAGCTTGCCTAGTCGTCGACCTTGAACCGACTGACGGTGTCGGTGAGGCCGTCGACGGCGGTCGCCATGTGGTGCGAGGCGTCCTTGAACTCGCGGAGGGCCTCGGCGGCCGCTCGCGAGCCGTCGCTCAGGTTCGTGAGGGCTTCGGTGATCTGGTTGGCCCCGGCGGTCTGGGCCTCCATGCCGCGGTTCACCTGCTCGAACCGGCCGGAGAGGCCGTGGACCTTGTCGATCACCTCGGCGAACTGGCCGCTGATCCCGGCCACGCTCTCGACGCCGCTTTTCACCTCGGCCGAAAAACTCTCCATCTCCGCGACGCCGGCCGTGACCGCGGCCTGCATCTGCTCGACGAGCCGCTCGATGTCGAGCGTGGCCACGGCCGTCTGGTCGGCGAGCCGGCGGATCTCGCGGGCCACGACGAGAAAGCCTTGGCCGTATTCGCCGGCCTTCTCCGCCTCGATCGCCGCGTTGATCGAAAGGAGGTTCGTCTGGTCGGCCACCTTCGTGATCGTCGTGATAACCATGTTGATGTCTTCGGCCCGCTGGCGGATCGCGGCGAGACGCTCGGAGAAGCTGCCCGTCGAGGCCTCGAGCCGGGCCATCGTGGCCCCCACGGTCTCGAGGTCGTCGCGGCCGTCGTCGGCCACCTGCGCCGTCTCCGCCGCAACCGCCGCGACGTCGTTCATCGCCGAGAGCAGCTCCTGCCCGGTCACGCTGATCTGCCGGCTCGCCACGGCCGCCTCGCTCGTGCTCGCGCCGAGCGAGTGGATCGCGTCGTCCTGCTGGCGGCCGGCCGCCGAGAGCTGCCGCGAGGTGGCGTTCAGGTCGAGGCTCGACCGCTTTACCCCCGACACGATCGACCGCAGGCTCGCCATCATGCCGCCGATGTCGCGGAGCAGTTGGCCCGATTCGTCGCCCCCGCGCATGTCGATCGAGCCGGTGAGGTCGCCCGCGGCGACGCGGCGGGCCGCCTCGACGGCCCTCTGGATCCGCCGGGTGAAGGTGCTCGTGATCCAGTAGATCAGCCCGAGCATGCCGGCGAGGCCCAGGCCCGCGATGCCCGCCGAGACGGCAAGCGGCCCCCGCACCCGTGCGAGGACGTCCCGCTGGGGCAGTTGCACGACGACGAGCCAGTCGCCCGTGGGAACACCCGCGGCCGCGAAGAAGCAGGGCTCGCCGCCGAGCGGTGATTCGAGGGTGAGGACGTCGCGGCAGTCGCCCCTCTCGCCGCCCATGAACCGCGTCTCGATTGCGGCGAGCACGGAGGAGTAGGGCGTTTCATTCACGGGCTTGGCCCGGATCCGATCCGCATCGACCGTGGAGGCGATCACTCGACCGAGCCGGCTGATCACCAGGATGTCGTAGTGGAGTCCGCGACGCGTCTGGTCTTCCTTTATCGTCGCAAGATCGCCGGCGAGGGTGTCGAGCGCCCGGTCCACGCCGGCCACCCCGACGAACTGCCCTCCCCGACGAATCGGGTAGGTCTGCTCGACCATGAGCCGGCCCTCGTAGTCGTAGGGCTCGGTCACCATCGACTTGTCATGCGCGGCCGGGTCGGTGAAACGCTCCTTGCAGCCGGCGTAGTAGAGGCCGTCCATGAGGACCAGCGGGGCAAGTTCGAGCTTCGACGCGTCGCTCGTGCCGCGAAACCAATAGGGAATGAACCGACCGGCCTCATCCATCGACTTTCGCGGCAACGTTTCGGAGGCGAGCGACCGCTTGTCGAGGCCGTCGGCGTCGGGCTCGTAGCCGTAGTAGGCGCCGCAGAACCGCGGATTCTGCTCGAGCACCGTGCGGGCGAAGGCGAGCGACCGCTCCCGGTCGCCGAAGAGCCCGCCCTCGGCCGCAATCGCCATGGTGCGGGCGGCCGTCACCGCCTCGAGCGTGCCCCGGTCGATGTCGGCCGCGACGAGTTTGGCCGCGCCGAGCACCTCCTCCTCGGCGAGACGAAAGAGCATCGCCCGCATCCGCACGTAGTTGAGGCAGAGCACCCCGGCAAGGACGACGATCGCCGGCAGGAGGCCGAACAGAAGCATCCGCTGACGGATGCCGATGGAAGGAAAACGCATGAATCGGGCCCGAAGGTCGAGGCAATCCTAGGTTACCCTCCGCCGCCGCAGGTTTCCGCGGGCGGCCGGCGGCACGCGTCGAAAAAACCCGTATTTTCCGTATAACCGGGGCCCGATGAATCCGTTTTCCCGCTCCGCCACCCCCGCCTGGCTCTTGCAGTCGTACGACGCCGTCCTGTTCGACTGCGACGGGACGCTCGCCGACACCATGCCCGCCCACTACCGGGCCTGGCGGCAGGTCACCGACCTCCACGGACTCCTCTTCGACGAAGACCGCTTCTACTCGATGGGGGGGAGGCCGACCCGTGAGATCGTGGCCACGCTCGCCGCGGAGGTGGGGCTCGAGATCGACCTCGATCGCGCCGTGCACCTCAAGGAGGAGGCCTTTCTCGCGCAGCTCGATCGCGTCGAGGCGATCGACCCGGTCGTGGACGTGGCCCGCCGCGTGGCCGGCCGCATGCCGACGGCCGTCGTGACCGGCGGCTACCAGGCCGTCTGCAAGCGGATCCTCGAGCACGTGGGCCTCGCCGATCTCTTTGACACGATCGTGGCCAGCGAAGACACGGCCCGCCACAAGCCCGACCCGGAGCCTTTCCTGGAGGCGGCGAGGCGGCTTGCCGCCCGGCCAGAGCGGTGCGTCGTGTGGGAGGACAGCGATCTTGGCATCGCCGCGGCCACGGCGGCCGGGATGCACTGGATCGACGTGCGGTCGTTCCACATGCCGAAGCGGGTGAGCGGCTGAAGGCTCGTTCGCGCTAGCTCGTTGTGCGCGGCTCGTTGTCCGCGGCTCTTTGTCCGTGGATTTTTCTCTGCGGCTCGTGAAACCCTGACGGTCGTGACGGCTCCGCATGCTGCGGAAGGGCTTCTGATTCCGTGAGGGGCGGGCTGCCGATGAACTCTATCGCGCGGTCAAGGTCCCGCTTTTCAACCCCGAACCCCCTTCGGTCGGGCCTGCGACCCGCTGCCCCCACGAGGGCCCTGCCATGATTTCCATTCCCTCGATCGACCTGCTGGTGCGGCGCCGAGCCGCAGAGAAGACGGCAGTGGAACTGGAGCGGGAACGGCTGCGACGGGAACTCCTGCAACGGATCGTGGACCGCGAGATGCGGAAGCAGGCCGACCGACGCGGCGTCCGGGACTGATGGTCCGCAAGCGATTCGCCGCCGCCGTCGCGCTCGCCGTGGTGCTCCATGGCGGCATGTCGCTCTTGGCGGATGAGCCGCCGGTGCGGGAACCCTTCGACGTGGCCTGGGCCAGCCGGGTGTTCGGCGACTACCTCGCCACCGGCCACACTCCGAGGCCCGTGGTCGCGCGGATCGTCGCCGCCGACGGCAGCGGCACGAGCGTCGGCTCCGGCGTGCTCGTGGACATCAATGCGACCCAGGGTCTCGTGCTCACCAACTGGCATGTCGTGCGGGAGGCGAAGGGCCCGGTGCTCGTGCAGTTTCCCGACGGCTTCCAGTCGGCGGGAACGGTGCTCCGGCAGGATGCCGACTGGGATCTCGCGGTGCTCGTGATCTGGAAGCCCGACTGCGAGCCTGTGACGATCGCCCCGCAGTCACCGGCGATTGGAGAACCGCTCACGATCGCCGGCTACGGACGCGGCCACTATCGCGAGGAAACCGGCCCGTGCACGCAGTATCTGTCGCCCGGCTCCGGGCTGCCGCTCCAGCTGGTGGAACTCGTGGCGACGGCCCGGCAGGGGGATTCGGGCGGGCCGATCTTCAACGACAAGGGGGAGCTTGCCGGCGTCCTCTTCGGCCAAGGAGACGGACGGACGGTCGGCAGCTGCGCCGACCGCGTGCGGATGTTCCTGACCGCGGTCGGTTCGAAGGGCTTCGATCAGGGCCGCTTCCAGCTCGCCTCGGCAAGCAGGCAGGTTCCTGTGGTGCTGTCGACTCCAAGCACAGCCCCACCCACCGCGGCGCTCGCGCCCGCGGCACCGACACCCGAGGCACCGACACCCGAGGCGGCGCTGCCCGAGACCGCCGTCGATCCCGTGCAGCGGATCCTCGAACTTGTCAGGACGTCGCCGAGCGAGGCTGCCCGGTTCGGCCTCTCGGCCGTCGGCGGGCTCGTGCTCATGCTGCTCGGCCTGCGCGGACTTTTTTCCAGCGGTCACGAGCCCGAGCCCACGCCGACCCGCAGTCGAACGAGGTCCCGGCGTCCTGCGCGTGTCGCCACCCGCTCGGCCTCGCCAGCCCGCGCGACCGCGGGCTGGTTCGACGATGACGATGATGATGATGATGATGATGACGACGACGATGACGACGACGACGACGAAGACGACGACGACTGACGCCATCGCGAGCCGGCGTGGTCGCTACTTCTGCTTCCGTGTGACGGTCGCCTTCTTGATCGTCACCGGCTCGACCGGCCGGTCGGACGCGGCCGTTCGCACGTCGCCGATCGCCTTGACGACCGCGAGGCTCTCCGCGTCGGCCGTCTTGCCGAAGGCGGTGTACTGCCGGTCGAGGTGCGGCACCTTCTCGAGGCAGATGAAGAACTGGCTGCCGGCCGAGTTCGGGTCGCTCGTGCGGGCCATCGAGAGCACGCCCGGCTCGTGCGGGGTGCGGTTGAACTCGGCGGGAATCGTGTAGCCGGGGCCGCCGGTGCCGGTGCCCTGCGGGCAGCCGCCCTGGATCATGAAGCCCTTGATGA
>CAZPEM010000040.1:0-22914 GCA_964585575.1 uncultured Chitinophagaceae bacterium
GCTTCGCTTGTCTGCATACGCCGGCTCCTGGGCACGGGCAGCCCCTCACGGTCAACTCTGCTGGTTCGGGGCTCGCGTGACCCGAATCGCCGCTCGGGTCACATCCCGCGAAGCTGGCCGCGCAGCCGGCTGACGCCGGCGGCGAGGATCACGGCGGCGCGGTCGATCTCTTCGGCGGTCGTGAATCGCGAGAGGCCGAAGCGGAGGCTCGAGCGGGCGTCGTCTTCCGAGAGGCCGATCGCCCGCAGCACGTGGCTCGGCGCGGGCTCGGCGGAGGAGCAGGCGCTGCCGGAGCTCGCGGCGACACCCTCCGCGGCGAGCGTTGCGAGGAGTGACTGGCCGTCGATGCCACCGATCCGGATGTTGAGGTTGTTGCCGAGCCGCACGGCCGGGTCGTCGAGCGGGGGGCCGTTGATCGCCGTTTCGGGGATCGAGGCCGAGAGCGATGCCCAGAGGCGGTCGCGAAGCTTCGCGATCCGGGGCATCTCCGCCGAGAATTCCTGGGCGGCGATCTCGGCGGCGGCACCCATGCCCACGATCGCGGGGACGTCGAGCGTGCCGCTCCGCAGGCCGCGCTCCTGGCCGCCCCCGTGCGTGAGCGGATCGATCCGGCATGGCCGTCCGCGGCGGCGGACGAAGAGGCAGCCGGCGCCCTTGGGCCCGTGGAACTTGTGGGCCGAGAAGCTCGCAAGGTCGCAGCCGAGATCGTCCACGTTCACCGCGATTCGGCCGAGGGCCTGTGTAGCATCGACGTGGAGCAGGCAGCTGCGGTCGTGGATCGCCTCCGCGATCGCGCCGACCGGCTGGATCGTGCCGATCTCGTTGTTCGCCAGGAGCAGCGACACGAGGAACGTCTCCGGTCGGATCCCGCGGGCGATCGCGTCGGCGGTGACGGTGCCGCAGGGCTCGCTCGCCGACTGCGAAGCAACCTCGAGGAGGGTCGCCGACCGGCCGTGACGGGCAAGGTGCGCGAGCGGGTCGAGGACGGCACGGTGCTCCGTCGCGAGGCTCACGACGTGCCCCCGTTCCCGGCCCGGCCGCGCTGCTGACCCGAGGATCGCGAGGTTGATCGCCTCGGTCGCGCCGCCCGTGAAGACGATCTCGTCCGGAACGGCCCCGATCGCGCGGGCCACCTGGCCACGGGCCCGTTCCACGGCCTCGCGGGCCTCGCGGCCCATCTCGTGCGTCGTGCTCCCGGCGTTGCCGTAGCGGTCGGTGAGCCACGGCATCATCGCGTCGAGCACCCGCGGGTCGAGCCGCGTCGTCGAGTGGTTGTCGAGGTAGATCACCATGCCATCCATGATAGATCGGCCGCGATCGGTCTTTTCGGCGTCAGCACGCGCGGCCGGAGGCGATCGCGTCGAGGGCGATCTGCGACCAGGTCTCGAAGCGGTCACGGGAGGCCAGGAGCGAATCGAGCAGCTCGAAGCCGCATTCCACAAGGCCGCTCTCCCGCGGCGCGACGACCGGTCGCTCGAGATCGAACAGGTGCACGATCCCGAGGTGAACGCTGCCGACCGGCGTGGCGTCGTCGTTGATGAGGCCGATGCACCGCGAGGTGAACGGCGAATCGATCGCGACCTCCTCGTCGAGTTCCCGCCGCATGCCCGTCTCGTAGCTCGCGGCATCGCCGTCGCGGCCGTCGTCGTCGGAGATGTGGCCGCCGATGCCGACCGACCTCTTCGCATGAAGCCGGGCCTCGCCCTGCTTGCCGCCTCGGGTGTAGGCGAAGTAGCGGGCCGTCCCGGCCGCGTCGCGGTGCCGCAGCACGCAGTAGGGAATGAGCTGCTTGAGCGAAGGATCCTCCTCGACGGTCGACCGGGGCCGATAGAACGTGTTCGCAGGATCGAGGAGATCCTTCACGTAGCGTTCGGCATCGCCGCAGAACCCCTGGAAGGATCCGAGACGGTCGAGGAGGTCCCTCGGCACGACGAGCACGTGTTCCTCGCGGGTGGAGGCGGCCGGGGCGGTCGGTGTGGTCATGAATCCCTTTCGATGAATCGCGGCTTTCGATAGGTCTCAGTCAGATGATGAGCATGCAGTCGCCGTAGCTCAGGAGGCGGTACCGCTCGCGGATCGCCTCGTCGTAGGCCCGGAGGATGCTCTCGCGGGAGGCGAACGTGCTCACGAGCACCATGAGCGTTGTCCGCGGGAGGTGGAAATTCGTCAACAGCCCGTCGACCGCCTTGAACGAAAACCCGGGCCGAATGAAGAGGTCGGTCGGGCCGTTCCAGGCCGAGAGGCCCTGGACGCCGGTCGAGCGGGCCGCGGCCGTCTCGAGCGTCCGCATGGTCGTCGTGCCCACGGCGACGACGCGGCCTCCCCGCGACCTCGTCCGGTGGATGGCATCGGCGGTTGCCTGCGGGCACTCGCACCACTCGGTGTGCATCCTGTGTTCGTCGAGACGCTCGGCGGTGATCGGACGGAAGGTGTCGAGGCCGACGTGGAGCGTGACGTTCGCGCGGGCGATGCCGCGGGCGGCGATCGCGGCGAGTAGTTCGTCGGTGAAGTGGAGCCCGGCGGTGGGGGCGGCCGCCGACCCCGGGTGCCTGGAGAAGACCGTCTGGTAGCGGTCGGTGTCTGCCGCGGTCGCCTCGCCGCCGCGAATGTAGCCAGGCAGCGGCACGCGGCCGACGCGGGTGAGAAGCGTGGTTGTGGGTTCGTCGGGCGATGCCGCCGCAAGCCAGACACCTCCCTCCCCGCGTTCGACAAGTTCGAGCGAAGCGGCGTCCCGGCCCGAGGCATCGACGAGCACGATCCTTTCACCGGGGCCGGGGCGTCCGCGGGTCCGGGCCACGAGCCGCCAGAGAGTCCGCCCACCGACCTCCTCGGTCGCGAGGAAGAGCCCCTCCCACCTGCCGCCGGTCGCCTCCCTGCGGCCGACGAGCCTGGCCGGGACGACCCGCGTGTCGTTCACGACCAGGAGATCCTCGGGCCGCAGGATCTGCGGGAGATCGCGGACGCGATGATGGGAGATCGAGCCGTCGTGACGGCCGAGCAGGAGCAGCCGCGCGGCTGCCCGGTCGGCGAGCGGCTCCTGGGCGATCAGCTCCTCGGGCAGCGGGTAGTCGTAGGCGTCGAGTTCACTCACCGGGTCGCTCTTCGGGCGGGCGCTGTGCGGGGGCGTCGGGCGTGTAGCATGGCAGCATGTCCGCCAGCTGTCACATGAGCGTCATGCCCGCCGAGGTGCTTTCCTCCCTCGCGATCACCCCGGGCAGCTGCGTCGTCGACGGCACGCTCGGCGGCGGGGGCCACACGCGGCTGCTGCTCGAGGCGGTCGGGCCGACGGGCCGAGTGATCGCGATCGACCGCGATCCCGCGGCGATCGCCCGCGGCGCGGAGGAGATGGCGGGCTCGCCCATCCGGTTCGCCCAGGCCAACTTTCGCGACATTCCGGAGGTGCTCGACGCCGTCGGCGTAGGGCAGGTCGACGCGGTGCTGCTCGACGTTGGCATGTCGAGTGACCAGCTCGCCGACCGCGACCGCGGATTCTCGTTCGAGTCGGATGGGCCGCTCGACCTACGGTTCGACCCCACAGAGGGGGAGCCGGCATGGCGGCTCGTGAACCGGCTGCGGGTCGAGACGCTCGCCGACCTCATCTACGAGTTCGGTGAGGAGCGGTTCAGCCGTCGCATCGCCCGTCGCATCGTCGATGCCCGCGAGTCCGCGCCGATCCACTCCGCCCGCGAGTTCGCGAGGCTCGTCACGTCGGCGGTCCCGAGGCAGAATCCGCCGTCGCGGATCCACCCCGCCACCCGCACCTTCCAGGCGCTCCGCATCGCCGTCAACGAGGAGCTCAAGAGCCTCAGGATCGCGCTCGAGCGGATTCCGACGCGGCTGGCCCCGGGCGGTCGGCTCGCCGTGATCTCCTTCCACTCGCTCGAGGATCGGCTCGTCAAGGAGGCCTTTCGTTCGCGGCAGACCTGGGACTGCCTCACGCGGTCGCCGCTCGTCGCGACCGAGGAGGAGATCGGCCGCAATCCTCGCAGCCGCTCGGCGAAGCTGCGGGTGGCGAGCCGGCGACCGCTGGCGGGGTGAATCGGGGCCACACCCGGCGGTTTGCCCGCATTTTTTTGGCGTTGTCGCCGGCCGCCGGGGTCAGGAAAATGCCCCGCATGGGACGTGAGACGAAAATCCTGCTGGGACTTCTCGGCATGCTCGCCTGCGTCTTCCTGGGGACGCTCGTGGCGAGGCTCTTCGTCGCAAGGCCGCCGGTCGGCCTTGGAGTCGACGTCCATTCCAACGTCGCCTGGGTGCAGCCCGAGGCGGTCGTCGATCCGCCCGAGCTCGGCCGCCCCGACCGATCGGCCTTCACGGCGACCGCGGCAGCTCCGGCCGCCGCCGTTGCGCCGGCGGACCCCGAGCCGATCACGATCAAGCGGCCCGAGCCGATCGCGGCCCAGCGGTCGAAGCCGATCGGGGACGCTCAGGTCGTCGACGGAGAGCACGTGGACGCGGAGGGCGTGAACCCGTCGGGTGTGGTGCCGGCGGCCTTCGAGCAGCCGTTCGATGGCCCACGTCCGCGTGGTCCCGCTGCGGAGTTGGGCCGCGTGGTCCGCCAGGGAATGGAATGCACCGTCGTGGAGGGAGATGCCTGGTGGGACTTGGCGGAGGCGGCCTACGGCGATGGCCGCTGGTACCGCGGCCTCTATGCCTGGAACAAGGCGATCAATTCCGGTGTCTCGCTGCGGCCTGGAACGAGGCTCGCGGTGCCGAGTGCCGCGGAGCTCGCAGCCGCGTTCCCGGGCCTCGTTCCCGCTCGAGCCGCGGCCGGGTCGGGCCGCTGACATCCTCCGGACCGCCGACGGAGGGTTTTGCCAATATTGCCGTGCGAGATAGACTTCCTGCGGTGGACGAAACAGGTTTCGAACCAGGAGACGAGAAGCAATGTCGGTCATTCTGACGGAAAAAGCGGCTGGCGAGGTGAAGAAAATCATCGCGGAGCAAAAGCTCGACCCGGCCACGGTGCTCCGTATCGGCGTCGCCGGAGGCGGTTGCAGCGGCTTTCAATACTCCCTCGGTTTCGACACGGCCTGGGACCCGAAGGCCGACACCCGCGAGGAGCAGCACGGCGTCGCGGTCGTGGTCGACAGGAAGAGCGACCTGTTCCTCGATGGAACGACGCTCGACTTCCACGACGCGATCGACAAGCGGGGCTTCACGTTCAACAACCCCAACGCCAAGAAGAGCTGCGGCTGCGGCAGTTCGTTCCAGGCCTGAACCCAAGGCCTGCCGTGGAGTCCGAGAAAGTCCACTCCGAAAAAGTCCACATCGTCGGGATCGGCGACGACGGCGTCGAGGGCATGACGGCGCAGGCCCGTAGGCTCGTCGAGTCGGCCGATGTCCTGCTTGGCCCGGAGTCGTGCGCGGTGCTCCTTCCGTCGACGCTGTCGGCGCGGTTTCGGCCGGCGGGCAACCTCGAGGAACTCGTCGAGCGGATCGAGTCCTCCGGGGGCGGACGTATGGTCGTGCTCGCGTCGGGCGATCCTCTCTTCTACGGCACGGCCCGCTACGTCTGCTCGAAGCTCGGCAAGGACCGCTTCGAGGTGGTGCCGCACGTCAGCAGCATGCAGCTTGCGTTCGCGAGGGTGAAGGAGAGCTGGGAGGACGCGTTTCTCGCCAATCTCGCAGGCCAGTCGATCGAGCGGGTGATCGATCGCATTCGCACGAGCGAAACGGTGGGACTGTTCACGAGCGAGCAGTGGCCGCCGGCGGCGGTGGCGAAGGCGTTGCTCGACGAGGGCATCGACTACTTCCACGGGTACGTCTGCGAGAATCTCGGGTCTCCGGACGAACGGGTCACGCAGGGAAGCCTGGCCGATCTCGCGAGGGATTCATTCGGTCCGCTCAACGTGATGATCCTCGTGAGGAAACTGCGGGCGGCCGACCGGCCCGGGCAGGTGGGCGGCCGGGTCTTCGGCAACGCCGACGAGTCGTTCCTCCAGTCGAGGCCGAAGCGAGGCCTGCTGACGCCGGCGGAGGTGCGGGCGCTGGCACTGGCGGAACTCGAACTTCATGAGGCGAGCGTCGTCTGGGACGTCGGCGCTGGCAGCGGATCGGTGGCGATCGAGGCGGCCAGGCTCGCGAAGAACGGAGCGGCGTACGCGATCGAGATGGACCCGGACGACCATGGTCTCATCCGGGAAAACGCGGCCCGCTTCGGCGTCACGAACCTCAGGCCCGTGCTCGGGCGGGCTCCGGAGGCGTGGAGTGGCCTGCCGGATCCCGACGCGATCTACGTCGGCGGCAGCGGCCGTGACGTCGCGATGCTCGTCGCCGAGGCGTGGAAGCGGCTCAAGGTCGGGGGTCGGCTCGTGACCGCCTGCAACAGCATCGAAAACCTTGCCGCCGTGCATGCCTTCCTGCGGTCGCAGGCGGGCGACGCCGCCTACTGGATGGTGAACATCGCCCGCGGCATCGAACAGATGGACCGGATCCGGTTCGAGTCGATTAACCCCGTCTTCCTGATCGCCGCCACCAAGCCGTGACGCACCAGCGATCGCTCGCACGATGGCCGACCAACTCCCGCCGCCGCTCGACGTGATCGCGGTCGGGGCGCATCCCGACGACGTCGAGATCGGCTGCGGTGGCACGCTCGCCCTCCTCGCGTCGCAGGGGCATCGCGTCGGCATCGTCGATCTCACCGACGGCGAGCCGACGCCGAGATCGAGCGGGCCGCAGGAGCGGCTGGCGGAGGCGGCCGCCGCGGCGGGGGTGCTCGGCGTCACGCACCGGGAGAACCTCGGCTTCCCGAATCGGCGGCTCTTCGACTCGTTCGAGGTCCGTGTGGCCCTCGCGAAGGTGTTTCGCAGGTGGCGGCCGAGGCTCGTCATGGGCCTGGGCGACAAGACCCCGCTCGCCTCGCCCGACCACGCGCAGGCGGTCGCGATCACCGAGGCCGCTGTCTTCTACTCGCGGCTCACGAAGTGGGACGAAACGTTCGACGCCCTGCCGGTCCACACCGTGCCGCAGTTCCTCACCTACTTCCTCTTTGCCGGCGTGCCCGACGTGCCGCACGGCCACTGGCCGCTCGTGGTGAACATCTCCGGTCATCTCGAGACGAAGTTGGAGGCGATCGGCTGCTTCAAGTCGCAGTTTCCGCCGGAGAAGGCGCATGTCTTCCCGCGGGTGCGGGCGATGGCGGAGACGGTCGGCGTGATGGCCGGCTGCGCCGCGGGCGAAGTGCTCGCCTCGAGCCGCATTCCCTGCACGACCGAACCGATGCGGCTATGAAAAGGTGCCAGCCACCAAATCTGGAGAACATGTGAAAGATGGAATCGCCCAAAGCGCCCAGATTTGGTGGCAGGCACCTTTTTCCGGAAGTCGTCGTCGTAGGGGCGGGGGTGGCGGGCCTGTGTGCCGCGAGTGAACTCGTGCAGGCTGGGTTGCGGGTGATCGTGCTCGAGAAATCCCGCGGCGTCGGCGGCCGGATGGCGACCCGCCGCATCGGCGAAGCCGTCTTCGATCACGGCGCGCAGTATTTCACGATCCGCGGCCGTGCGTTCGGCAACCTGGTGGGAGACGCCCATCGGGCGGGCGTCGTCGCGAAGTGGTGCGACGGCTTCCCCCGGGCCGCGGAAGCGGGCGACGGTCCGCGGGGCGTGATCGCGTCGGCCGGCGAGGACTTGGCGGCCTGCTGGCGGGGCTCGCGGGGCATGACCGACCTCGCGAAGCGGATCGTCGAGGCGACGGCCGGGGTGTCGGGGGAGACGGGTGCCTTCGAAGTCCGCACGGCGGCGAAGGTGGTCGCCGTCGGAAGCGACGGGGAGCGGGTGCGGGTCGCGGTGGAGACCGGGGAGCCGCTCCTGGCGGCCGCGGCGATCGTGACGTCGCCGGCGCCCCAGTCGCTCGATCTCTTTCGGGCCGAAGGCGGCTGCCTTGCGGCCGGCGGCGGCGCGACCGATGCCGATGCCGTGCGGAGGCTCGAGGCCATCCGCTACGACCCCTGCTTCGCGGCCATGCTCGTGCTCGATCGACCGAGCCTCGTGCCGTCGCCCGGGGGGGTTCGGTTCGACGGCGGGCCGATCGCCTGGGTCGCCGACAACCATGCGAAGGGAATCTCGCCGGTGCCTTGCCTGACGATCCACGCCTCGCCGAGCTTCAGCGCCGCGCACTTCGACGATCCCCCCGAGTCCGTCATGGACCGGCTCGTGGAGGCGGCGCGGCCCTGGATCGACGGCGAACCGACGACGGTGATCCGCGAACGGTCGCTCCATCGATGGAAGTTTTCGCTCGCCGCGCAGACCGAGGCGTCGCCGATGGTGGCCGTGTCGAACGCCCCGCCGATCGTCTGCTGTGGCGACGGCTTCGGCGGCGGCCGCGTCGAGGCGGCCGCGTCGAGCGGGCTTGCCGCAGGCCGCTGGCTGGCCCGCGTGCTTGCATCGGACGGCCCTCGAACCCGATGATGTCGTCCGCCGCCGGGTCGGTCAGATCCGGCGATCACCTTCCCTCACGATCCAGGAGCCCATCCCATGGCGACCGCCTTTGCCGGCACAAAACTCTTGCCCGAAGTGGAACGTTTCCTCGGTGCTGGACCGCTGCAGGGCGTCGTGGGTGGGAAGGACGTCGCCGGCTCCACGGGCGAGACGATGTCCACGCTCGACCCGGGCACGGGCGAGCCGATCGCCGAGTTTTGCGTGCTCTCGGCCGCCGACGTCGATCAGGCCGTGAAGGCCGCGGCGGAGGCGTTCAAGAAGTCGGGCTGGGCCACGATGGCCCCGAACGAACGTGGCACGATGCTCCATCGGCTCGCCGATGCGGTTGCGAAGCACCACAAGGCGATCGCGCAGATCGAAGCGATCGATGCCGGCAAGATCCTCGCCCATGCCGAGGGGGACGTTCAAAACTTCATCGACACGCTCCGCTACTTCACCGACATGGCACAGCACGTCCAGCGGAGAAACGTGCTGGCCGTGGCGGGGCACGAGGCCTGGACGGTGCGGAATCCATGGGGGCCGTGCGGGTTCATCTTCCCGTGGAACTTTCCTTTCCTGCTGCTCGGCTGGGGCGTCGCCCCCGCACTTGCCGCGGGCAACACGGTCGTGGTGAAGCCCGCCGAGGACACGCCGCTCTCGACGATCTATCTCGCGCGGCTCGCCCGTGAGGTCGGCATCCCCGACGGCGTCATCAATGTGATCCCGGGTACCGGGGCGGGAGCGGGTGCCGCGCTCTCTGCCCATCCGGGCATCAGGAGGATGAGCTTTACGGGATCGCCCGAGGTCGGCCGGCTCGTCGGCGAGGCATGCGGCCGCAACCTCACGCCCGTGAAGCTCGAACTCGGCGGGAAGGGGGCGGCCGTGGTGTTCGACGACGTCGATGTCGCGGCAACCGCGGAGAAGCTCGTCGGAGCGATCACGTTCCACACCGGGCAGGTCTGCTGCGATGCCACCCGATGGCTGGTTCATGAGTCGATCGCGAAGGACTTCCTCGCGGAGTGCCGCCGGAAGATGGAGGCCGTCCATGTCGGTTACCAGCTCGACGACGGGTCGCGGATGGGGCCCGTCGTCAACGCGAAGCAGCGGGCACGTGTGCTTTCGTACCTGGAGAAGGGGACGAAACAGGGGGCCGAGCCGGTGGTGGCCGGTGGCCCCGCGGAGGTGCCGGGCAAGGGGGGCTTCTACGTGAAGCCCGCGATCCTCTCCGGGAAGCTCGACAACGTCGCCGCACGGGAGGAGATCTTCGGACCGGTCGCGTTCGTCGCGACGTTCAAGAGCGAGGACCAGGCGATCTCGATGGCCAACGACACCGACTACGGGCTCGCCAACAGCGTCTGGACGGGAGACCTCGGCCGGGCGGCCCGCGTCGCCGAGTCGATGGTGGCCGGCAACAGCTGGATCAACGCCCACAACGTCTTCCCCCGCGGCGTGCCGTATGGGGGCGTGAACAAGAGCGGCATGGGAGGGGGAGTGAACTCGATCGAGACGCTCTTCGACTACTGGCGGAGCCAGTCGGTCGTCCGGCCGCTGTGAACGCCCTTCGATCTGTTGCTGGGCTCGGAGAATGCACGGTCAACGGATGGAGAAAGCTATTGCTGACGAGGTCGTGATCGTCGGGGCGGGGCTGGCGGGGCTCGCTTGCGCGCGGGAGCTCGTGCGTCGCGGCAGGCGGGTGACCGTGCTCGAGGCGGCGGACCGGGTTGGCGGGCGCGTCGCGACCGACACGGTCGAGGGCTTTCGGGTCGACCGCGGGTTCCAGGTCTACAACGACGCCTATCCGGAGGGCGCGCGGCAGCTCGATCTCGCGGCGTTGCGACTCGGACGGTTCGACGCGGGCGCCCTCGTGGCCGACGGAGGTCGGCTGCGGGCCGTGGCCGACCCTTGGCGTCGGCCGCTGGCGGCGATCTGGTCGGTCGTCGACGGCACGGTCGGGCTCGCCGACGGAGTCCGCACGGCAAAGCTGCGACATGACGCGATCGCCGCGTTCCGCTCGGGGCGGTGCGATCCAGACCGGCCCACGGCGGCGTCGTTCGGCACGGCGGCCATCTCCGAGCGATCCACCCGCGAGGAGCTTTCGGCCCGCGGATTTTCCGGCGCGTTCGTGAACCGTTTCTTTCGGCCTTTCTTCGGCGGCGTGTTTCTGGAGCGGGCCCTCGACACGTCGGCGACGGTGTTTCTCTTCGACTTCGCGATGTTCGCCCTCGGGCGGGCTTGCCTGCCGGCCGGCGGCATGGACGCAATTCCGCGGCAGCTCGCCGCGGCCATTCCGGCGGGATCCGTCCGCCTGGGCCATCGCGTCCGTCGCGTCGAGCCCGGTCGCGTGATTCTCGATGACGGCACCGAACTCCTGGCGGCGGAGGTGGTCGTCGCGACGGAGGGCTCCGTGGCGGGGAGGCTCGTGCCCGAAACCTTCCGCGCCGCCTGGGGCGACCGCCGTACGAAGTCCACCCGCATGGTCTCGTTTGCGGTGGCGAAGTCGCCGCTTTCGCGGCCGACGCTCGTCGTGAACGCGGAGCCGACCGGTGCGATCGACAACCTCACGGTCCCGTCCGACATTGCGGATGGGTATGCTCCTGCGGGGCAGTCGCTCGTGTGCGTGTCGGTGCGTGAGGGCTGCCGGGAAACGGATGTCTCGCTCGTCGACGCCGTGCGGCGGCAGGCCGCGAACTGGTTCGGCGACTCGTGCCGATCGTGGCGGCACCTCTCGACCGTGACGATCGACCACGCGCTGCCCGACGAGTCGCCGTCGGCACGTCGGCTGCGGCCGACCGCTCCGCGGCTCGCCCCTGGCCTCCTGCTCTGCGGCGACCACACGACCTCGGGCTCGATCAACGGTGCCCTCGCGAGCGGTCGACTCGCCGCAGAAGCATGTTGATCCCTGATTCTCGCGTCGGCTTGGCGACAGATGTGAAGGATGCCGGATTGCCGCCGGTGGGGCAGATGCTCCCTCGCTTCTGCGGTTCGCCGCAGTTAAGGACGTCTTGCCGGATCGGTTTCCGGGTTATACAGTTGATTTAAACAGCTGTTTGAAGCATTTTTCCCGTGAATTCCGTGGCAAGCGTGAGATCGAGAACGACCGCCGATGCCCCCGTCGCCGACGGTGCGTCGATGCCGGATGATGCTCGGGATCGCATTCTGCTCGCCGCCGGACAGGCATTCGCGGAGCATGGGTTCGAAGGGGCAACGGTTCGCGACATCTGTCTGGCAGCCGGGGTGAACGTCGCGGCGGTCAACTACTACTTCGGCGACAAGCGGCGGCTGTACATCGAGAGCGTCAAGCACGCCCATCGCTCGCGGGTCGAGCAGGTGCCGCTTCCGGAATGGCCGTCCGGCACACCGGCCGCTGAGCGGCTTCGCGATTTCGTCGACAACATGCTCGAACGCATGCTGGGATTCGGCCAGCCGCCGTGGCAGGTTCGCCTGATGATGCGGGAGGTCCTGCAGCCGACCGACGCCTGCCGCGAACTCGTCGAGGACTACATTCGGCCGCACTTCGACGTGCTGCTGGGCATCCTCGACGAGATCGTCGGCGGGCGGCTTCCGTTCGCCGAGTTGAGGCGAATCGGCCTCTCCATCGTGGGGCAGTGTTTCCTCTACCGCGCCGCCGGCGACGTCGTCGGCATGCTGGTGCCGCCCGACGAACTCGCCGCGGTCCACACGCCGAGGCGAATCGCCGAACATGTCACCCGCTTCACGCTCGCCGCGCTCGGCACCGGGCCGGTGATCGGCGGCGACGCTGCCGGCATTCATCCATCGCTCCCCTCCTGGAAGGCCGTCGAATGAAGCTGCTTCGCGAACTCCTCGGCTGGATCATGCCCGTCGTGATCCTCGGCGGGGCGATCTGGGCCTTCATGGCAATGGGCAGCCAGCCTCCGCCGGCCCGCAGATCGGCCGACCGTCCGCCGGCTCCTTCCGTTGAGACCGCCTTGGTCGAGCCGGAACAGGGCGGGATCGACGTCGTGGCCGACGGCGTCGTGGTGCCGCTGCGGGAGGTGACGCTCGCCGCCGAGGTGCCGGGGCGGGTCCTCGAGAAGACTGCGGCCTGCAAGGCGGGCCGGTTCGTGAAGGCGGGAACGGTGCTCTTCCGGATCGACCCCCGCGACTACGAGCTCGACGTGCAGCGGCTCGACCGCGAGCTCGCCCAGGCCGGACTCATGATCGAGGAGGTTGACGAGGAGATGGTGCAGAACGCCACCTCGACCGAGCTCGCCCAGAGACAGGTGGAGCTCGCCCGCCGGGAGGTGAAGCGGCTCGACGGACTCAAGGCGGGCAAGATCGTGACGGAAGCGGAGCACGAGCGTGCCGTCCGCGACGAGCTGACCGCGACGAACGCGGTGACGACGCTCCAGGGGCAGCGGCGGGTGCTTGCCAAGCGGCGGAACCGCCTGCTCGAGGCGCAGTCGCTCGCCTCGACCATGCTCGAGCGGGCGAGGCTCGATCTCGAGCGGACGACCGTGAGGGCGCCGGCCGATGGCGTCGTCGTCCAGGACACGGTGGAGCAGGACTCCTACGTTGCGAAGGGCACCCCTCTCGTGACGCTCGAGGACACCGCCGCCGCGGAGGTGCGGACGAGCCTGCAAATGGAGCAGGTCGCGAGGATCTGGGGCGGCCGTGAGTCCGAGGGGTCGACGCCGCCGGCCGCACGCTCCCGTTCCGCCTACGAGGTGCCCGACACGCCCGCGACCGTCGTCTTCCGTCTCGGGGACCGGCGGTACGAGTGGACGGGCACGCTCTCGCGGCAGGAGGGCCGTGGTCTCGACGAGAAGACCCGCACGCTCCCCTTTCGCGTGCTCGTGAAGGATCCCGCCGACGTGCGGTCGATCGACCGCTACGGCGCGGTGATGGCCGAATTGCCCGCCGAGGCGCCGCGGGCTCTGCTGCGAGGGATGTTCGTCGAGGTCCGCGTCCACGTCGAATCGACGCACAAGCTCGTGTCGATTCCCGACGATGCCCGGCGGCCGAATGGCGAGGTCTGGGTCGTGCGGGACGGTCGGCTCGTCATCCTCTCGCCGAAGCCGCTCGACTCCCGGGGCGGCCGCAGCGTCTACGAGTCGCTCGCGTCTGGGCTCCGGCCCGGCGATCGAGTGGTCACGAGCCAGCTCTCGACCGTTCGCGACGGCATGGCCGTGACGGAGTCGGGCCGCGGCGAGCGGCAGTCGGTAAAGACCGCCGCCGCCGACGCGGGCGACGCCCCCGTGAGCACGACGCCCTGACGGCCTTCATCTGGTGAGATCATCGGCATGAGAACGATCGTCAGCTGGACCGTCCGCAACATGCCGGCGATGAACACGCTCGTCATCGCCATCCTGCTCGTGGGCGCGGCCGCATTCGCCTCGATGCGGCGGGAGGTGTTTCCGGAATTCGATCTCGAGATCGTGCTCGTTTCGGTGCCCTATCCCGGATCCTCGCCCGAAGAGGTCGAGGAGGGGATCTGCCAGAAGGTCGAGGAGGCCTGTCGGAGCGTCTCCGGGATCAAAAAGATCACGAGCGTCGCCCAGGAAGGGATGGGCTTCTGTGTCTTCGAGCTCGAGGACAGCGTGAAGGACGTGCAGAAGGTGCTCGGGGAGATCCGCTCGGAGGTCGAGCGGATTCCCAGCATGCCGGAGCTGGCGGAGGATCCCAAGGTCGAGCAGGTGACGCTCCGTACGGCGGCGATCAAGGTCGGCGTGCTCGCCCCGGCCGGTCGCGACGTCTCCGAGTGGGAACTTCGCGACGTCGCGGAGGGGGTCCGCGACGACCTGCTCGCGCTCCCTTCCGTCTCGGCGGCGAACCTGCTCGGGGTGAAGGACTACGAGATCGACGTCGAGATCTCCGAGGAGACGCTGCGGAAGTACGGTCTGACGCTGCGAGCGGTGGCCGACATCGTCCGCCGGGAGAACCTGGAGCTTCCCGGCGGCACGATCCGCAGCGAGTCGGGGGAGATCCTCCTGCGGGGCAAGAACAAGCGGTATTCGGGGGCCGAGATCGCGAAGCTGCCGCTCGTCACGCTTCCCGATGGCCTCGTGCTCACCGTCGGCGATCTCGGCACCGTGCGGGACGAGTTTGCCGACGTGGCGGTGACCAACCGGATCAACGGCCGGCCGGGCATGGTCGTCTCGATCGACCGCAGCTCGGGCGAGGACCTGCTCGCGATGGTCGCGTCGGTGAAGGACTACGTGGCCGGGGCGAAGCTGCCCGAGGGCTACGAGCTCATGGTCTGGGCCGACCAGTCGATCGACGTGCAGGACCGGCTGCGGATGCTCATCGAGAACGGGCTCCAGGGTCTCCTGATCGTCTTCGTGATGCTCTCGCTCTTCCTCGACCTCAAGATCGCCTTCTGGGTCGCCATGGGCATCCCGTTCTCGATGCTCGGCACGGGGGCCCTCATGTACGGCACCGACCAGACGCTCAACATGCTCTCGATGTTCGCGTTCCTGATGGCGATCGGGATCGTGGTGGACGACGCGATCGTCGTCAGCGACAACGTCGATCGGCACCGCCGCATGGGGAAGAGCCTGACCCAGGCGGCGATCGACGGGACGGTGGAGGTGATCCCGAGCGTCATCTCGAGCGTGCTCACGACCGTGATCACGTTCCTGCCGCTCTGCTTCGTCTCGGGCGTGATGGGGAAGTTCATCGCCGTGATGCCCTTCGCGTTCATCTCGACGCTCCTCGTGTCGCTCGCCGAGTCGACGCTCGTGCTCCCCGGTCACCTCGCCCACGAGAAGAACCTCGTCTTCACGATCTTCGGGATCGTGCTCAAGCCGCTCACGCTGCTTTTGCCGCTCGTCGCCCGGCTCCAGCGTGGCTGCGACGCCGGGCTCAAATGGTTCGTGAAGCGGGTCTACTCGCCGGTCCTGGAGGTCGCGCTCGACAACCGGCTGACGGTGCTCGCGACCGCCGTGGGAATCCTGCTGTTGGCGGTCGGAATCGTGCGGAGCGGCATCACGCCCTTCTCGCTCTTCCCCAAGATCGACGCCAACCGGCTGCTCGCGAAGATCGTCTTCCCCGACGGTGCGCCCGCGAAGACGACCGAGGAGGCGACGCTGCGGATCGAGCGGGCCGCCTACGAGACCTCGAAGAAGTTCTCGTCGGGCGCCGCGCCGATCCTCACGATCGTGCACCGTTCCGTCGGGCAGGTGGCCGCACAGGGGGAGGTCGGCCCCAACGCCCGCATGAGCGGCAGCCACGTCGGGGCCGTGGCGATCGAGCTCGTTCCCGGCGAGGAGCGGAGCGTCACGAGCGAGCAGTTCATCAGCGAGTGGCGGCGGGCGGCCGGCGAGTTTCCCGGGTCCGAGACGCTCCTCTACGGGAGTGAAAACATCGGCCCCGGCGGAAAGCCGATCGAGTTCAAGCTGCTCGCGAACTCTTCTCCCGAGGGCGTGCGGCAGCTCGAGGCGGCGGTCGAGCGGTGCAAGGAGTGGCTCGCCCAGTACCCGGGCGTGATCGACATCGACGACGACTCGCGGCCCGGCAAGTGGGAATACCAGGTGAAGGTGAAGCCGCGGGCCGAGACGATGGGGGTCTCGCTCGCCGACCTCGCCTCCACCGTCCGCGCGAGCTACTACGGCGAGGAGGTGATGCGGCTCCAGCGGGGGCGTCACGAGGTGAAGCTCATGGTCCGCTACCCGCGGGAGGAGCGGCGGAGCTTCGGGACGCTCGAGGAGATCCGCGTGACCGGGGCGGACGGCGTGAAGCGGCCGATCTCGGAGCTCGCCGACGTCACCGTCACCCGCGGCTACTCGGAGATCAACCGGCTCGGCCAGAAACGGTCGATCACGGTGTCGGCCGACATCGACGTGGCCAAAAGCTCGCTCACGAGCTCGCTGGTGACGGCCGACCTCGAGAAGCGGCTCATGCCGGGCCTTCTCGCCGACTTCCCGCTCGTCCGCGTGCGGTGGGAAGGGGAGCAGGAACAGACCCAGGAAAGTCTGCGGAGCCTCGGCGTCGGGTTCGTCGTCGCCCTGTTCGCGATGTTCGTGCTCCTGACGATGGAGTTCAAGTCGTACTTCCAGCCGTTCCTCATCATCGCGATCATCCCGTTTGGATGCGCGGGGGCGATCTTCGGCCACGCCCTGATGGGAATGCCGCTCACGCTCTTCAGCATGTTCGGTCTCGTGGCGCTCGCCGGCGTCGTGGTGAACGATTCCATCGTGCTGATCGACTTCATCAACCACAGGGTTCGCGAGGGGCAGCCGCTGCGGCAGTCGCTCCGCGAGGCCGGCTGCCTCAGGTTCCGGGCCGTGATGCTCACGAGCATCACGACGATCGGCGGCCTCCTGCCGTTGCTCTTCGAGAAGAGCTTCCAGGCGCAGTTCCTGATCCCGATGGCGACGGCCCTCGCCTTCGGCCTCGCGACGACGACGCTCCTCGTGCTCGTCCTCGTGCCGGTGATGTACTCCTTTTTCGGCACGAGCGCGAGGGAGGAGCACGAGGAGGAGTATCACGAGGGCTTCACGGCGACGAGCACCGTCGATCCCGACGAGGCGGAGCGGGACTGGCTGCCGGAAAGCCTGGCGGCGTCGGGCAAATGAGCGGGCGGCCGCTGGCGATCGATTTTTTTGATCGGCCCGCCGACCGGGTCGCCCGCGACCTGCTCGGGGCCTGGCTCGTCGCGAAGACCCCCGAGGGCACGCGGCGGCTGGTCGTCACCGAGACGGAGGCCTATCTCGGGGCCCACGATCTCGCCTGCCACGGGCGAACCGGCCCCACGAAACGCAACGCCACGATGTTCGGCCCCGCTGGCCGATGGTACGTCTACCTCTGTTACGGCATGCACTGGATGCTCAACGTCGTGACGGGGCCCGAGGGCGTGCCCGCCGCCGTGCTCATCCGCGGTGCAGGCGAGCTGTCCGGGCCGGGCAGGCTTACCCGCGGCCTCGGCATCGACCGGTCGCTCGACGGCACGGTCGCCGGCCCCCGAGGCGCCGCCTGGTTCGAGCCGGCGGCCGCCCGCGTGCCCGGCCGCCGGATCCTGCGGACCCCGCGGATCGGCGTCGGCTACGCGGGCGAGTGGGCCGAGAAGCCGCTGCGGTTCGTGCTGGAACCGGGCTGAGCGAAAGTGGCCGGGCTGGGCGAAAATGGTCCCGGCACGGTCGCGGGGCATGGGGTAAGGTTGCCAGTCCCCATCAGATCGCCCGCCATGCCCGCCCTGCGAATCAACCTCTCGCCCTTCGCCGTCTCCGCGTTGCTTGCCATCGCCACGCTCGTCGAGGCCGCGCCCACCGCGGTCGCCGGTTCCCAGCGGTTCGACCCCCGCATCGTCGTGGTCGGCAAGGAACGCGAGAGGCTCAAGAACACCCCGATCGAGCAGCGGCCCAACCGCCCGCTCCACATCTACGGCAACGCCGTTCGTCGCCGCGGCGGCCGGTGACCGTCTGGCCGAGTCGAGCAGCCACGGGGCCGTTCAACTCTCGTACCGCACGACGAGCTCGCCCGCCTCGACGGGGGTGCCCGGGGCGACGAGCACCTCGGCGAGCTTGCCATCCCGCTCGGTGTAGACGGTGGTCTCCATCTTCATCGCCTCGAGCGAGAGGAGCTTTTGCCCCTTGGAGACCGTGTCGCCGGGCCGGACCGCCACCGTGACGATGAGCCCCGGCATCGGCGAGCCAACCTCGCGGGCGTCGCCGACGACGGCCTTCGGGCGGCGCTGCACCTTCGATTCGAGGCTCTTGTCGGCGACGGTCACGCTACGGGGCTGGCCGTTGAGCTCGAAGAAGACGGTCCGCGTGCCGTCGGCGTGCGGCTCGCCGACCGACAGCAGTCTGATCACGAGCGTCTTGCCGGGCTCGATGTCGACGGCGAGCTCCTCGCCGACCTTCGGCCCCTCGAGGAAGACGGGCGTGGGGAGCACGCTCACGTCGCCGTACTTCGTGCGGTGCGCCGCGAAGTCCTGGAAGACGCGGGGGTAGAGCAGCCACGAGAGCACCTCCCGCGGGGAGGCGGAGCGGCCGAGGATCTCGCCGCACTTCCCGGCCGCCGCGGCGAAGTCGGCCGGCGGCATCGACTCGCCCGGCCGGCCGGTCACGATGTCGCCGCTTCGGACGACGCGGTCGACGACCCGTTTCGGGAAACCGCCCGGCGGCTGGCCCATCCTACCGGCCAGCAGGTCCACCACCGACTCCGGGAACGCCATCTCGCGGCCGTCGGTGAGCAGGTCGTCGGCCGCCATGCCGTTGGTCACGAGCAGGAGCGCGAGATCGCCCACCGCCTTGCTCGTCGGCGTCACCTTCACGATGTCGCCGAGCAGCCGGTTGACGTCGGCGTAGGCCCGGCAGACCTCCTCCCAGCGGTCGGAGAGGCCGAGGGCCTTCGCCTGCTCGAGCAGGTTCGTGAACTGTCCGCCCGGCATCTCGTGGAGATAGAGGTCGGCGTCGGGGGCCTTCATGCCGCACTCGAACGCGGTGTAGTGGTCGCGGACGGCGGCCCAGTAGCGGGCGAGGCTCCGCAGGCTCTCCGGGTCGATGTGCGCATCGAGCGGCGTGTTGCGGACCGCCTCGACGAGGGCGTTGAGGTTGGGCTGGCTCGTCAGGCCGGCGAAGGGCGCGATCGCCGCATCGACCACGCTCGCGCCGTTCTTCGCGGCCTCGAGCCCGCTTGCGACCGCCGCGCCGGACGTGTCGTGCGTGTGGAAGTGGATCGGGATGCCGACCGCCTCGTGGAGGGCGGCGCAGAGCTTCGCGGCCGCCAGCGGCTTGCAGAGGCCGGCCATGTCCTTCACGGCCAGGATGTGGGCGCCGAGCTTCTCGAGCTCCTTCGCGAGCTCCACGTAATAGGAGAGCGAGTATTTCGTCCTGGCGGGGTCGAGGATATCGCCGGTGTAGCAGATCGCCGCCTCGCAGATCGCCCCGCTTTCGATCACGGCCTCCATCGCCACCCGCATGTTGGGCACCCAGTTGAGCGGGTCGAACACGCGGAAGACGTCGATGCCCGTCGCGGCCGACTCCTTCACGAACTCGCGGACAACATTATCGGGATAGTTCGTGTAGCCGACGGCGTTGCTCGCCCGCAAAAGCATCTGGAAGAGGACGTTCGGAATCCGCTCCCGCAGCTGGATGAGCCGGTCCCAGGGGCATTCCTTGAGGAACCGCATCGCCGTGTCGAAGGTCGCCCCGCCCCACATCTCGAGCGAAAAGAGATTGCTGCCGAGCCGGGCGTAGGCGTCGGCCACGGCGAGCATGTCGTGGCTCCGCATCCGCGTCGCGAGAAGCGACTGGTGGGCGTCGCGCATCGTCGTGTCGGTGACCATGAGGTGGCGCTGGCCGCGGACCCATTCGGCGAACCGCTTCGGCCCGAGCTCCTTCAGCCGGTCGCGGCTGCCTTGTGGCAACGGCGCGATCCGGTCGAACGCGGGCACCGGCGCCGGATGCCGCCGGACCGCGGCGGGCCGGCCCTTCGCGAGCGGACTGCCGTTGACGATCACGTCGGCGAGGTACTCCAGGAGCCTGGTCGCCCGGTCGCGGCGGACGGGGAAGTCGAAGAGCGAGGCCGTCTCGTCGATGAAACGCGTCGTGCACTTGCCGGCGAGGAAGTCGGGATGCGTGACCAGGTTGATGAGGAACGGGATGTTGGTCTTCACGCCGCGGATGCGGAACTCCTGCAGGCACCGCTCGATGTGGCCGGCGGCCTCCTCGTGGGTGAGGCCGCGGGCGGTGACCTTCACGAGGAGCGAGTCGAAGTAAGGCGTGACGACGGCGCCCGAAAAGGCGGTGCCCGCGTCGAGCCGGATCCCCATGCCGCTCGCCGAACGGTAGGCGGTGATGCGGCCGTAGTCGGGGAGGAAGCGGTTCTCGGGATCCTCGGTCGTGACCCGGCACTGGATGGCCGCGCCCATGTATCTGATCTGCGACTGGTCGCCGAGCCCGACCTGCGGGTCGTCGAGCCGGTAGCCCTCGGCCACGCGGAGCTGCCGCCGCACGATGTCGATGCCGGTGATCTCCTCCGTGACCGTGTGCTCCACCTGGATCCGCGGGTTGACCTCGATGAAAAAGAACCGGCCGGTGTCGGCGTCGACGAGAAACTCGACGGTGCCGGCGTTCTCGTAGCGGGCGGTGCGGCCGATCGCGATCGCCGCGTCGCAGATGGCCCCCCGCATCTTCTCCGGGAGATTCGGGGCGGGGGCGACCTCGACCACCTTCTGGTGCCGCCGCTGCACGGAGCAGTCGCGCTCGTAGAGGTGGACGAGGTTGCCGTGCATGTCGCCGAGCAGCTGCACCTCGATGTGGCGGGCCCGCGGGATGAACTTCTCGACGAACACGCTCGCGCTGCCGAAGGCGGTCTGGCTCTCCCGCTGGGCGCTCTCGAGCGCGACGGCGAGTTCCTCCTCCCCCCGGACGATCCGCATGCCGCGGCCGCCGCCGCCGTGGGCGGCCTTGAGGATCACCGGGTAGCCGAGCTCCTTGGCGATCCTCGACGCGTCGGCCACGCTCGTCACCGGCTGCGAGCTGCCCGCCAGGATCGGCACGCCGGCGCGGTGGGCGAGGTCGCGGGCGGCCGTCTTGTCGCCGAGCGTGCGGAGCAGCTCCGTCCTCGGGCCGACGAACGTGATCCCGGCCTTCCCGCAGGCCGAGGAGAACTCCGGATTCTCGGAAAGGAAGCCGTAGCCGGGATGGATCGCATCGACGCCGTGCGCCACCGCCACCTCGACGATCGAATCGATGTCGAGGTAGCTGCGGAGAGGTTCGCCGGGCCGGCCGACGACGTACGACTCGTCCGCCTTGAAGCGATGGAGCGCGAAGCGGTCCTCGTGGGCGTAGATCGCGACCGTCCGGATGCCCAGCTCGTGCGCCGAGCGGAAGACACGGATGGCGATCTCGCTGCGGTTGGCGACGAGCAGCTTGCGAATCGGGCGGATCATGGGAGAGCGTCCATGTCGTGGGGGAGAATTGGGGGTCAATCCTACCGTGCGCCCGCGTCCCCGCCAGAGGATGGGGCCGTCGTCGCCGTCAGCGTGGGCCGCCCGGGCGGGGCTCCTCCGCGTAGCTCGGACGGATGTACTCGGGCACGAGCGAACGAGGGTCGTCGAAGTCGTCCGCCCGAGCCCTCTCCAGGGCCGCCTCGGCCACCAGCGGCGCGTGCGCATACCAGCGGTCGATGCTCGCCACGACGAGATCGCCCCGAGAGGCGACCTTGTCGGCGAGCTTCTCGAGGGCCGGGCCGGCCACGATCGTGCCGGGCTCGAGCGACGCAAGCCATGGCTCGACACCGCGCAGGCCCGCGGCGGCGACGAGGACGGTACCCGCATCGTCGAGTCGCAGCGACGAGGCATGGACCTCGCCCCTGCCGGCGTCGAAGGCGATCGCGAGACTCCGGCTGGCGCGGGCCTCCGGTTCACCTCGGATGCCGCGTGCGATCGCATCGACCGCCGACACGCCGACGAGCCGGCTGCCGCACGTCCAGGCGAGCGCCTTCGCCGCCGTGACGCCGACCCGCAGGCCCGTGAACGAGCCCGGTCCGCGGACGACCGCCACGCAGTCGATCGAGTCGATCGGCCAGTCTGCGCGGCTCGCGACCGCGAGCACGGCCGGCGCGAGCAGCCTCGCATGCTCCATCGCCACGGGCAGCCGCTCGACGCACACAACACCGTCGCCGACGGCAGCGACGGACCCCTGTGACGCGGACGTATCGATCGCGATCAGGCGGTGGGGCTTGCGGGGGTGCGGCATGGAAACGGTCGCCATTTGCCATCAGTCCGGCGAGGGGTACGATCAGCGGTCCAGTTGGTCCCGGTGCGAGAAAGCGTGAAACAGGCCATCATCAGCGACATTCACGGCAACCTCGAGGCTCTTCACGCGGTCCTCGAGGATATCGACCGCCAGGGGGTGGACGCCATCTATTGCCTGGGGGACATCGTCGGCTACGGGCCGAACCCCTGCGAGTGCGCCGAGATCATCCGCGACCGCTGCAGTGTCGTGATCCTCGGCAACCACGACCAGGGCGCCCTGTTCGATCCCGAGGGTTTCAACACCGGCGCCGAGAAGGCGATCCGCTGGACCCGCAGCCAGATCGAGGCCCACGACCGGCTGCCGAAGCACCGCCACAATCAGGTGGGCGACTTCCTCGGCGAACTGCCGCGGACGCACCAGGTTGAAAAGATGCTCTTCGTGCACGGCTCGGCCCGGCGGCCCCTCGACGAGTACGTCTTCCCGGAAGACATCTACAACCCGCTCAAGCTCGAGCACATCTTCGGGCTCGTGGAACAGTACTGCTTTCAGGGCCACACCCACATCCCCGGCATCTTCACGACCGGCCCCGAGTTCCTCCAGCCGGTGCTGCCTCCGGGGCAGCAGGAGTGGCGGCACGAACTGCCGAACACGAAGGCCATGGTGAACGTGGGATCGGTCGGCCAGCCCCGCGACGGCGACCGCCGCGCCTGCTATGTGATCGTCGAGGGCCCAACGACCGTCCGCTTCCGCCGCGTCGAGTATCCCTGCGAGACGACCCGGCAGAAGATCCATGCGATCGCGGATCTTGACAATTACCTCGGTGACCGCCTCCTGCA
>CAZPEM010000041.1:0-22605 GCA_964585575.1 uncultured Chitinophagaceae bacterium
TCAGGTCCGAGTGAGCGAAGCACAGGATGTGCGGAGCGAACGTCCGGCGATGGGCATGGGCAACCCCGAACCAGCAAGATTGCAAGCGGAGACGGGCAGCGTTTTACACGAGGCCGCGGCGGACGGCCCAGACGGCGGCCTGCGTGCGGTCGGCGACGGCGATCTTTCGCAGGATGTTCTGCACGTGTTCCTTGACGGTCTCGACGCTGATCGTCAGCGACTGGGCGATTTCCTTGTTGGAGAGGCCCAGAGCCATGTGACGGAGCACCTGCGTTTCCCGCTGCGTGAGGGGGCTGTCGGGGTCGGGCGTCGCCAGCCTGTTTGCCATGGTGGTCGCGACCCGACGCAACTGGCCCGCCCGCATCGGCTGCTGTCCGGACGCGGCGCCAGTGATCGAACTCACCAGTTCGGCCCGGGTAGAGCCCTTGAGGATGTAGTCGTGTGCGCCCGCTGCGACCGCACGTGCGACGTAGGTCGGATTGTCGAATGTGGAAAGCATCACGCATCGCACCGAGGGCATGTCGGCGCGGATCTTCTCGAGGGCCTCGAGCCCGTCCTTGCCGGGCATCCGGATGTCGAGCAAAACGACGTCGGGCTTCAGTTTGCGGGTCAGCTTGACGGCTTCGTCGCCGCTGGAAGCCTCGCCGACGATCTTCACTTCCGAGCCCTGGAGCAGGCTCACCAAACCCTTTCGCACGACCTCGTGATCGTCGGCGATGACGACTTTTACTGGCATTGCATCCGTTCTTTCTGCAGGCCGGAATACGGCCCGCGGTGCGGTACTTTGGGAACGACCTTGATGACGCCGGAACTATAGCGTTTCAACAAAATTGATTCAATTGTTCGGCTGGCGCCCCACTCGTTCAAGGGGACACCCGCCGCCGGTGCGTCTCGAGAAGCGGGGTCGCCCCCGCCGCCTCGAGGCGATCGGCCACGTGGCGGCCGAGCATCTCGGCCGCACGGATGAAGCCGTCCATTGCTGGCGGCCGCACCTCGACGTCGATCACGGCCGAGCCCTCTTCGACGATACGGACGACCTTGCCGTCCTCCTCACCGAGCACACAGCAGCCGAGCAGGAGGCGTCCGTCCTCGACGCGTCCGAACCCCGCCACCGGGGCAAGACAGCCGCCGGCGAGCGCGGCCAGGCACGCCCTCTCGGCCGCGACGGCGAGCTGGGTTTCGCGATCGTTGAGCGGGGCGATGCGGTCGAGGGTCGAGCGGTCGCCCTCGCGGGCCTCGAGACCGAGCGCCCCCTGGCCGATCGCGGGCCAGAACCGGTCCGGACAGAGGACCTCGGTCGCCCGGCCTGCGAGGGAGAGCCTCGCCAGCCCTGCGGCCGCCAGCACGATGGCGTCGTACTCGCCGGTGTCCAGACGGCGGAGCCTCGTGTCCACGTTGCCACGAATCTCGCGGACCACGAGGTCCGGCCGAAGTCGCTTCAACTGGACGACCCGGCGGATGCTCGACGTGCCGACGATCGCCGCGTGGGGCAAGGCATCGACCGTCGGTGCGGAGCGACCGACGAGCACGTCGAACGGGTTCTCGCGGATCGGCACGCATGCCAGAACGAGCCCATCGACGGAGGCTGTCGGAAGATCCTTCAGGCTGTGGACCGCCAGGTCGATGCGATCCTCCAAGAGCGCCTTTTGGAGCTCACGGACGAACACGCCGTCGCCGCCCAGCCGGGCCACCGGGATGTCCGACGACGACCGCTCCGAACCACCGGCGGTCGCGTCGCCACGGGTCGTGATGACGGTGATCTCGACCTCGTGGCCGAGTTCCCGCAGGGCGGCCGCGACCCATTCCGTCTGGGTGCGGGCAAGCACGCTGCCACGGGTTCCGATACGGATCGGGCCCGGCGATGCGGGGTTCATGGGGCGTGGCTCCCGCTGGAGTCGCTGCGATCCGCCTTCGCGATCGCCGCCACGCGGACCTCCGCGGCCCCCGCGGCGAGGAGTTCACGGCTACAGGCGTCGATGGTGGCCCCGGTCGTCACCACGTCGTCGACAAGCAGCACGCGGCGACCGCGAGCCGCGGGACTGCAGCGAAACGCTTCTCGCACGTTGCGGGGCCGATCCTCGGGGGGCAGTTCGTTCTGCATGCGGGTCGCCCGAACCCTTCGAAGCCACCTCGATGCCGGCAGCCCGAGTCCGCGGGCCATGGCGGCCGCGAGCGTTTCGGTGGCGCTCGAGCCGCGGGCGAGCCGCCGAGTCCAGTGCAGTGGCACGGGCACCACGCAGTCGCAGTTCCACCCGCGAGCCGAAGCCGCGTGGCGGCGCAGCCAGAGATCGGCGAGACCCCGGCAGCCGTCCTCTCCGGCGGCCCGCTTGCCCCGCAGCACGGCATCCCGTAGCGGCCCGTCATAGCCCCCGAGCACCGCGATCGCCTGCCAGGACTTCGGCGGGCATCTGCCGCAGGGGTCGATGGACGCGATCGGCTTAAGCTCACCGCAACGCCCGCATCGCGGTCGCCCATCCGCCGCCAGCCCCTCGACGCAGGTTTCGCAGACGACCGCAGTCGGCGTCTCCGCTGCCGTGTCGACGTCCTGCCGGCAGAAAACGCACCGTGGAGGAAAGACCAGGTCGATCGCCTCGGGAACCCAAGCACAGGCTCTCGAGAGGATCATGCGGGCGGAGGGACACCGGTGGGCCGTAGGCATGCTTCGCAGGGGGCTTGTTTTTGGATGGACGCGAACGTCGCACGCGGGCAAAAACCTGCCGCGGCCCGGTTCAGTCTCGATTGACCCTCGTCGCTCGATCTCCCTATCCTCCCCGAACGGTCGGCAAGATCAACCCGCCCGTCGATCTCGCGAGCCCTTCCGACCCCGCGGAACGGCCGGGAGCGGAAAGACGCATGCTCATCGATCGCTACATCACGAGGGCGCAGCTGAATGCGTTCCTGATCGTTTTCGTGAGCCTCGCAGGGCTCACGTTCGTCGTCGACGCGTTCACGAACATCGAGGAGTTCATCACGCACGGCGGGAAGTCGGGCGGGCTCTGGAGGGTTCTGGCGGGCTACTACGGCTACCGGACGATCCAATTCTTCGACGCCACGAGCGCGGTGGTGTCCCTGGCGAGCGCCATGTTCGCCCTCTCCTGGCTCGAGAGGCACAACGAGGTGACCGCGCTTCTGGCTGCCGGCGTGACCAGGTGGAGGATCGCCAGGCCGGTGATTCTCTTTTCGACGG
Organism: uncultured Chitinophagaceae bacterium; assembly: GCA_964585575.1. GTDB lineage: Bacteria > Planctomycetota > Planctomycetia > Pirellulales > UBA1268 > UBA4655. The sequence goes on from CAZPEM010000041.1 coordinate 3,188, forward strand.
TCGTCGCCGTCCTGGCCATGGCCAACCGCGAAATCGTCCTGCCGCGAATCCGCCACGAGTTCGCGAGAAACGCGCAGGATCTCTCCGGGCAGCAGATGCGGGAGTTCGACGCTCGCTACGACCACCGCACGGAAATCCTCTTCCGGGGGAAGAACGCACAGATGGCCGGCTACCGGATCGAGGCCCCCAGCCTCTTCCTCCCGCCGTCGCTCTCCCATTTCAGCCCGCAGATCGACGCCGCGGAGGGTTTCTGGAAACCGGCCTCGGCGGATCATCCGGCCGGCTACCTGCTGTGCGGCGTGACCGAACCGCCGCACATCGAGCGGATGCAGCCCCTGTCGCTCGGCGGGCAGACGATCGTCATGACCCGGTCCACCGCCCCGTGGCTGGAACCCGGGCAGTGCTTCGTGACGAGCGAGGTGACGTTCGAGCAGCTCATCGGTTCTCAGAACTGGAGCCAATACTCGTCGACCGCGGAGTTGCTGCGGGCGATCGCCAATCCGAGCCTCGGGGTCGGGGCCGACGTGCCGCTGCGGGTGCATTCGCGGGTCGTTTCGCCACTGCTCGACATGACCCTGGCGATGCTGGGAATTCCGCTGGTGATCGGCCCGGTCCGCCGCGGGGTATTCATCGCGGTGGGGCTTTGCATCGTGCTCACGGCGACCTTCTTCATCGTCGTGCTCGGCTGCCAGTCGCTCGCGACCAGCTACATCGTGAGCCCGTCGCTGGGGGCGTGGAGCCCGCTCGTGCTGCTCGGCACGCTCGCGGCGTGGCGGCTGCAGCCGATGTGGCAGTAGCCGACGGCCCCCACGGCCGCTACGACCGCTACGATCGGCCGTGCCGCATCCAGCCTCCGAAAACCCCCTCGATTCTCCATCCCTTTTTTGTCGACTCGACTCGCGTCATCGACCGATCAAATTCGTTGACGGACGGGAGTCCGCGGATCGAAAACGACCGGCTCGGGAGACGGACCGGTCGCGATGACCTCCCGGCAAAGGAGTGCCTGCCCATGCGGATCAGTACCACGCGTTTCGGACGCATCGACGTCGAGCAGGACGACCTGCTCCATTTCCAGAGCGGCCTGCCGGGCCTCGAGGACTGCCGCCAGTGGGCGCTGCTCGCCGACTCGGCCAACGACGCCCTCGGCTGGCTCCAGAGCACGACCCGCAGCGACGTGGCCCTCGCCGTGGTGAGCCCAAGGCGTTTCGTGCCCGGCTACCAGATCCGCATCCAGCGGAGCGAACTCACGCCGCTGAAGATGCACGACATGCGCGACGCGCAGGTGCTTCTCGTGGTCGGCCACAACGACCGAGGACTGACCTTGAACCTGAAGGCACCGATCGTGATCAACCTGCAGGCCCGGATGGGACGGCAGGTGGTCGCCAGCGGCGACCTGCCGATGCAGTACGAACTCGTTCCCCAACGCCCACCGCTCAAGAAGAGTGCATAATTGCGTGAAGCGCGGCGGTGGAACCGCCGCGGCACGATAGAGAACCGGAAGGATACCCGATGCTCGTCCTCTCCAGACAACGCGATGAAAGCATCATGATCGGCGACTCGATCGTCGTCACGATCGTGGACATTCGCGGCGACAAAGTCCGTCTGGGAATCAACGCCCCCGCCGAAGTCCCCGTTCATCGCCAGGAGGTCTACGAGGCGATCCAGCGGGAAAATCTCAGGGCCTCGCGGATCGAGCCGGGCGACACGCAGGGCATCGGTAAAATGACCGGCCGCGGGCCCGTCTCGCCGCAGCCCCCCCGCCCGCCAGCCGCCCAGTAGCGGGCTCTTGCCTGCGGCGGCGCGGGCTCCTTGATGGAGGCCGCATTGCCGCCGGGGGAGCAGACGCTCCGTCGCTTCGGCGAGGATACACCTGAGGCTCCCCCGCGTCCGCCGCCCCGGCGTTCAGCATCAACGTGCCAGTGTGATCATTGCGTGCCACGCTTGACCGTGAGGGGCTGCCCGTTTGCCCGAGACGGCGTAGCTGACCAGCGCAGGCCGGAGGCCGAAGCGCCAGTCAGGTCCGAGTGAGCGGAGGGCATGGATGCCCGAAGCGAACGTCCGGCGAGGGGATGCGGGCAGCCCCGAACCAGCAGAGTTGACCGGCGTTGGCCGTGAGGGGCTGCCCGTGTCCCGTAGCCGGGCTATGGGAGCAAGCGCAGGGAGGATGCCGGAGCGCCGCGGACATGCAGTGAGTGGAGGTCCGGAGGACCGACGCGAACGTCCGGCCAGGGATACGGGCAGCCCCGAACCCGCAGAGTTGACCCGAGTCGACCGTGAGGGGCGGCCCCCGAACACCCGCTAGCTGAAGGCTGCCGGTTCGTTGCCCGGCTTCCACTTGATGTTGCAGCCGAGGCTCGGACGCTGCTCGGCGGCGGGGGGCTTGCCGGCGAGCACCGCGTCGATCGCGGCCCGCAGGTCGGCCCCGGTCACCGGAATGCCGCTGTCCGGGCGGCTCGAGTCGAGCTGGCCCCGGTAGACGAGGCGTCGGGAGGCGTCGTAGAGGAAGAAGTCGGGCGTGCAGGCGGCGCGATAGGCCTTCGCGACCTCCTGCGTCTCGTCGTAGAGGTAGGGAAAGGGGTAGCCACGGTCCTCCGCCTCGCGGACCATCTGCTCTGGGGAGTCGGCCGGGTGCGTTGCGACGTCGTTCGAACTGATCGCCACGACTCCGATTCCCTTCGACAGGCAGTCACTACCGAGCTCGGCCAGCTGCCCGGCGACGTGCTTCACGAATGGGCAGTGATTGCAGATGAACATGACGAGCGTGCCTTTGGTGCCGGCGACGTCGGCAAGGGTCTTCATCGAGCCGTCGATGTTCGGCAGCGTGAAATCCGGTGCCGCGGTGCCGAGCGGCACCATCGTGCTGGGCGTACGAACCATGGGTGTTCCTCCTCGAATGATGACCGTTATCGTACCACTTCCGGCCGTCTAGCCGCGAAAAACGCGACGGGCGTTGGCGGTCGTCGAGGCGGCGAACTGCTCGAGCGTCTCGCCGCGGGCTAGTGCCAGGCACCGGGCGGTGTGAACCACGTTGGCGGGCTCGTTCCGCTTGCCGCGGAGCGGCTCCGGGGAGAGGAAGGGGCTGTCTGTCTCGACGAGGATGCGGTCGGCGGGAACCTGCTTCGCGATCTCGCGCAGGCTGCCTGCCGAGCGAAACGTGACCATGCCCGCGAATCCGAGGTGGAGCCCCAGGTCCACCGCCTCCGCAGCCTCCTCGGCGGTGCCGGTGAATGAGTGGAGCACGGCGACGAGCGGCCCCCTGGTCATTGCATCGCGGAGCATGCCGAGGCAGTCGCGAGTGCTGTCGCGGGAGTGGACGACGACCGGGAGCGACAGCGACTGCGCGAGCCGCAGGTGCCGGTCGAAAAAATCACGCTGGGACTCTCGCGGTGCGAAGTCGCGGTACCAGTCGAGGCCGGTCTCGCCGATCCCGTTCACCCGCCCGCTCGACGCGAGCTTCACGATTCGATCCCACTCGTCGGCCGGAAGGTCTCCCGTGTCGTTCGGATGGATGCCGGCGGCAGCCGTGACCCCCTGCTCGCGGGACGCAAGCTCCGCCGCGGCCTCACTGTCGGCGGCCCGGGTGCCGATCACCTGCATGCGTGTCACGCCGGCGGCCCGCGCCCGCCCGAGCACGGCTGCCAGGTCGGCCCCATACCGCGCCGGATCGAGGTGGCAGTGGCTGTCGAAGAACTCCATCGGGATGCCGCCGATTCAGGCGGGGGAGCCGCCACGGGCCTTCGCCGCGATCTGCGAAAGGACGTCGCAATGACCGAGCGTCGTGCCCCGGGCCTCACGGGCGAGTTCGAGCGTTTCACGATCGTCCGACGAAGCCTCGATGATCCCGTCGATCGCCGTCACCTGCCGTCGGAGTTCGTCGAGGATACGCGGCAGGAGGGACCGCAGATCGACGTCGTGGGTCGCGGTGAACCGGATCGGGAAATCACGGCCGGGGACAGGCACGTTGCGGGAGTCGAGGACGGCCGCGGCCCGATCGTGCACGTTCCGCTGGTCGGCGACGAGGTCTGCAACCGCCAGCTTGACGTCCTCTTCTCCCGGGTACGACCAGATGCCGGCATCGGCGACGTACATCGCCAGCGACGACCCCAACAGCCGGACGAGTTCCGCGAGCGGAACCTCGAAACCACGACGCCTTGCGTTCACGACCGACATCTCGCATTTGCTCCGACTTTTTTCCGGCAGCCAAGGTCAGGAGGCGAAGCGGCCGGCGATCTCCGACAGCGCGTAGAGCCCCGACCAGAACACGCCGAACACGACCACCGGAACCACCAGCGCCGTCACGACCGCACCGGGCAGCGACACGAGCCCGATCTGCTCGGTCGCCTTGTCCACTGGCGGCGGGTCGAACGTCATCACCTTGAGCACCCGCAGGTAGTAGAAGAGGCTGACGACGGTGTTGATGCCACCCACGACGAGCAGCGTGAGCAACAGCGGCCGCTCGGCCCCCAGGGCGATCGCCTCGACCATCGACGAGAAGATGAGGAACTTGCCGATGAAACCCGCAAGTGGCGGAAGCCCGACGAGGCTCACGAGCACGGCCCCCGCGAGCACGACGATGCCGGGGCTGGAGCGGACGAGACCCGCGTAGGAAGCGATCTCCTCGCTCCGGAGCCGGTTCCGGAGCACCGCGACGATCGCAAAGGCGGCGAGGTTCATGAAGACGTAGGTGCCGAGGTAGAAGGCCACCGCCGCCACCGCGGTGCCGGCCGCCTCGGGATGGCCGCCCGAAAGCGCCACCGCGGCCGCGACGCCCATCATCAAATAGCCGGCATGCGCCACCGTCGAGTAGGCCAACAGCCGCTTCATGTTCGTCTGGCCGTAGGCAGCCAGGTTGCCGAGCGTGCAGGTGACGGCCGCCATGAGGCCGATCACCGTCACGATGAAGTGTCGTACCGGCTCCGCACCGGCCGCTTCGGCGGCGTCGGGCGGCGTCACGAGGGCGAAGGCCACGCGGGCGAGCAGCGCCACCGCGGCCGCCTTGCTCGCGACGGACAGGAAGCCGCCGACCTCCGCCGACGCCCCCTCGAACACGTCGGGTGCCCAGAAGTGGAAGGGCACCGCGGAGAGCTTGAAGGCGAGCCCGACGGCGACCATGAGCCCCCCGAGCGACAGCACGAGCGCCAGGCCACCGGCCACGCCGCCATCCCCGAGCCGCGCGAGCTCCCCGGCCATGGTCGGCAGGTGGCAGGTGCCAAGTGCCCCCGCGAGGAGGCTCACGCCGTAGAGCATGATGCCCGCCGCACCCGCGCCGTAGACGGCGTACTTGAGCGCGGCCTCCGAACTCGCCCGCCGCCCCTTCAAAAGCCCGGCGAGCACATAGGAGGGAACGCTCGCCATCTCGACCGCCATGAACAGCATGAGGAGGTGGTTCGCCGAGGCCATCAGGCACATTCCGAGCGATCCGCCGAGCACGAGCGAGTGGAAATCGGCCGAGTCTTCCCTGTCGGGAATGCCCGACACCCGCGTGAACAGGTTGTAGAGCACGAGGAAGCCGCAGATGAGGAAGCGGATGTACGCCGTGAGCGAGTCGTAGACGAGCAGACCGGTGAAGAGTTCGACGCGGTCCCGCGGCCCGAGCGAGTTGAGATCCTGCCACGAATACCAGAGTGCGAACGCGACGCCACCGAGCGCCACGAGCCCCGAGTCGAGCCATCGAAGCACCGGCAGCATGCGCGCGAGCAGCACGAGCACGACCGTCGCCGCAAGCGCGAGCTCGGGCCGGAAATGCGGCAAGGACACGGAGAGCGTGTCTCGGATCGTGGCATCGACGAATGCGGACGGGTTCATCGGGAACTCCCCGCGTCCGCGACGTCAGCCTGACTGCCGGGTGCGGCCCCCTGGCGGTTCCGCACGGCATCGTGCACGTTCCGCGTCCAGTCGGCGAGCGTCTCGACCTGCCTGTTCACCGAGGGCGTGACGTACTTGAAGAGGCTCATGGGATAGACGCCGAAGACGATCGCCAGGGCCACCAGCGGCGCCGCGATCGCCAGCTCGCGGCCGGTCATCGGCGTCAGGTGGTCGCCGTGCGGACCCTTGTACTCCGCACCGAGGTAGACCCGCTGGATCGCCCAGAGGATGTACGCGGCCGTGAGGATGACCGTGAAGGCCGAAATCACCGCGAGCACTGGACTGAAGTTCCAGCTCGAGAGCGTGACGAGCACCTCGCCGATGAATCCGCAGAGCCCCGGCAGGCCGAGGCCGGCGAAGAAGACCGCGACAGCCAGCCCGCTGTAGACCGGCATCCTGTTGAAGATGCCGCCGAACTCGTTGAGGTTGCGGTGGTGGACCCGGTCGTAGAGCACGCCCACCATGAAAAACATCCCGGCCGACGAAATGCCGTGGGCGAGCATCTGGAACATCGCGCCGTTCACGCCCTGGGCCCAGTAGTCCCAGCGGTACTGCTCGCCGGCGACAGCCGACCAGACGCCAAGGCCGAGCATCACGTAGCCCATGTGGCTCACCGAGCTGTAGGCCACCATCCGCTTGAAGTCGGTCTGGGCGAGCGCCGCGAAGGCCCCGTACACCATCGAGACCACGCCGAGGCCGCAGACGAGCCAGGCGAGCGACAGGCCCGCACCGGGGCAGATCGGGTAGCAGATCCGCAGGATGCCATAGCCCCCGAGCTTGAGGAGAACCCCGGCGAGGATCATCGAGATAGGCGTCGGCGCCTCCACGTGGGCATCCGGCAGCCAGGTGTGCACGGGCACGACCGGCACCTTGATCACGAACCCGATGAGGAGGAAGAGGAAAGCCAGCGTCTCGATGCTCACGCCCCAGACCTGCCCCGCCGCGAACGGCGAGTCGGGCAGCTGCCCGAGCTCCGCCAGCGCGAGAATATTGAAGGTGTGCACCGCCTTCCCGGGGACACTCTCGGCGGGAAGCGTCGCATGGGCCCTCGCGAGCTGCTCGGGAGAGAGCTTCGTGAGATCGCTCGCGAAGTAGAGCATCAGGATCGCAAGCAGCATGAGTACGCTCCCGAGGAGCGTGTAGAGGAAGAACTTGATCGCCGCGTATTCCCGGCGGGGACCGCCCCAGATGCCAATCAGGAAGTACATCGGCAGGAGCATGACCTCCCAGAAGACGTAGAAGAGGAAGAAGTCGAGCGACACGAACACGCCCAGCATGCCCGTCACGAGCAGCAGGAAGAGCACGAAGTAGGCCTTCACGTGCTTCGTGATCGGCCAGCTCGCGGCGCACGCCAGCATCGACAGGAAGGTCGTGAGCACGACCAACGGAAGACTGATGCCGTCCACGCCCAGCAGATACTCGATGTTGAACGGCTTGATCCAGGGAAGCTTCACCACGCCCTGCATTCCGGGATCGCCGAGGGTGAACTGGGCGGGATCGACCGTCGGGCCGAAGAGCCTGGGAACGGCGATCCAGAGCGAGAGCAGGAACACCACCGCCGTCGTCGCAAGGGCGATCCAGCGGATCGCCTCCTCGCGGGCCTTCGGGATGATCGGCAGCGAGAGGAAAAACGCGACGAACGCGGGAAGGAAGACGAGCGTCGAGAGCGGCCAGAGGGCGGGCTGTTCAACGGGTGGCATGGTGGGCCTGCGGGGTTCTGCTGGTTCGGTGAAACGGTGAGAACGGGTGACTGGAAAACGGTGGCGGTCAGCCTACGGCGACCACTGATCGGAACAGAAGCGTCGCGAGCACGAAGATCGCCACCGTGCCGACGACGATGAACATGACGTACTGCCGGAGCCGACCGGTCTGGATGCCGCGGAGCTTCAGCCCGGAATTCCAGGTCGCCGTCGCCGTCGCGTTCACGAGGCCATCGACGATCGTCCTGTCGAACCAGGCGTCGATGGCGGCGAGCTTCTTCGCGGACCAGGCGATCCCGTCGATGATCCGGTCGATGAAACCGCGGTCGGTCGCCGACGCGACCGCCGCGACGCCCTTCGCCGGACCGACGAAGATCGCGTCGTAAAGTTCGTCGAAATACCAGCGGCCGGCCAGGAACCTGTAGACCGGCCGGAACACCGACGCGACGACGAGCGGGGAAACGATCCGCCAGAGGTACATCAACGCCGCCAGGAGCACGCCCCCCGCGGCGGTCGTGAACGCCGTCATCGTCGCGGTCGCGTGGATGACAGGGGCGTGGCTGTCGTGCTCCGCGGGAATCTTCAGGCCGCCGAACAGGAACCCACCGTCGATTCCGTCGGCCGTGCCTGCGGGCCTGGACTGCTCGATGAGCGGCTCGATGCCGAAGCCTCCCGGCAGCTTCCAGCCGGCGACGACCGACAGGATCGCGAGGGCCACCAGCGGTGCCACCATGACCCCCGGCGACTCGTGGGCGTGCTCGGCGACGTGGTGGTCGCGTGGGCTGCCGGCGAACGTCATGAACCAGAGGCGGAACATGTAGAACGCCGTGAGGAACGCACCGCCCGCCACGGCGAAAAACAGGATCGAGTGTCGCGGGTTCACCTGCGCGAACGAGAGGGCCTGGGCCAGGATCGCGTCTTTCGAGTAGTAACCCGAGAGGCCGATGACGAACGGGATGCCCGCTCCGATGATCGCAAGGCAGCCAACGAGCATCGTGCCGGCGGTCCAGGGCATCACCTTGGCGAGCCCGCCCATCTTTCGCATGTCGTTCGTGTGGCAGGCGTGGATCACGGATCCCGAGCAGAGGAAGAGGAGGCTCTTGAAGAAGGCGTGCGTCACGAGGTGAAACAGGCCGGCCACCCACCCTCCGACGCCGAGCGAGAGCATCATGTAGCCGAGCTGGCTCACCGTCGAGTAGGCGAGCACCCGCTTGATGTCGTTGGCCACCAGCGCGATCGTCGCCGCGATGAAGAGCGTGATCGCCCCGACGTAGGCGATGACGAGCAGCACGTCGGGCGAGAGCACGGGATAGAACCTCCCGACGAGGTACACACCCGCGGCGACCATCGTCGCCGAATGCACGAGCGCCGAGACGGGGGTCGGCCCCTCCATCGCGTCCGGCAGCCAGACGAACAGCGGAAACTGGGCGCTCTTGCCGACGCAGCCGCAGAAGATGCCGACGCCGGCGATGAACAGCAGCCAGCGGCCAATCCCCTCCGCCCGCCAGCCGTCGATCCGCCCCGCCACCTCGCTGGCGGCGGCTTCGGGCGACCCGGAGTGCGTGGCGGCCACGGCGGCCACCTTATCGGCCGCGGCAAACTCCACCATGCCGTCCGGCACCCGCAGCGAGTGCCCGTCCGCGGCGGGCCGCACGAGTTCGAACAGCCGACCGAAGTCGAGCGTGCCCAGGGCGCCCCAGAGGGCCATCAGGCCGATGAGCATCCCGAAGTCGCCGACACGGTTGACGATGAAGGCCTTGTTGGCGGCGGTCGAGGCGGTCTTCCGCTCGTAGTAGAAGCCGATCAGGAACCAGGAGCAGATGCCTACGAGCTCCCAGAAGACGAACACCATCGCCAGGTTGCCCGCGATCACGATGCCGAGCATCGAGAAGCAGAAGAGCGACAGCGCCTGGAAGAAGCGGTGGAATCGACCCGGCCGGTGGAGGTGGCCCCCGCCCGCGAGATGCACGTCGTGGTCGGTCACGTCGTGGAGTTCATCGTGCATGTAGCCCGTCGCGTAGACGTGGATGCAGGATGCGATGAACGTGACCACGACGAACATCAGCACGGTCAGTCCGTCGATGTACCAGCCCAGTGACAGCCTCAGCCGCCCCGCCTCGTAGAGCGTGTACCAATCACCGGTGGATGCCGGCACGGCCTCGGCATGATGGCCGTGGCTCTCGGCGGCGTGGCTCTCGGCGGCATGGCCGACGACGGGATGGGCCCCCAGCCACGTTCCTGCCGCCGCAAGCGACAAGACGAACGACGCCACGATCGCCGCCGTCGCCAGCCACGCGGCATTCCTGCCGTGCGGCCCCATCCGCGGCCCGAAGAACAGGATCGCCACGAACGAGGCCAACGGGAGCAGCCAGGCGAGGCCGAGCAGTTTCGGCAGCGACGCGACGGCCGCATCGGTCACGTCGGCCGCGGCGAGCGGCAGCAGGGCGTCGGCGAGCAGGATGGGTGCCATGGGTTTGTTCAGGTGGTCGATCGGTGGATCGTGGATCCTCGGCTGGCCTCAGCCGGCCGGTGCTTTTGCCTCAGCCCTTCAGTTCATCCGCCCTGTCCACGTCGACCGTCGAGTGGTTGTTGTAAAAGTTCAGCGTGATGGCGAGGGCCACGGCGGCCTCCGCCGCGGCCAGCACGATCACGAACAGCGCGATCACGGGCCCATCGATCGCGAGCGGGCCCGAATCGGCCCGGAGCACCGGCGAGCCGAACGCGACGAAATTGACGTTCGCCCCGTTGAGAACGAGTTCGATGCCCATCAAGACGCCGAGCGCGTTCCGCTTCACAGCCATGCAGACGATGCCGGCCGTGAAGAGCACGGCGCCAACCACGAGGTAGTGCACGACCCCGACGGGATCGACCAGCGGGTTCATCGGACGGCCTCCGAAGGGTCACGGGACGACCTTCGCCGTTTCGCCCGGGCCAGGTAGGCCGCACCCACGAGCACGACGAGCAGATGGACGGACACGATCTCGAACGGGAGCAGATAGCCGCTGCGGCCGCCAGCGGCGGCACCACCGCTTCCATCGCCGTTCCCGCCACCGTTCTCCTGGGCCGGGCCCGGCTCCTGGGTTAGGCCCGGGGACGGATCATCGACCCTGACGCCGACGAGCGCCATCCCCAGGGCAGTGGACATCGGCTCGAGCGTCCCCTCGACGGCCCCGGTGGCCCCGGGAAGACGGCCCGGCTCGCGCCATGCATGGACCGAAAACGCGGCCTGCAGCAGCACCGCCAAGAGCGACGCCGCCACGATCCCGGCGAGCACGCGGTCCCCGGTCGCGGTCTTGATCGAAACGAACGGCGCCTGCGCCGTCAGCATCACGCCGAAGACGAGCAGGACGAGCGTGCCGCCGACGTAGATCATCAGCTGCATCGCGCCGACGAACTCCACCCCGGCGAGAAAGAAGAGTCCGGCCGTCGCGCCCAGGGACAACACGAGGTAGAAGGCCATCCGCACGACGTTGTCCGCCAGCACCACGGCGACGGCCATCCCGCATGCCACGGCCGCGAAGGCGAGAAAGAAGAGCCCGTGCCAGTTGACGGCGGCCAGCGGCATCATCGCAGCCCCACACGCCGCCCCGCCGCCAGCCACAAAGCCCAACAGGGACGTAGGGCCCAACAGGGACGCAGGCATCATCGCGACACCCGCCTTCCGTCGAACGGCTGCGGCGGGCTCGGCAGCATCGCTGCCTCGGTGATCGGACGGGAAGAGACGGGCTCCTGCCCCCTGCCACCTGGCCCCTGCAGCCACCCCTCCCGAATCTCACCCGCCGGACGTGACAGAATGCGTCGGCCGGCGATACCGACCAGCCCACCCGGCAGGAAAAAGCTCCAGAGCATGGCGCCCCCAAACATCACCGCGGCGATCGGAGTGCAGTATTTCAGGCAGGTCGTCATGACCTGGTCGATCCGCAGCCGCGGCAGCGTCCAGCGAACCCACATCATCACGAGCACTCCGAGCGTCGACTTGAGGATCAGGTTCAGGCAGCCGACGAGACGGACGAGGTAGCCGGCCGTGTCGCCGGTTCCCTCGCTCAGCCCCAGGAGCGACGCGATCGGCACGGGGCCGTTCCAGCCCCCGAGAAACAACACCGAAGCCAGGGCGCTGACGAGGAACATCGAGCCGTACTCGGCCATGAAGAAGAAGCTCCAGCGGAGGCCGGAGTATTCAGTGTGAAAGCCGGCCACGAGCTCACTCTCCGCCTCGGCCAGGTCGAACGGCGCGCGGTTCACGCTCGCCACCGCACACGTGAAGTAGACCCAGAAGATCACGAAGGTGAACGGGTCGTGGAAGAGATACCAGTTCGTGAACCAGCCGGCCTGCTTCTCCCCGATCGTCACGAGGTCCATGCTGCCGGCGAGCATCACGGGCACCACCACGCACATGCCCAGAGGCACTTCGTAGCTGACGACCTGCGCGGCCTCCCGCATGGCGCCGAAGAGCGACCACTTCGAGGCCGACGCGTAGCCCGCCAGGATGACGCCGAACACCTCCAGCCCCAGCACCGCCACGACGTAGAACACGCCGACGTTCAGCCGTTGCCCCACGAAATCGAACGCGAACGGCATGGCGATGAAGGCCGCGAACGAGGCGCAGAAGCTCACGTACGGGGCGATGCGGAAGAGGAAGCCGTCGGCCCCCTCGGGCATGAGGTCCTCCTTCGCGAGGAGCTTGATGCCATCGGCCACGCTCTGCAGCCAGCCAAACTTGCCTCCGGTTCGCGTCGGCCCCAGACGATCCTGGATGCGGGCCGCGATCTTTCGTTCAGCCCAGATGAACACGAGGGCCCCGACGGCCATCACGTTGAGGATCAGCGCCGCCGCGACGGTGGCGGTGATCGTCCAGGCCAGCCATGCCGGAAGGCCGATCGTATTGATCAGGAAGGAAGCCATTGTGAAAAATTTCACGAAGTGTGCGCGAACCGAGGCCGATTCACAAGTCCCGGCCCAAAACCGCCCCGGCCCAAAACCGTTCCGTGCGGTTCAGCGAACACCGATCGATCAAGCCCATCACGCCCGAGAGCGATCACCGATCGATCTCGCCCATGACAATATCGAGGCTTCCCACGATCGCCGGAACGTCGGCGATGAGGCAGCCGCGGCAGAGTTCGGAGAGCACCGAAAGGTTCGAGAACGAACTCGACCGGGCGCGGGCCCGCCACGGGATCGCGGAGCCGTCGGAGACGACGTAGAAGCCCATCTGGCCCTTGGGGCATTCCGTTTCGAGATAGGCATCCCCCGCCGGCATCTTCTCCGTCAGCTTGAGCGGCTCCCCGAGGGGCTCCTTGCAGGCGGAGTAGCGATCGATCGCCTGCCGCACGAGATCCATCGACTGGACGACCTCGAGCATCCTCACGAAAAACCGGTGCCAGCAGTCGCCGAGCACGGCGTCGGACGGCACCGGGGGATAGGCGTGGTCCCGCGGGTAGTGGCCGTTCTTCATGACGGCCACCTCGAACGCATAGCCGTCGTACATCGCGGTGTAGATGCTCTCGCCGTCCCGCCGCATGTCCTGGTCCACACCGCTGCCGCGCAACACTGGCCCCGAGCAGCCGTAGTCGATCGCCATCTCCCGCGGGAGGACGCCGATCCCGGCCGTCCGCTTGACGAAGATCGCGTTCGTCGTCAGCAGCGCATGATACTCCTGGATCACCGGCTCGAACTGGTCGAGGAACTGCTCGCACTTCGACAGCCAGCCCGGCGGCAGATCGGCCGTGAGCCCGCCGACGGTGATGTAGCTGTAGGTCAATCGGGCACCACAGGCCTCCTCGAAGAGGTCGAGGATCTTCTCCCGCTCGCGAAACGCATAGAGGAACGGGCTGAACGTGCCGAGATCGAGCCCGTAGGCCCCCATGCCGACGAGATGACTGGCGATCCTGCCGAGTTCGGCGATGAGCACCCGCAGGTGCCTTGCCCGCTCGCTCACCCGATGCCGCATCAGCTTCTCGACGGCGAGAGCCCAGCCGAGATTCATGTTCATCGCGGCGAGATAGTCCATCCGATCGGTGTAGGGAATCCACTGCCTGTGCGTGAGATTCTCGCCGATTTTCTCAGCGCAACGGTGGAGGTAACCGATGTGCGGCTCGACTTCCGACACGATCTCGCCGTCGGTCCGCAGCACCAGCCTGAGCACGCCGTGCGTGCTCGGGTGTTGCGGCCCCATGTTGACGAGCATCTCGTCCGTGCGGACGTCGAACTCGATGATCCGCTGGTCGTCGAGCCGAGGGTCGTCGAGCAGGGATCCGCGGGAAACCCCTCCGGGCTGGTCCATCTGTGCTTCTCCGGGTCGGCAGGAGTGATTTTTGTCGAACGTGTGTCGTCGAGTGCCGTCTGGTCTGAGGGTGCGGTCGATTCGGTGGAACTCGCCCCGCTGATCAACGCCCCCGAATGCCGTGGTATTCGATCGGCTGCTCGTAGTCCTTCCGGAGCGGATGACCGACCCAATCCTCCGGACAGAGGATCCGCCGCAGGTCGGGATGCCCGGTGAAGTACACGCCGGACAGGTCGTAGACCTCCCGCTCGTGCCAGTCGGCCGTTCGCCAGACGCCCGCCACGCTCGCCACCTCCGGAAGCTCACCGGCCACGTCGCTCCGCCACCGAGGCAGCTTCACCTTGAGCACGAGGCTCGCCTTCGCGGCGGTGCTCCAGAGGTGGTAGACGAGTTCGAGGTGGGGCTGCCAGGAGACCTTGGCGGCCTTCTTGGGGTCTGGCTCGAACCAGTCGACCGCCGTGATGCACTCGAGCGAGTCGAATGCCGGCACGCTCGCGTGCTTCAGCCAGCGACACACAGGCTCGACCCGGTCCGCGGTGATCTCGATCCACGGATCGATCGCCTCGAGGTTTTTCCCGACGACCGCCCCGGGACAAGCCGACTCGAGGGAATCGAGAAACGAAGAGCCTCGCATCGGTTCGGTGTCCTCGTGTTCGGTTCGGTGTTGAAGGAAGGCGGACCGCAAAAGCTCCGCCCGGGAAGTGAAGTCAACGTGTGAGGATGGGCCCCACAGCGGCAGCCACGCCCGGACCGACGGCCGCGACCGCCTTCGGATTCGTCGCCGTGCTGCCTCGTTGGGCGGAAACCGACCTCACCCAGTCGAGGTCGCCGCGATGCCACACGTAGGCGAAACCGACGAGCAGGACTGCGAAAAAAGCTGCCATGTCGACGACCGCCGTGCCGGCGAGACGGCGACCCGTTCGTTCAAGCTCGGACCGCATCGCGCTTGCCCGCTCCGCCGGCGTCGCCCCAGCCGCAGCCGGGGCACCTTCGGTCAGGAAGGGACCGCGAAATCCGAGTTCCTCGAGCAGGCCCGCCGCCGCCGGAGAGACGGCGGGACCATCCGCCTGTTCCACGACGGTCACCAGCGTTGGATCACTCAGTTGCGTCGCCTTGCCGAACACGGTCGCCCAGGGGAAAAAAACCGCCACCTCGACGTCGAAGATGATGAACAACAACGCCACGACGTAAAACCGCAGGTCGAACTGGACGAAGCTCGACCCGATCGTCGGCTCGCCGCACTCGTACACCTCGAGCTTCTCGGTATTCGGTGCGGCCGGCCGGAGGAGCCAGCCGAGCAGAAGGTTCACGCAGAGGAACGCGGCGCCCACGGCGACGAAAAGAGCGATGTAGCCGGCGATCAGGACGGGATGCATGTTCGGTGCGGGCGAGTGGGGTGGCCGACGGGCTTCTTCGGGGCTGGCTTCTTTGCGGCTGCTTCTTGGGGGCTGCTGATTCGGGGCTACTGATTCGGGCCGCCATGAACGGGTTCGACGATCACCTTGCTGGCAGCGACCGCCGTCGGATTGAGCGTGGCGCGGCCCCAAGCCACCTCCACCGGAAGACGGGCGAAGTCGACGATCGTACCGTCCCGGCTGTAGCAGCTCAGGTCGTGGCTCGAGCCCATGAAGATGCAGTCCACCGGGCAGGGCTCGACGCACAACGCACAAAACATGCACTTCGAGTAATCGATCGTGAAGCCCGTCACCATGAAGCCCTTGCCGTTGGGCACCCGCTCCTTGCCGATGTAGATGCAATCGACGGGACATGCCTTCGCGCACTGGTCGCAGGCGATGCAGGTCGTGAGGTCGTAGCGATGGAATCCGCGGTAGCGGGCCGCGACCGGCACCGGCAATTCCGGGTACTCGAACTGCTCGGTGAACGTCCTGCGCTTCGGATCGTACGTGCCCGCGAAGACCCGCAGGGTCACGAGCATCCCCTCGATCACGGTCGACACGGCGGAGAACAGGTTCGAAAGCCAAGCTTTCATGGGTGTCCGGCAGATTGGTGGCCGCGGGGCGAGCGTCGGAGTTCGAACTTCAGGACCGAATGCGGGGAGTATAGGTTTCCCTCGAAATCCAACAAGCGGCCGCGACGGTGGCCGCGACATCGTGATTTTCGGCGATTCTTGGCCTGGAGCCTCCCCAAAGTGTCCGCTGAGGGAAAGCGAAAAACCCATGAAAACCGGGTGAAAAGCTTGACGGCAGGCCGAAAACCTCTACATTTAGACGTTGACGCCGCGCGAGAGGTGCGGAAACCAGGGATCGGTCCATGCTCGTTCTGTCGCGGAAAAAAGACGAGTGCATCGTCATCAACAACGACATCACGATCGTCGTGGTGGAGATTCGCGGTGACAAGGTTCGGCTCGGCGTCGAGGCGCCGAAGGAGGTTCCGGTCCACCGACGAGAGGTTTTCGACGCGATCACGAGGGCCACGGGTGACCTTCGGGATGGGGCGTCGAATTCCAACGCCCCCTCGCATGTCGAGGAGCATGCGGGCCCCGCGGCGCCGCAGGACGGGAAGTCGAGCGACGAGACCGGTGAGATGGCCGTTGAACCAGCCCAACTCCATGTTCACGAGCAGGGAGAACGTCACGGGCAGTTTGAACTCGAGTCCCGTGTCGACGGCTGAGCATGATCAGGGCCCCATCGTCTAATGGTTAGGACATCGCCCTTTCACGGCGGTAATCGGGGTTCGAATCCCCGTGGGGTCACTTCATCCGGTCTCTCGTCCAACGATTCGTCCTCGTCCGACGATTCCTCGTCGTCCAAACGGGGTTCCTCCTCCGAGCCGTGCATCTACGACGCGGTGCTGTTCGTGTCGTTCGGCGGTCCGGAGGGGCCTGACGACGTCATTCCCTATCTCGAAAACGTTCTCCGCGGGCGGAACGTCCCGCGGGAGCGGATGCTCGAGGTTGCCGAGCACTACCATCACTTCGGCGGAAAAAGCCCGATCAACGAACAAAACCGGGCCCTCATCGAAGCGTTGAGGACCGAACTCTCGGAGCACGGGCCCAACTTGCCCGTCTACTGGGGCAACCGGAACTGGCACCCCTTGCTCCCGGACACGATTCGCGAGATGACCGCCGCCGGCGTGAAGCGGGCGATCGCGTTCGTGACGAGCGGCTTCAGCTGCTATTCAGGCTGCCGTCAGTATCGGGAAAACATCGCGGCAGCATGCTCGCCGCTCGGGGCCGACGCGCCCCAGATCGACAAGATTCGCGTGTTCTTCAACCACCCGGGCTTCATCCACCCGATGGCGAGAAACGTTTTGGCCGCGATCGGCCGCCTCGACCGCGAGCCGGGATTCGACGCCGCCGGAGAGGGTCGTTTGCCCGAACGTCTCCGCGAAACCATGGTGCTCTTCACCGCCCACAGCATTCCGACGTCGATGGCCGACGGCAGCCGCTACGTCGCGCAGCTTACCGAGGCCTCCCGGCTCGTCTCCGAGCGGGCCGGGCTCCCCCGGTGGAGGCTCGTCTACCAGAGTCGCAGCGGTCCGCCGGGCCAGCCCTGGCTGCAGCCGGACATCTGCGACGCGATCCGGGAGATCGCGTCTTCCGGAGAAAAACGGCTCGTGATCGCGCCGATCGGCTTCATCTCCGATCACATGGAGGTCCTCTACGACCTCGACACGGAGGCCGCCGCGGTCTGCCGGGAACTGGGGGTGGCGATGGAACGGGCCGCGACCGTCGGCACGGATCCCGAGTTCGTTGGCATGGTCCGCGAACTCATCGCGGAGCGGGCCTGGCAGTTTCCGGAACGCTTGGCGATCGGTGCGTTGCCGGCCAGCCACGACGTCTGCCCGGTGGACTGTTGCCCCGCCCCGGTTCGGCCGGCGGCCGGTCGCCCTGCGGCCACGGGCCCCGCGGCCGATGTCTCGAAGGGCTCATGAGGGCCCGGCGGGCCAGCCCCATGAAGCCACGCGATGACCCGCGGCCGCTGGTCGTGCTCGTGCATGGGTATCTCGCACATCGCGTTCACCTCTCGCTCCTGTCCTGGCGACTCCAGGCCGCGAACTTCGAGACGCTCAACTGGGGTTATCCCACCTTCCGCCGCTCCCTCACGGTCGCCGCGGAGAGCCTCGCCTCGAGCCTCGAACGCATCGACGCCGAGTTGTCGGGCCCTCCGATCCACCTCGTCACTCACAGCATGGGAGGGATCGTCGCCCGCGCGGCGCTCGCGCGATTCCGTCCGCGCCGGCTGGGCCGCTGGGTCATGCTTGCACCGCCCAATCGCGGATCCGACGTCGCCCGACGGCTGGAGCCGTTCCTGGGAAGCTGGAGCCCCCCGGTTCGCGAACTCTCGAGCGGCTCGAGCGGCCTCGTGCATTCGATCGGCATGCCGGCGGGGGTCGAGGTCGGCGTGATCGCCGCCGGCCGTGATCTGCTCGTCCGCGAGGAGAGCACCAGGCCCGACGCACCCCACGAGCACGTCACGATTCCCTGCTTGCACTCGACCCTGCTCGTCCGCCGCGACGCCCTCCGACAGGTCGTGGCTTTTCTGCGCACGGGACATTTCCTCACCACGGCCTGATTGAAGAGCTGATCTGGACGAACCGATCTGCATGACGAACGGGATGCATCGCATGAACGAATCAACTCACGAACCCGGCTCGTCGGCCTTGCGACTCGGGCCGCTCGGCCTCGGCTGCTGGCCCCTGGCGGGCATGACCCGCGAGGGCGTGGGCCGCGAAGCGGCGGTGGCGACCGTCGAGGCCGCCCTCGAGGCCGGCATCCTCCATCTCGATACGGCCTACTGCTACGGCGAGCAGGGGGAAAGCGAGACAGCGATCGCGGCGGCGATGCACCGCCGCGGCATCTCCCGCAACCGCGTCGTGATCGCCGGCAAGTGCGGCATCCACTGGGAGCGCGATGCATCGGGATCGCCGCCCCGCAGGCAGTGCGTCGACGGGCGGCCGGAGCGACTGCGATCGGAGGTCGAGGAGAGCCTGCGGAGGCTTGCGACCGACCGACTCGACCTGCTCTATCTCCACGCCCCCGACCCGCAGGTGCCGATCGCGGAGTCGGCCGGCGAGCTGCGGCGGCTCCGAGACGAGGGGAAAACGAGGGCCGTCGGCGTTTCGAACGTCAAGCTCCACGAACTCGAGGCGTTCGCGGGCGAGTGTCCTCTCGCAGCCTGCCAGATGCCGTTCAACATGCTCCAGCGGGACATCGAGCGGGACATCATGCCATGGTGCCGCTCTCACGGCGTGGGAGTCGTCGCCTACTGGCCGCTCATGAAGGGCCTTCTGGCCGGCCGCATGGGCCGATCGACGACATTTCCAGCGTCCGACAGCCGCCACAAATACCCGCTGTTCAACGGCGACGAGTTTCAGCGGAACCTCGACTTCGTGGAGAAACTGCGACCGGTCGCCATGCGGCTGGAATGCGCGGTTGCCGACGTCGTCCTGGCATGGACGGCCGAACAACCGGGGATCGCAGCCGTGCTGTTCGGTGCGACGTCACCCGAGCAGGTGCACGAGAATGCCGCGGCGATGCAGTGCCGGCTCGATGACGATGCCCGCAGGGCCATCACGGAAGCGATCGCCTGGCGTGGTCCGGCCGCGGCGAG
>CAZPEM010000042.1:0-22574 GCA_964585575.1 uncultured Chitinophagaceae bacterium
GCTGCGCTTGCTCCCATAGCCCGGCGACATGGCACGGGCAGCCCCTCACGGTCAAGCGTGGCACTCAATGATCACGCAGGCACCTTGATGCAGAACGCTCCCGGGGGGGCGTGTTCGGGGGGGCGGGGAACGTTGAGAAGCCTCGGGTGTATCCTCACCGTAGCGACGGGGCGTCTGCTCCCCCGGCGGCAATGCGGCATCGTCCGGGAGTATTCGATCGAAGTCGATTCACGGCGGACACAGCTACAATAGATCGTGTCGCCAAAAAGGAGGATTTCGTGAAACGCCTGCCCGTGAAGTTGCTACTTGCGGTGTCCGTGTTCGTGGCGAGCGGCGTCCAGGTGCGAGGCGACGAACCGCCGCCGGTGAATGACCTGCGTCAGCGGCTGCGCGAGGCGGTCGAGTACCTCGCCGCCCCCGACATGGAGGGCCGAGGCCCCGGCACCAAGGGCATCGATCGGGCCGCGGACTGGCTGGCGGCAGGGTTTCGCGAGGCCGGACTCGATGTCGGCGTCGCGGCAGACTCGCCGTTCCAGGCGTTCGCCATGACGCTCGAGGCGAAGCTCGGGCCGGCCTCGGAGAACCGGGCCGAGCTCGTCGGGCCCGTCGCCGTCGATGGCAGCTCGAAGCTCGTTCGGCTCGAACTCGGCCGCGATTACACGCCGCTGGCGGCAGGCGGGGGGGGCGAGTTCGACCTGCCGCTCATGTTCGCGGGCTACGGCATCACCGCGCCCAAGGAGCGGTACGACGATTACGCCTCGGTCGATCCGAAGGGAAAGGCGGTCGTGATCCTGCGACATGAGCCGCGGCAGGACGACCCGGCGAGCGTCTTCGAGGGAAACCAGGACTCGCAGTATGCAGCGCTCTCCCGCAAGATCGCAAACGCCTCGGAACACGAGGTGGGAGGCGTCGTCTTCGTGAACGATTTTGTCGGTGTCGAGAGGACGAAGAAGGCGGCGGCGGCCCACGGGGTGAAGGAGGGGGCTGCGGGGAGCGACTTTGACGAGGATGCGCTCATGGCCTTCGGCAGGGCCGGCGACGGCTCCGACCGCCGCAGCATGCCGGTGCTGCAGGTCCGCCGGTCGGCGATCGATCCGATCGTCAAGGAGTCGTTCAAGCAGAGCCTCGAGGAGGTCGAGAAACGGATCGACGACCGGTTCGCCCCGTCCAGCGGCCCGCTCGCCGGCTGGCGGATCCGCGGACGGATCGCAATCGACCGTACTGAGACGGTAGGCCGGAACGTGATCGCCGTGCTCCCAGGCAAGGGGCCGCGTGCTTCCGAGGTGGTCGTGCTCGGAGCCCATTACGACCACCTCGGCTTCGGCGGTTCGAACTCCTTGTCCCCGGGGGTCCAGGCGATCCACCACGGGGCCGACGACAACGCCAGCGGCACGGCGATGCTCATGGAGGCGGCGAGGTGGCTCGCGAAGGCCGGGCCGGCGTCCCGGACGATCCTCTTCGTCGCCTTTTCGGGCGAGGAGCGTGGGCTGCTCGGCAGCGGTCACTTCACGGCGAACCCCACCGTTCCGCTGGAGAACATCGTCGCCATGGTGAACCTCGACATGGTCGGGCGTCTCGACAAGGACAAGCTCGTCGTGCATGGCACGGGAACCGGCTCCGGCCTCGAACAGCTCATCGACCGGCTCCTCTCCGCGCGTTCCCTCAAGGCCGCGAAGGAGCCGGGCGGTTTCGGTCCGAGCGACCACGCGAGCTTCTACGCGAAGAAGATCCCGGTGCTCCATTTCTTCACAGGTTCCCATGGCGACTATCACCGACCGAGCGACACCGCCGACAAGATCAACTACGACGGGATGGTCCGCATCACGGAGCTCGTCGTTGAGTTGGTCAGGTCGCTCGCGGAGGCGGAGCAGCGGCCCGCCTACGTCGAGATCGCCTCGAAGCAGTTCGCCAGGGGCGGCGACCGGCCCTACTTCGGCAGCATTCCGGATTTCGGCAAGCCGCAGAAGGGCTACGCGATTTCGGGCGTCGCGAAGGATTCTCCCGCCGCCCGGGGCGGCCTCGCGGCGGGGGACGTGATCGTGCGGATCGGCGAGAGCGCCATCACCGGGCTCGATGATTTCGACAGCGCCCTTCGCAAGCACAAGGGTGGAGACACGGTTCCGGTCGTCGTGCTCCGCGACGGGGCGGAAGTGAAACTCGACGTGACGCTCGCGGCTCCGAGGTAGGCGTTTGCCTCGGAAAAAAGCATATTCAGCCACGTTTTTTGGCCTTGAGCGGGTTCGGGTGGGCTGACAGAATCCCCGCCGCCTCGAGACCCCTGAGTGCCGGCCACGGATGGCGGTGCAGGTCGAAGGGCACCCAAGTCCGCCCTGCCTGCAAGGCGAGGCGAGCAAGCACGCTAGCAAGGAGTGCGTTCCGTGAAGCGACATCTCTGTCTTCTCGTGGCTGCGGCCGCCGTGTCGATGGTCATTCCATTCGGGCCGGCGTTCGGGAATCCCGCCGCCCCGTCCGGTCCGCCCACGCACGTGGCCGTGATCGACGTCGGCTACATCTTCAAGAATCACGCCAAGTTCAAGGGGATGATGGACAAGATGAAGGAAGAGGTGATGGCGGCCGAGAACGGCCTCAAGGCCGAGCGGGACCGCGTCAACGGCCTCGTCGAGCAACTCAAGGGCTTCAACGTCGGCACGCCCGAGTACAAGAAGCTCGAGGCCGAGATCGCGAAGGCGCAGGCCGATTTCAACGTGACGGCACAGATCCAGAAGAAGGAGTTCATGGAGCGCGAGGCGAAGGTCTATCTCCAGGTCTACACGGAGATCGAGAAGGCCGTCGAGCAGTTCGCCAAGCAGCATCGGATCGCCGTCGTGCATCGCTTCGACGGTGAGGCTGTCGATGGATCCGATCGCAACCAGATCCTGAGGAGCATCACCAAGCCGATCGTGTATCTCGAGCCCGGCATCGACATCACGGTCGACATCCTGAAGAAGCTCAACGCCCAGTCGGGCGTCGCGGCCCAGCCCACCGGTGTTTCGCCCCGGAGGTAGGCGTCCGGTGGCCGCAGGGCTGATCGAGGGAGGCAGGTCGATGCTGGAATCCGGTAATCCGCGGCCGCAGAGGACGCTTCGTCGGCCGGTGGTCGTCGAGGGCGTCGGCTACTGGAGCGGGCTAAGGAACCGGGTCGAGCTGCGGCCCGCGCCGGCCGCCGCCGGGGTCGTGTTCGTCCGGAGGGACCTCCATCCTTCCGTGCGGATTCCGGCCAGGCTCGGTCGGCGGGTGGATGCCGAGGCCCGCACGAATCTGGCGGCCGGTGCCGCCAGGGTCGAGATGGTGGAGCACGTGCTCAGCGCGCTGGCCGGGCTCGGGGTCGACTGCTGCGAGGTGTGGGTCACCGCGGCCGAGATGCCCGGGCTCGACGGGTCTTCGAGGGGCTTCGTGGAGGCGATCGATTCGGCCGGGTTCGAGGATGTCGGCGCTCCATGCGAGCCGATCGTCGTCGATCGTGTGATTCGCGTCGAGGACGGCCGCGGGTGGGTGGAGCTTGCTCCGCCGCGGTTCGAGGGGCTCTCCGTCGAGTATCTGCTCGACTACGGGGATGGTCCGATCGGAAGACAGCGTTGTGCCGTGGACGTGACACCCGAGGCCTACCGAGCGGAACTCGCCGGCGCCCGTACGTTCCTGGGCGTGCAGGATGCCGAGAGGCTGCGGGCGAGCGGCCGGGGCCTGCACGTCGAGTTCTCCGACCTGCTCGTGTTCGGGCCGGAGGGGCCGCTTGGAAACTCCCTCCGCTGGCCCGACGAGTGCGCCCGCCACAAGGCGCTCGATGTCGTCGGGGATCTCTCGCTTGCAGGTCGCCCGATCCATGCCTGCGTTCGTTCCTCGCGCAGTGGCCACAGGCTCAACGCCATGGCGGTCGCCCGCGTCCTGGCCCTCGCCGCGGCGGGAGGGGGCGTGGCGGCGGGCGCGGCAAGGGGAGCGAGGAGGTGGTCGGCATGACGCCCCGCGACCAGCCGGAAGAGACTGGAGAAGATGGGCCTGGCACCCTGCGGCTCCCGCCCCTGATCGCGGCCTCCGCGGTCATCGAGCCCGGCGCCCGGATCGCCGATGATGTTCGGATCGGGCCCTACTGCGTCGTTTCCGGCCGGGCGACGATCGGCCGGGGAACTCGCCTCG
This sequence comes from uncultured Chitinophagaceae bacterium, assembly GCA_964585575.1. Lineage (GTDB taxonomy): Bacteria > Planctomycetota > Planctomycetia > Pirellulales > UBA1268 > UBA4655. The sequence continues at coordinate 4,132 of CAZPEM010000042.1, forward strand.
ACAACAACGTGACGATTCTTGGCGACGTCTTGATCGGCGAAGGGAACCGGTTTCACGCGAACTGCGTGATCGGCGGCGATCCGCAGGACGTGAGCTACCAGGGCAGCCGCACCCGCGTCGTGATCGGCGATCGCAACACGATCCGTGAGGGCGTGACGATCAATCGGGCCACCGAGAAGGAGACCGGCGAGACGGTCGTCGGTAGCGACAACTTCCTGATGGCCGCCTCGCACGTCGCCCACGACTGCCGTATCGGCGATCACGTGATCATGGCCAACGGCGTGCTCCTCGGGGGGCACGTGCGGGTCGAGTCGCACGCATCGCTCTCGGGTGGCGTCGCCGTCCACCACTGGGCGACCATCGGCAGTTGGTCGTTCGTCGCCGGCTTGAGTCGCGTGCTCCACGATATTCCTCCGTACATGCTGTGCGAGGGGATGCCAGCCCGCCCGCGGTGCGTGAACGTCGTCGCCCTCCGCCGCAACGGTGTCGAGGAGAGCTGGGTCGCGGCGCTCGCGGAGGCGCACCGTCTGCTCTACCGGGCGAAGGTGGGGCTGGAAGCCGCCAGGGAGATTCTGGTCTCGAAGGGAATGTGTGTGCCGCCCGTCGAGCGGGTGCTCGAGTTCGCATCACGTCAGAAGAACGGTCGTCACGGTCGCGCGCTCGACCGCAGGAGGGTTGCATGAGTCGGCTGAAGGTGGCGGTGGTGGGCTGCGGGCATCTCGGGACGATCCATGCCCGGCTGCTTGCCGCGAGGGAGGACGTGGAACTCGTGGCGGTGGTCGATCCCGTGCCTGTCGCGAGGGATCGCGTCGCCGCCATGCACGGCTGCCGTGGACTCGCTTCGCCGTCGGACCTGCGGGGGCTGGTCGATGCGGCGGTGGTCGCCTCGCCGACGGACCTCCACGCCGATTCGGCCGTGCCGCTTCTCGAGGCGGGCATCGACCTGCTCGTCGAGAAGCCGATCGCTTCGAGCCGACGGGAGGCCGCACGGATCGCCGACGTGGCGGATCGCAACGGCCGCGTCGTGGCCGTCGGCCACGTGGAGCGGTTCAATCCTGCCTGGCCGGTCGCCGTCGCGAGAGTCGGCGCCCCGGTCGCCGTCGAGTCGCACCGCCGCGCTCCCTTCACGTTTCGCTCGCTCGACGTGGGCGTGGTGCTCGACCTGATGATCCACGACATCGATCTCGTCCTCTCGCTTCGGCCCGGCCGTCTCGTTGACGTGCATGGCACGGCCGTCGCCGCGACGGGCGGCCACGAGGACGCCGTCCGGGCGCACCTGCGTTTCGAGTCGGGATTCGTCGCGGACCTCACGGCGTCCCGAATCCATCCGTCCGTGGATCGCTCGATGACGATCTGGGGCCGGTCGGGGATAGTGTCGGTCGACTTCCAGTCGAAGCGGGTCGATGCGGTGGCGCCGTCGGCGGAGGTGATGTCGGGCGAATTCGTCGCCGCCGGAATCGCGTCTGCCGAGCGAGAGCTGCTCAAGGAGTCCTTCTTCAAGACGGTGTTGCCGCGAACGACCGAGGAGCTTCCGCAGGGCAACGCCATCGCCTCCGAGCACGACGATTTCCTCCGCGCCGTGACGACCCGCGGTCGTCCGGTCGTCGATGCGGCGTCCGGGCTGGAAGCGCTCGACGTGGCGCTTCGGGTCGTCGAATGCCTGACGGTCGTGCGGCTCGACGGGGTCGTGCCATCGACTCGCGAGAATGACCGGCTCGTCGGCCCTCCGAGGCGGCGGGCGGCCTGAGGGTCGTGCCGGTTGTCGGGCCGTCGCTCACGGTCGGCGTCGGAAGGGGACGAACCCTTCGAGAGACGATGCTCTCGACCCGGGGGCGGCGTTCGTGATCGTGGAATTCGACATGCACCATCGACGAATCCAACCTGCGGAGCGGTGGCAGGCGGCCTTGGCCCTCCTGCTCGCGGCCCTCGTCCCGGTGGCGGCGAGCGAAACGACGCCGCCGGAACGGCGGGCCGTCCCGCCCGGGGAAACCGGCGGCCTCGAGCCCGGTATTCCGTTCGAAGGCCTCTCGTTCGAGGGCTTTGAAGGGCTGGGGGCAATCGCATCGCAGCTGCGTGCCATGGATGCGGCGTCGGTCGAGGAGGAGGCGTGGGCGTTCGACATGGCCGTTTCCGGTCCGGGGGGATCGTCCCGGATCGGCGGTTCGAGGCTCGCGGGTGACTCCGCGGCGCCGGTGCCGCTGACCGCCATGGTCGCCAGCACCGTCTCGGGCATCGCCGTCTCGGCCGGCATCGACGCCGATCCCGGAACGATCCGGGACGGGCCGGCGAAGTGGATCGGCGGCGTGAAGGTCGCCACGGAGGGAAGCTTCGGTCGCGCGGAACTCGCGGTCCGCACGAGCATGCGGTACACGGAGCAGACACGCCTCATCGGCGTCGAACTCGGCCCGCGGTTCGAGCGGGCTTTTTCGGGTGGACTGACCTTCTTCGTCGACGGGAAGGCGGCGGCCGAGACCGCCGGCTCGCCGATGCAGCGGATCTGGGAGCCGGCCGCGTCCTCGCTCGACGGACTCGGCTCACTCGGCGTCGTCGGCCGCACCGGCATCGTGCGGTGATCCGCTCGGTCCGATTGCCCTCGACCACTCAGGCGAGATCGCGGTGCTGGAACAGGATCAGCCCCACGAGCAGCACGACCGCGCAGTAGAGCGCCGCGTAGAGGCCCGCCCAGGCGAGGTAGATCCACGGGACGGCCACGCCTCCCATCACGGCCGCCTCGATCGTGAAGTGGTCGAGCACCGGCAGGATCGTCGCGAACAGCCGGCCGAAGAACCTCACGATCGCGAACTTCCCGACGCTCGACTGGACGATCAGCGGCACGAGGTGCCCGAGCACGTAGACGCCGAACGAGATGATGATGTTCGGCATGAGCCCGAGCCGCGTGGAGACGGTCAGGCTCACCGCGGCCAGCACGATCGCCTCGAGCCAGCACAGCACGAGCCCAGGAACGACCGTGATCACCTCGTCGGCGCAGTCCCGCCAGAGTGGGTCGGTTCTGGCGGATTCGCGGGCGTCGTAGACCACCTTGTAGCTCGTCGTCGCCAGCAGGATCGTGCCGAGGATCAGCACCACGAGCGTGACGACGAGCACGAGGCCGACGAACTTCCCCAAGAAGAACTCCCGGCGGGTGAGCGGCTTGGAGAGCACCGTGATCGCCGTTCGACCCTCGATCTCCTCCGCCACGGAGACGCTCGCGGTCCAGACGGCAACGAGTAGCGACAACACCTTGACCAGCGTGATGCCGCTGTCCTTGAGCATCTTCACGTCGTCGCCGAAGGTGTTGTAGGGGATCAGGATGAAGCCCAAGAGCAGCACGGCCCCGATGATCAAGGCTACGCCGAAGGCCGGCTGCGCGACCGCCTCCTTCACCGTCGCGCCCGCGATCGTCGCGATCCGCCTCGCCCCGAGCCGAATGGTCAGGTAGGCCCCGACCACCGCGATGGTCGCCGCGGCCGACCACAAAAGCATGGCGGCCTGAGGAAACTCGGGGGCGAGCGTCGTACGAATCCGGAGGGCCACCGGCTCCGCCGAGGGATTCGTCGCGTCGAGCTTGGCCTCCGCGCCGAGGAACGGCGTCGGCGACGTGTCGAGAACCGTGGAGCCCCGCTCCCTCGCCGGTCGGCGTTGCCACGTCCACGGCACGCCCGAGGCCAGTTCGACGACGGGAACCTTGACGAGCGCGAAGCCCTCGATCGGCTGCTGGGTGCGGACCGAGAGCGGCGAACCGCTCTCGAGCGAAATAGACTCGATCTCCTGCGGCCGCACCTCGAGCCGGATCTCCTGCTCCGCGGCGTTCGCCGCGACCGTCACCGTTCGGCTCGTTTCACCGGCCGTGGCGATCCGGGCGAGCGACCGCAGGATCGTCGTCACCGGCACGACGGGCGTCGTCGCCACCGCCACCGCTGCACAGACGAGGGCCAGCCACGCGACGGGACCGAGAAACCCTTCCGAGAGGCTCGCGCGGACCTCCGCCGCGAACCTCGGTGCGAGCAGCCGCAGCAGGCCGTAAACCGTGAGCAGCACGCCCACGCCCGCGAGCACGCCCATGCCGACGAGCCACAGCGGCGGGAGGCAGATCGCGAACCGGTTGGCGAGAAGCGGGACCATCCGCGGATTGTACCTCAAAAACCAACTTCAACAGGGCCTGGCGGGCCGGGTTCGGGGCTGCCCGTGCCCGTCGCCGGGCGCTCGCTGCGCGACCAATCCGCTTCGCGGATCGGTGCCCGCCTGTCCCCCGCTCGCTCGGACCTGACCAGTGCTTCGGCCTCCGGCCTGCGCTGGTCAGCTACGCCGTCTCGGGCACACGGGCAGCCCCTCACGGTCAACGCTGCAGGTTCGGCCCAGCGAGCCCCTCACGGGCCAGCGAGCACCGTGCAGCCGCCGGCTTCGAGCGGCCAGCGGGCAACCACGCGATCGAGGTCGTCGAGGCCCAGCCGCTCCACGATCGCGAGGTCGTCGGCGACCGAGCGGTGGTCGCCGTTGTGCGTCCACTCGAGCCCGACGGTGAAGAGCCTTCTGCGGGGCCGCTCGCCGGAGAGGACGATCCGTCCGGCGAGCTTGTTGCGGGCCTGGTCGAGCTCCGATGATGTGATGGCTCGCCGCCCCCGCACGTCGAGGAGCTCCGGTAGCCGCTCGAGCAGGTCGCCGGCGTCCTCGGGATCGCAGGAGAGTTGGAGCGTGAAGATGCCGGCATCGAGGAAGTCGTGGTGGTGGAGCGAGGCCTGCTCCGCCTCGCCGGAATCGACGAGCGACCAGTAGAGGCGGCTGCCGGAGTCGTCGCCCAGGATGATCGCAAGCAGCTTCGCGGCGAACCGGTCCTCGTCATCGCCCGGCGGCGCCGGCGACATGCGGACGGCGTAGGAGAGGGTCGCCCCGGGCCGTTCGATGCGGTCGACGGTGTCACGCATGGAGGAGCCACGGCGGAACGGAACGGTGCGCTGCGGCAGGTCGAGCGGCTCCCAGTCGCCGCACCAATCCTGCGCGGTCCTCACGAGACGCTCGAAGTCGATGGAACCACTTGCGGCGAGCACGATGTTGCCGGGGCAGTAGCGGCGGCGGTAATAGCCCCGCATCGCCTCCACCGGCAGCGCCTGGATTGATTCGACCGTGCCGAGGACGCTCCGCGCAAGCGGATGGCCGGCGAAAAACGTCGCGCGGCAGCGGTCGTCGGCGCCGAACGGCGGCTGGTCGTCGTACATCCGGATCTCTTCCAGAATGACCTTCTTTTCGGTCTGGAAATCCTCCTCGCGGAGCGCCGGCCGCATCATCTGCGACAGCAGGCCCATCGCGTCGTCCTGCTGTTCCGGAAGCACGGTCGCGTAGTAGCAGGTGTCTTCCTCGCTCGTGAAGGCGTTCGCGCTCGCCCCCATCGCGTCGAACCGCCTGTTGATCTCCGCCGACGAGAGCGTGGTCGTTCCCTTGAAGATCATGTGTTCGAGGAAGTGGCTCGTTCCCCAGAGATCTTCTGACTCGTCCCTCGAGCCGGTTTTCACGAAGAAGCCGATGCTCGTGGAGAGCGCGGCGGGCGACTGCTCGGCGATGATTTCCAGGCCGTTGCCGAGGCGTTTATGGAGAAAGGTCACGTGGCACCTCCAGCGGCTCGCGGCCGAGCGACACGATCGAGAGATCCTCCGGCGGATGATCGGCGAGCCAGCGCTCGACGGAGGCGACGGAAAGCCGGTCGAGCCGCTCGAGTTCCTCGGCAAGCGTCCGGACGCGGCCGAGGTGATACCACTGCCGGCCGATGCCGCCGGCCCTTGCCGCGCTCGACTCCTGCTGCATCACGAGGCCGCTCTTGGCCCGTGCCTTCACCCGCATCAGCTCCTCCTCCGTGATCGATCCCGGCAGCCGGCGGATCTCCGCGAGCATGACGTCGAGCGTCTCCTGGGCCCGCTCGGCGGTCGTTCCCGAGTAGCAGACCGCCGCGGCGAAGTCCCGCTGCGTCTGGTAGCCGGCCGAGACGCTGTAACACAGGCCGCGTCGCTCGCGGACCTCCATGAAGAGCCGCGAACTCGAGCCGCCGCCGAGCACCGAGAGCGCCGCGGTCGCCTCGTAGGAGGCGTCGAAGCGGTAGGCCGGCACGGACCAGGCAAGCGCGATGTGGGTCTGCTGTGAGTCGTGCGGAACATGCTGGAAGCGGGGGCCACGCGGCCCGGTGACGACGTCGGGCATCGGCCCCGGCTGCCAGTCGCCGAAGAGCCGCTCGATCCGGGCCACGAGGTCGTCCCAGTCGAGCCGTCCGGCGGCGGCGATGATCGTCGCCTGCGGCTTCACGAGCGTCGCGACGAAGCGGTGGATTTCCTCGAGCGAGATCTGCGAGACATCGACCGAGAGGCCCTCGGCAGGGCGGCCCCACGGGCTGGGATAATGCATCTGCTTGAGGGCGGAGATGGCGCGATGGGCCGGATCGTCCTCGGTGCCCGCGAGGTTTTGGAGCACCATCTGCCGGGCGCTTTCGAGCTGATCCTCAGGCAAGAGTGGCCGGCGCAGGATGTCGGCGTAGATCGGCAGCGCCGTCGGCAGCTGGCGGGCCACCATCGCTCCCGAAAAACTGGAATGGCTCGTGGAGACGGCCTGGGCCCACTGCACGCCGGCATTTTCCAGGTCCTCGACGATCCGTCGGCCGCTGCGGTCGCCGGCGCCGCGGAGCATCATCTCGCCGGAGAGCGTGGCCAGCCCGCAGCGGACCGTCGGGGGAGCACAGGCCGCTGCGGACGCTTGCCCGCCGAAACCCTGGCCGCCGAACAGCTGCGCATCGTGGATCGCGCCTGCGGGCGTGTGGAACGCGATCGCGACGCTCTCGACGCCGGGGAGATCCTCGCCGAGCAGGACGATTCCATTGTCGAGCGTGGCGGCATGAAGAGTCTGCTTCACGGCCATGTTATACACGAAAATCCGGCCGGAAGGCCGTCGCAAAACGGTCGGCCGGGGCTCGTGGAGGCGGCCCCCGGGACGGTGGCTACCGCGCCGCGACGCCGATCGCCGGGGTGGGCAGCTCGACGAGCTTGTAGACCGTTCGGGCCCTGCGGAAGCCGAGACGATGGTAGAGATCGACCGCCCGGTCATTCTGCACCGTCACCTCGAGCGACGCCCGGCGAAGTCCGTAATCCCTGAATGCCAGCATCGCCTGCTGCACGAGCGCCGCCCCCAGGCCGCGGCCGCGGTGCCCGGGCACCACCCCCACGTTCTGGATCATGCCCACCATCGGACGTTCGCAGACGGCCTGGATCGTGCCGCACCAGGTGAGCTCCTCGGGGCTTCGCCCCCAGGCGATCAGCCACGACGCTTGGGGCAGAAACCCCGACTTGCAGCGGATTTCCCGCATCAGCCGGCGACAGCCCTCGAGTTCGCCCAGGCAGGGAAAGACGGTGGCGTCAATCTCGTCGCGGAAGGCCCGGAACTTGGTCCGGGCATGGACGTCGATGAGGGCGTCGTTCCAGGCCACAAACCGGTAGCCCGGCGGCAGTCCCGGCCGGCAGCCAGGCGGGAGGCCAGGCTGGGAGCCCGGCGGCCGCCGCACCGCGAGATCGGCTTCCATCCGAAAGCGCTTGAAATAACTCGATTCCACGCGGATCTCCGATGCTCGTCAGGCGACACGCTCGTTTCCCGCGACCGGCCTCCTGACACCGTAAGCATGCGCTCCGATTTGGTCAACGCGTCGGTCGGAGTCGCTCCCCATCGGCCGGGCTGCTATCATTTTTGGACCCTCAAAATCATCATTTTGATGTCCCAAAATCCCTCCCCATCCATCCGCGGACGGCTGTGCCTGCTCTGCAGCGTCGCCGTTTTGGTTGTTTTCGCAGGCTGTGAGCCCGCCCCGAGCGGCGGCACCGGCGGCGGCTCCGGGGGCCGGACGGTGCTTGCCACGACGACGGTGGTGGCCGATCTCGTCCGCGAGGTGGCCGGTCCGCATCTCCACGTCGACTGCCTCATGGGCCCGGGAGTGGATCCGCATTCCTATCGGGCCACGCCCAGGGACGCGGGGCGGCTCGAGGCGGCCGGACTCGTGGTGGCCTGTGGCCTTCACCTCGAGGGAAAGCTCGCCGAACTCCTCGAGCGGCTCGCGAAGCGGAAGCCGGTCGTGTTCGCCGGCGAGGCCGTGCCCGCCGACCGCCTCATCCCCGTGGCCGATCGCGCGGTCGATCCGCATGTCTGGTTCGACCCGATGCTCTGGCGGCACGCCGCGAAGCCGGTCGCCATCGCCCTCGGCAGGATCGATCCGGAGCATGCCGACGACTTCGTCGCCCGCGCGGAAGCCTATGCGGCGAGGCTCGAGGAGCTCGATGCGGGGCTCCGGGAGAGGCTCGCGGCGATCGAGCCGAAGCAACGGGTGCTCGTCACGGCCCACGACGCCTTCGGCTACTTCGGCCGCGCCTACGGAGTCGAGGTCGTCGGTGTGCAGGGGGTGAGCACGGAGAGCGAAGCGGGGCTCGCCGACGTCAACCGTCTCGTCGGCCTCATCGTCGAGCGGGGAATTCCGACGGTTTTCGTCGAGACGAGCGTCTCCGACCGCAACGTCGAGGCGATCTGCGAGGGAGTGCGGGCCAAGGGGGGGAGCGTCCGCGTGGGCGGCCGTCTCTACTCGGACGCGCTCGGCGAGCCGGGCAGCGGGGCCGACACGCTCGTCGGCATGCTCGAGCACAACGTGCGAACGATCGCCGACGGATTGGTGTCGCCATGACGGCGATCGTCGAGCTGCACGACGTGACCGTCGCCTACGGCAGGCGGCCGGTCCTTTGGAACGTCGATCTCGCGATCGACGCCCCGTGCCTCTACGGCATCATCGGGCCGAATGGTGCGGGCAAAAGCACGCTCGTGAAGGCGGCCCTCGGGCTCGTGCCGCTCTCGGGCGGATCGGTGCGGTTCTTCGGCAAGTCGCTCGACGACGTCCGCGGCCGCGTCGGCTACGTGCCGCAGCGGGAGAGCGTCGACTGGGATTTTCCGGTCAGTGCGATCGACGTCGTGCTCATGGGCACGTTTCACCGGCTCTCCTGGTTCGGTCGCCCCGGCAGGCGGGAACGCGACACGGCCATGGCATGCCTCGACCGCGTCGGCCTGGCCGACGTTGCGAGCCGGCAGATCGGCGGCCTTTCGGGCGGGCAGCAGCAGCGGGTTTTCCTCGCCAGGGCCCTCGCCCAGGAGGCCGATGTCTACTTTCTCGACGAGCCGATGGCCGGCGTCGACGCGAAGTCGCAGGAGCGGATCCTGCGGGTGCTCTCGGAGCTGCGTGATCGGGGCAGCCTGGTCGTGATCGTCCACCACGACCTGCGGACGGCCGCAAGCTGGTTCGATCGTGTCGCACTTGTGGACATGAGGCTCGTGGCCGCCGGCCCGACCGCCGAGGTACTTTCGCGGGAGAACCTCGCGCGGACCTATTCCGGCCACCTCGACCTGCTCGACGAGATCGGTCGGGCGATGCAGACGGGACGGCGGACGCGATGACGGCCCAGGAACGACTCGAGAGCCTGCTTGCCCACAACACGCTCGTCGTGGCCGGTGGCGTTGCGGCGGTGGGCGTCGCCGCCGCGGTCGTCGGCTGCTTCGGCGTCTTGCGGCGACGGGCGCTCGTCGGGGACGCCGCGGCCCACGCCACGCTGCCCGGCATCGCGGCGGCGTTCGCGATCACCGGCCGGCGGGAACTCTGGGTGTTGCTCGCGGGGGCCGCCGTGTCGGCGATCGCGAGCCTCGGGGCGCTCACGCTCATCCGGCGTTACTCGCGGACCCGCGACGACGCGGCCACGGCGATCGTGCTCGGCGTGTCGTATGGCGCGGGGATCGCCGCGATCTCGGGCCTCGTTGCCCGCGGCGTGGCCGGCAGCGCCGGCCTCGAGGCATTCCTGCTCGGTTCGACCGCCTCGCTCACCCTCGAAGACAGTCTGCTCGTCGCGGTGATCTCGGTGGCGGTCCTGGCGGTGGTGCTTGCGGGGCTCAAGGAGGCGACGCTCGTCGCCTTCGATCCCGCCTTCGCGGCTGCCGCCGGCTGGCCGGTCGGCCGGATCGACGCGGCGCTCACGGCGCTCACGGCCTCGATGGTCGTGGCCGCGGTTCCGACCGCCGGCGCGGTGCTGGTGACGGCGATGGTGGTGATTCCGCCGGCGGCGGCCAGGCAGTGGACCGACCGGCTGCCGACGATGCTCGCGGTCGCGGGGCTCGTCGGCCTCGTGTCGTCGCTCGCCGGCGTCGTCGCCAGTGCGGTCGTGCCGAAGCTCGCCACCGGTCCCGCCGTCGTGCTCGCGTCGTCGGCGGCGTTCCTCGTGTCGCTTTGCGTGCGGCTCCTGCGGACGTCGTGGCGGCCGTCCGGGATGAGCGAGCCATGATGGTCTGGCCGATGGTCGTCGCGGCGGTCGTCTCGGCGGTGTGTGCCGTCGTGGGGACGATGCTCGTCGTGAGGCGGATGAGCCTGCTCGGCGACGCGATCAGCCATGGAGTGCTCCCCGGAATCGTCGTGGCCGTGCTCGCGGGGGGGCGGCCCGGAGGCATGCTCTCGACGCTCGGCGCCGTCGCGGCGGCGATGCTGACGGTCTGGGCCGCCGAGGCGGTGCGGCGACGCGCGAGGCTCTCGGAGGATGCCGCGGCCGGCGTCGTCTTCACGACGTTCTTCGCCGCGGGGGTGGTGCTCATTTCGCTCTACGCGTCGCGGGTCGATCTCGATCCGGGCTGCGTGCTCCACGGCATCCTCGAACTCGCGGCGGCCGACACCGTCCCGATGCTCGGGGTCGCAGTTCCGCGGGCGCTGGTGAACGGCCTCGTCGCGCTCGCGGTCGTCACGGCCTTTCTCGCGGCGACCTGGCCCGCGCAGCTGTTCGCGGCCTTCGACGCCGACGCGGCGCGGGTCGTCGGCGTGCCGGTGGGCTTCGCGACCACTGGGCTCCTCGCCATGACGGCCGTGGCGACCGTGGCGAGCTTCGAGGCGGTGGGGGCGGTGCTCGTGGTCGCGATGCTCGTCGTGCCGGCCGCGACGGCGGAGCTGCTGTTCCGATCGCTCGGCCGCGTGATGGCCGCGGCGGTCGCTATCGCCGTGGCGGCGGCCGTGGCGGGCTATCTCGCCGCGTGGCAATGGAATACGAGTGCTGCTGGCATGATCGCGATCGTGCTCGGTCTCGGCTATCTCGTGGCCGTTCTCGCGGCGGCGGAAGGGGGCGTCATCCCGCGGCTTGCGGGGAAGGTCTGGCTCGCCTGGCGGGTCGCCTGCGAAGACGTGCTCGCGGCGGCGTGGCGGCGGGAGGAGGCGGGCGGGCATGCCGCGGCGGCCCCGGCAGGACTTCTCTTCAAACTGGCCGGCTCGTGGCTGCGGCTGCGGGGAAAGGTAGAGGGGCCGCCCGATCGCCCGGCCCTCACCGACGCCGGCCGTGGCGAGGCGGAAACGATCGTGCGGTCGCACCGGCTCTGGGAGGCATGGCTCGGTCGCAACGTGGAACTTCCTGTCGACCATCTCCATCCGCCCGCGGAATGGGTCGAGCACTACCTCGGCGCCGACGTGCGGAGGCGGATCGAGGAGGAGGTGGGGTCCGCGTCGAGCGACCCGCATGGCCGCGAGATCCCGACGGAGCGCGGGTAGGCGGCCGTGGTCGCCGGGCCCGCGGCCGCTTCGCGTTGCGAGCGCCGCGTCATGCTCCGCCCGCGCGGCGGAACCGGCGGAGCCGGGCGAGGTTGGCGAGGTCGCGTTCGGGGCCGGCCTTGCCGTCGGGCCCCTCCTTGGGCGTCTCGAGGATCATCGGGATGCCGGCGAGCCTGGGATGGTTCACGAGGTCCTTGAACGCCGCCTGCCCGATGCAGCCCTCGCCGATCGCCTCGTGGCGATCGACCCGCGAGCCGAGCGGCTTCTTCGAGTCGTTGGCGTGGATCACGACGAGCCTGCGGAGGCCGATCGTGCGGTCGAAGGTGTCGAGCGTCTCGTCGAGCTTCTTTCGCGGATGGAGCGGATAGCCCGCGGCGAAGACGTGGCAGGTGTCGAGGCAGACGCCCACGCGTTTCGACAACGACTTCACGCGATCGATGCGGCGGAGCATCGCGGCGATCTCCTCGAACGAGGCTCCGAGGCAGGAGCCCTGGCCCGCGGTGGTCTCGATGAGCACGCCCGCCCGCATGCCTCGCGTGCGGCGAAGCGATTCCGCGATGCCGTCGGCCGCACGTGCAACGGCCTCCTCGACGGCGGCTCCGCACGCGGCCCCCGGATGGGCCACGACCCACTCGATCCCGAGCTGCTCGGCCCGCTCGAGCTCCTCGGCCAGTCCGGCGATCGACTTCTCGCGGAGCTCGGCGTCGGCGGCCGCCGGATTGATGAGGTAGGAATCGTGGGCCACGACCGGAGCGAGCCCCGCCTCTACGACCGCGGCGCGAAACGCCGCGGCGTCCTCCGGCCGGATCTCGGTCGTGTCCCATCGGTTGATGTTCCTCGTGAAGATCTGCAGGCATTCGCAGCCGGTCTCGACCGCCCGCTCGACGGCCTTCACGAATCCCCCGGCGATCGACTGGTGGGCGCCGAAGGCCCCTGCGGCGAGCTGCGTTCGCCGAGGTGTCCGGCGGGGAGTGGTCGATTTTGGCATCGGTGGACCTGCGGCGATTCGTTACGAGAAAACGGGGCATGCAGCCGCGGAACTTGGACCGTTCCACGGTTCGGCATACACTGTGATTGATTTCCCGGGCGGCGGCCACTGATCGCCTTTTCGCCGGGGAAGCCTGCAGGGCCGGATCGACCGCCATGATTGCCGTCTCCATGGGTGGACTTCTCCACGTTGTTCTCACTCTGGCGTTCGCCTGCGTCGCCTGTGTCGCGATCGCGGTGGCGATTCGACCCTTGCGACTGAAGCGGCAGGCCGACCGGCTCGCCAGGGCTCAGCGGGATTTTCACCGTCAGCGGGAGCAGCTCGAGGCGAAGTTCATCGAGCGGGCCGCGATCAGCGGCAGGCCGCGGGGGCTGCGGTGGACCGACGTGGAGTTCGACGACGACGTCATCTACGCCAGGGACCGCCGAACCCGCGGTCTCAAGGCGCTCGTGGCCATCGAGGTGAGCTTCGAGGCGGTCGAGGGGGGCGGCATGGAGGAGGTCGAGGCGGTCTCCGACGTGCGGGCGGCCACCGCCGAATTCCTCTACGACGCCGGCCGCTGGCGAACCGAGGGCCGCGTCTACTTCAACCTCGGCCCCGATGCGACGGTGAAGTACCTCAGCCAGGATCTCGAACTGGTCGCCGAGGAGCACGCCGGCTCCTCGCGGATGTAGCTTCTCACGCGAGAGCCCGAGGCGGGCGGTGGCGAGGCCCTCGAGGTGATGTTCGGCGGATCTTTTGCTGCTTGTGCATCAACTCTGCTGGGCTCGGGGCTGCCCGTGCCCCCTCGCCGGACGCTCGCTGCGCCCATCCTGGGCTGCGCTCGCTCGGAGCTGACTGGCGCTTCGGCATCCTGCCTGCGCTGGTCAGCTACGCCGTCTCGGGCACACGGGCAGCCCCTCGCAGTCAACTCGTAGCGCTGGGCACGGGCAGCCTCTCACGGTCCGTTCTTTCGCAACGCTGGCGGGCTGCGGAAGACGAGCGGACCTTGCGGGCTGACCTTGCGGCAGCGGCGGCGGACGTGTGGCGTTGAAGCTCGCCGCTCGCCGAAGGGATTCTGCGGGAGCGGGTCTTCGCGGACGACCGTAGGGCGTGGGGCGTTGCTGGATGGTTTGCACGATCTTTCGCGTGACGCGGCTGGCGGTGCTCGCGATCCTCGCGGTCGCAATGCTTTCCTGCACGGGTTGGCGAGCCGCCCGCGGTGACGACACGCCGGGGCCTTCAGCGCGTGCGATCGCGGAGGGATACCTCCGCCGCTCACGCGAGTGGGGCAAGGCCGCCTGCGAGATGGCGAAGGAACACAACTGCCGCACGCCCGAGGCCTACTTCGCGGCCTGCGAGGCGGCGTGGGATGCGATCTACACCTGCCCGGAGGCGGCCGACGTCTTCGGCCAGGCGGCGATCGAATACGCCGCGAACCTGGACGGCTTTCTGTCCTCGGCCGCCGAGTTCGACCGTCACGATCCCGACATCGGCATCATGGTCGGGCCGCCGCAGAAGCGGTTCGTCGTGCCGATCGTGGGTCGCGGCCTCGCGGTCGATTCATCGGCGATCGAGGAGGTCGTCGCCGCACCGCCACCTTCCGACAAGCGGATCAGCCGCTGTCATCTCCGCTCCGGCTTCGGACTCCCCGTGAGCGTGCGGATTCGGCGGCCCTGTGGCAGCGACGTCGAGTCGTTCATGCCGCCACGGCAGTCGGTCGCCGCCACGGCCGTCCTGCGGTTTTCGCGGCCGCCCGCGAAACCCCGGGCGATCGATGCCGTGCCCGGGCCCATTGCCCGCGATCCGGCGCCGGCCATCCTCGACCTCGTCAATCCGGTCGAGGCCCGCGGCGTGAACGTCGGCTGCGTGTGGCAGGGGCTCGCGGCGGATTTCACGGCGCCGCTCCTCGACATGCTCGAGGCGATGCCGCCGCAGGGCGTGGCCGGCTTTCTGCAGTCGACGTCGGTCGCGGTGGCCGGCGGGAGCGGTCGCCCGATGCTGCAATTTCTCGAGCCATATCAGCCGGGGAAGATTCCGGTCGTCTTCATCCACGGCCTCGCGAGCGACGAGGGCACATGGTTCGACATGCTCAACGAGCTGCGGACGCAGCCGTCGTTCCACCGCTGCTACCAGCCGTGGGTGCTCAACTACCCCACCGGCTCGTCGTTCCTCCGGGTCTCGCTCGTGATGCGGAGGCAGCTTCGGGAGGCCCGGGAGAAGCTCGATCCCGATCGCCGCGATCCCGCGCTCGACCGGATGGTGCTCGTCGGGCACAGCATGGGCGGGCTGCACGCGAAGCTCCAGGTGATCCGGCCGGGCGACGGGCTCTGGAACGCCGTCGCCACGCGGCCGATCGACTCGGTCCGGGTTCCCGACGAGTGGCGGCGGGATTTCATCGAGCAGTTCTACTTCGAGCCGCTGCCGAGCGTGCGCCGGGTCGTCTACATCGCGACGCCCCACGGCGGGGCGTCGCTCGCCTCGCGGGCGGCCGGCCGGGCCGCGTCGATGCTCGTGCGACGGCCGCCGGAAGCCGAGGCGATCCATCGACAGATCATCGAGGCCAATCCGGGCCTGGCGACGCCGGAATTCGCCCGACGCGTCCCGACGACCATCGACGTGCTCGAGCCCTCGTCGCCTTTTCTCGCGGTCATGCGGGCCATCACGCCGTCCTGCGGCGTCAACACCCATTCCATCATCGGCGACGTCCACGAGTCGCTCGCGACCGGTCCGGGCGACTGCATCGTGCCGGTGTCGAGCGCACGGGAGCGGGGCGTGGCGAGCGAGATCTTCGTGCCGGCCACGCACACGAAGGTCCACCACCATCCGATCGCCGTCGCGGAACTCTCCCGCATCCTCGAGGAGCACGCGTCTGGGCGTTGACGGTGGGCTCGGGGCAGCCCCGAACTGTTCTTTTCCGAGTTGTGTCAGGGCTTCGAGGTGAGTGCGAAGTCGTGCTGGTTCGATCCCGGCTCGACGGACGCCGACAGGGTCGACTTCGCGTGGTACCGCTTCGGGAGCCGTTCCTTGCCGCCGTTGTCGTCGGTGGCGGTCGTGATCCGCACGGTGTGGCGTCCGAGGTCGGCCCCCTTGATGTCCCGCAGGTAGGCGAGCGAATAGCGTCCTTCGGCGTCGGTGATGCCGATCGACGTTCGGCCGCGGCCCTCCGGCGTGAAGAGAACCGCCGCCGCCGCGAGCGGCTTGCCGTCGAGGGTCACGAATCCCTCGACCGTCCCGAGCGGCGGCTGCTTGGAGCCGGAGCACCCGATCAACGTCGCGAGCGCGACCGCGATGAACGGCGCGACTTCGGCGGCTGGGCGGGCAGAGGAGCGGAAAGCAGAGCGTCGGCTGGTCGCAATGTTCGTCATGGAAACGCACCGGGGAGTGGGGCCGATCGAGCGTGATGGTGTCGCGTCAGGGGTTGCCCGCAAGATTCGTGATCTCGCCGTCGCGCATCGAGCCGAGCAGTGGGAAGACGGAGTCGTTGTTGGCGGAGTCGATGAATTCGTCGATCCAGCGGACAGAGCCGTCGGCCATCGCGAAGAAGGCACCGCCGAAATGCTCGCTCCCTGCCGACTGGAAGAATCGGTTGTTGAGGCCGCCCGGGTTGTCGGCAGGGCTCGTCGACGTGACGAAGAGCGTCGCGGCCCCGCCGACGGCCCAGCCGTCTTGGCTCTGCCGATGCGCCGTGTCGACCAGCGATGTCCCGCCGGGAAGCGGCCGGAGTCGCTGCAGCTCGCCGAGCATGATCGTGTTGGACAGCCCGTCGTGGATCGCGGCCAGCGGGAAGGCGACATTCGGCTTGAAGACGCCCTCTCGCCGGTGCGTGTTGCCGGTCGCATCGGCCTGCGGAAGGAACGGGCGGCCGGTCGCGACCGTCGCTTCGAAGCCCTCGAACCGGCCGTGGCAGCCTCCGTAGTCGGTGCCTCCTCCGGTCCAGTTCTCGTCGGGCAGGTTGAGGTGATCCTCGTTGGAACGTCGGATGCCGCTCCTGCGGCTCGGGCAGTAGAACACGCTCAGGTCGGTCTGCGCCACGGCAGCATTGCCCGCGACGTTCGTCCCACGGTTCCAGGCATTCGCGATCGTGGTCTCATCGAGGTGCGGGAGAATTTCGAGCATCCAGCTCGTTCCCTGCTCGCCAATGCCGGTGACGCTTCCCTTCGCCTCGTTCCATGGGTTGAAGCAGTCGGTGCAGGGGGCCGCGGGAGGCGTCTTCACGATCGTCGCCATCGGCAGCCGGCCCTGGCTTTGCTCGTAGACGAGGATCGCCGTCGCCACCTGCCTGATGTTGTTTTGGCAGGACAATCGGCGGGCGGATTCCCTCGCGGACTGGACGGCCGGCAGGAGCATGGCCACGAGCGAGCCGACGATCGCGACGATGATCAGCAGTTCGACGAGGCTGAAACCTCGGCGTTGCGGCGGGAGGGGGGCGGGGGCCGGCAGCGCCGACGCCGTGAGGAAACGCATGGTTGCAGAACGATCCTCGAGCCCTCGCGGGCTCTTCGGCCGATCAACTCCGTGGTTGTTGCCCTGTCGGGGGAGCGGCCTGGGGGCCGCGATCGACCGGGGAGGTCGATGGATCCTCGAGCGTGGCGACGACGCACTCGTGCCGCTTTGAGCGGCCGTTTGCGGAGTCAGCCGGCGTTTGGATCCGACCGGCAGTGCTTTGTCAGGTGGGCTGTTTCAGGCGGGGTTCGAAAGGACACTTTCGTGTCATCGGCATCGGGCGATGCCTCCTTCGACGTTCGGGAGCGTAGCAGGGATTCGTGAGATTGTGATGAAAATCCCGGCGGAGTGTGAGCGTCGTGTGAGGCGATGGCAAAGGCCTGCGGTTTTCGGCTGAAAAGCGGCGGATGCGGGCCGGGGCTACTCCGCGGAGGCGAGGGAAGCGGGCTGGCCGTCTCGCATCGCCCCCAGGAGCGGGAAGAGGGCGGCATTGTCCTTCGCGTCGATGAACTCGCTGACGAAGTGCACCGACCCGTCGGCCATGCCGAAACCGGCGCCGCCGGCATGGTCGCTCCCCGGCGACTCGAAGAAGCCGTTGTTGAGGCCGCCGGGATTGCCGCGGGCGGGGTCGGTGGCCGTGACGAAGAGCGTCGACGCGCCGCCGACGGCCCAGCCGTCGAAGCTCGTGCGGTTGTCGGTGTTGGCCGCGCCCGCGAGGCCGTTGGGCCGCAGCCGCTGCAGTTCGCCGAGAAGGATCGTGTGCGACGATCCGTCGCGAACGGCCGCGATCCGCCGCGGATGGACCGTGCGAAAGAGGCCATCGACCGTCGCGTGTCCGTTGGGAAGTCCCTGAATGGTCCAGCTTGCCGGCGTGCCGGGATCGGCCGGGTCGTTGTGCTCGCAGTAGCGGTGGCGGCCGCTCCAGTCGGAATTGTTGCCGGAGCTGTTGAGAAATCCGTCCACGCGACCCATGCAGCCGCCGTAGTCGGTGCCGCCTCCCCGCCACGTGTCGCTCGGCAGGCTCTTGTGGTCGTCGCGTCCGGTACGGATGCCGCGGCGGCGGGTCGGGCAGTAGAAAAGCGGCACGTCGGTCTGCGCGATCGAGGCGTTGCCGAGCACGTTGGTCTCGCGGTTCCACGCGGTGAACAGTGGCGTCTGATCGAGGTGTGGCAGGATCTCGAGCAGCCAGCTCGTGCCATGGAGGTTGTCTCCCGCGACGACGCCCGTGCGTCGGGCCTCGTTCCAGGGGTCGTAGCAGCCTTGGCAGTCGGGCTTGCGGTCGGTCGTCCGCGTCGCGGCCGGCAGGTGGCCGTTCGACGCCTCGTAGGCGAGGCAGCCGAGCGAGATCTGCTTGATGTTGTTCGCGCAGTGCACCCGCCTCGCCGATTCGCGGGCCGACTGGACGGCCGGGAGCAGCATCGTCAGGAGCAGGCCGATGATCGCGATCGTGACGAGCAG
>CAZPEM010000043.1:0-19740 GCA_964585575.1 uncultured Chitinophagaceae bacterium
GATGTCGTCGAGCCGGGAGAGGGCGCTGCGTTCGTCGCGGAGGCTCTGGAAATACCGGAGCGGGTCGGCGATCCGCCACCGAGCAAAGGTGTCGACCACGACGTAGAGCTTGTCGCGGGTCGTCATCTCGCTCGGCGGCCCGTCCCATTCGAGAATCCGCTTGTCGAACCGGTTCACGGTCTGGATGCCGGGCAGCTTGAAGTGGAGGCCGGCGCGGTTGTCGGCATCCGGGGCGTTGATCGGGCTGCCCACTGGCCGGCCGAACTGCGTGATCACGACCTGCTCGGCCTCGTCGACCGTGTAGGCCGAGGCGTAGAGCACGACCGCGAGCACGACGGCCGCGAAGCCGCCGATCGGCGAGAGGAGCGTTCGCAGGAGGTGATCGATGCGTTCGGTCATTGTGCGGGGCGGGGTGGCTGGAGATTCAGGAGCGGCAGAAGCTGCTTCGCATCCTCGTCGAGCACGATCTTGCCGCCGAGCTTCGGGATCACGTCGGAGAGCGTCTCGAGGTAGAGCCGCTGTCGGGTGACCTCGGGAGCCTTGTCGTACTGCTCGAGCATCGCGCGGAAGCGGGCGACGTCCCCCTCTGCCTCGTTCACCCGCTTCACGGCGTAGCCTTCCGCCTCGCTCAGTCGTCGCTGGGCATCGCCGCGGGCCCGCGGGACGACCTTGTTGTATTCGCCGTTGGCCTGGTTGATCCGCTGCTCGCGTTCCTGCTGGGCGCGGTTGACCTCCTCGAAGGAGTGCTGCACGGCCGCCGGCGGATGGACGTTCTTCAGCTGCACCTGCTGCACGCGGAGCCCCATCGCGAGCTCGCCGACGAGCGACGAGAGCCGCTCGATCGCCTCGTTCTCGATCCCCTGGCGGCCGATCGTGAGCACCTCGTCGACCGTGCGGTCGCCGACCACCTCCCGCAGCACGCTCTCGGAGAGGTCGCGGAGCGTCGGGCCCGGCTCACGGAGGTTAAAGAGGTAGGCCGCCGGATCGTGGATCTCGTACTGGACGACCCACTCGACATGCGCGGCATTCAGGTCGCCGGTCACCATGTCGCTCTCACGTTCCTGCTCGTTCGACACCTGATCGGGGTTGCTCGAGCCGGGCGTGCCGAAGCCGAACTCGAGCTTCAACTGCCGCTTCACCGGCACGATCGTGACGCGGTCGATGCCGAACGGCAGGCGAAACCGCAGGCCGGGCTCCACCGTCCGGAGATATCGCCCGAAACGCTGCACCACGCCGACGCTCTCGGGGCCGACCGTGTAGAGGCATCGCACGAGCGACCCGCCGAGAAGCACGGCGACGGCCGCGACGAGCACCGCCGGGACGTGACGCTCCGGGCGGATCGTCGGCAGACGGGGGAACTGCGGAAACTGTGGGAACGGCGGGTCGGCGGGCATACCTCAGTGATATACTCGGTTTCGTGCGGCACCAAATGGCCGCCCAAACTCGCATGAAAACCGACGCAAAGGCGGTCTCCATGAAATCCTGCGGAAAACCTCCCAGGTTCGTTCTCGGTGTCGTCGCCTGGCTCCTCGGTGTCGCGTGCTTGGCGACGCGGGCCGACGAGCGGTGGCTCGTCGTGGAGGGGGGTGAGGGGTCGGGAAAGGGAAAGCATGTCGTGCTCGTCAGCGGCGACGAGGAGTATCGCAGCGAGGAGGCCCTCTCGCAGCTGGCGAAGATCCTCGCGAAGCACCACGGGTTCCGCTGCACGGTGCTCTACGCGATCGATCCGGCGACCGGTGAGATCAGTCCCAACAAGGTCGACAACATTTCCGGCCTCGAGGCCCTGCGAACCGCCGACTTGATGGTGATCGCGACCAGGTTCCGGAACCTGCCCGACGAGCAGATGAAGGAGATCGACGACTATCTCCGGAAGGGGAAGCCCGTGGTCGGCATGCGGACGGCGACGCATGCCTTCAAGATCCCCGAGGGTCGTGCGTATGCGCACTACGGCAACTTCTACGCCGGAGAGAAGAAAGAGTGGGCTGACGGCTTCGGCCGGGCCGTGCTCGGCGAGAAGTGGATCAGCCACCACGGCCACCACGGCAAGGAGAGCACCCGCGGGATCGTCGCGCCGGCCGCGAAGGACCACCCGATCCTGAAGGGCATCCGCGACGGCGACATCTGGGGGCCGACGGACGTCTACGGCGTCCGGATGCCGCTGCCGGGCGACTCGAAGCCGCTCGTGCTCGGGCAGGTGCTTTCCGCGATGACTCCCGACTCCGCGCCGGTCGCCGGGGGGAAGAACGACCCAATGATGCCCGTCGCCTGGGTGAAGAGCTATTCGGTCGAGGGCGGGCCGTCCGGCCGCGTCTTCACGACGACGATGGGCGGATCGACCGACCTGGCCAGCGAAGGCCTGCGCCGGCTGATCGTGAACGCCTGCTACTGGGCGGTGGGGCTCGAGAACGCGATCCCGGAGCGGTCGGTCGTCGATCCGGTCGGCACGTATTCCCCGACGCCGTTCGGCTTCAATACCGCGAAGCAGGGGCTCAAGCCGGCGGACTTCAGGTAGTCACCACGACGTTCCTCGTGAATGCCGCCGATGCCGGAAAGCGAAAGCGGTCGGGGTGGTGGACGCCGGCGAGTGCCTCGAGCGAGTCGACGAGCCGCGGCCCGGGCCGGTTGAAGAGGTGATGGCCGTCGATGGCGACGAGCCTTCCCTCGCGTGCGGCGCGGAGCCTTGCGAGCGGCTCGCGGACCGGCGGGGAAGCCGCCTCGGCGATCACGCGATCGAGCGTGAACCCGCACGGCACGAGCACGACGACGTCGGGATCGGCGGCGGCGACGTCGTCCCAGGAAATCCAATGCGAGTGGGCGCCCGCCCGCCCGAGCACGTCGATGCCGCCGGCGAGCGAAACCATCTCCGGAACCCAGTTGCCGGCGGCCATCGGCGGATCGAGCCACTCGATCACCGCCACGCGGGGCCGCTCTCGGAACGTGCGGACCCGGCAGGCGACCGAGGCCACGCGGGCCCGGAGCCGGGCGACGAACTCGCGGGCCTTCGCGAGCGTGCCGGTCTCCCGCCCGACCGTGATGATGTCTGTCATGACGTCGTCGAGCGTCGAGGGATTGACCGCGATGACGCGGGGTGGCTTGGACAGCTTCGCGGCGGCCGCACGCACCTCGTCGGCGGAAACCGCGCAGACGTCGCAGGCAGCCTGCGTGAGGATCAGATCGGGGGCGAGCGACGCGAGCCGTGCGGTGTCGAGCGAAAAAAGCGGCGTCGGGCCGCCGGCCTCGCGGGACCTGCCGACCGCCTCGTGGATCGCCCGGCTCGAACCGGCGGCGTCGATGCGGGGGGCGGTGAGCGCCGGCAGCGAGAGCACCTCCGGCGGAAAATCGCACTCGTGCGAGCGGCCGACGAGTTGTCCACCGAGGCCGAGACCGCAGGCGATCTCCGTCGTGGCGGGCAGGAGCGAGACGATACGTGGTTGTGACGTGGTCGAGGACATGGTCGAGTTCGTGGTCGTTTCCTGAAAGGATACAATTCGGCCGATCCGTGTCAGCCACCACAGGTGCCATGCCATGCTCATGCCCGCCCACGCCCATTCGCCGGCCGAGAAGCTCGCGGAGGCCGCCCGCTACCACGACTACCGCTACGCGTCGAACCCGGTCGGCGACGGCACGATCGGCCCGATTCCAGCGGTCCAGTGGGGGGCGGACCTTCACGAGCAGGGGGGCACGCGGATCGTGCCACTCGACAACTCCCAGGCGATCGCGACGACCTGTCCGGCCACGACGCCCGGGCTGCTCGCGAGCTTCGTCCACGTGCGGCCCGGGGACGCGATCGTCACCGAGGCCGATGCGACGAGCCAGCTCTTTTTCGTGATGCGGGGGTCGGGCATGTCGCAGCTGGCCGACACGATCGGCTCCGGCGGGCATCCCTCCGACGAGCTTCCCTGGCAGGCCGGCGACCTCTTCACGCTGCCGGCCGGCTGTCGGGCGACCCACGTCGCCGGCGACGATGCCGCCCTCTACTGGGTGCATGACGGGCCGCTGATCCACTACCTCGGTGCGACGGCGTCGCGGCCGCGGTTCTCGCCGACGCTCTATCCGCGGGAGCAGATCCGGCGAGCGCTCGACGCCGTGGCCCACGACCCTTCGAGCGCGACGGCCAACCGCATCAGCGTGCTCCTCGGCAACCGCGTCTTCCCGCAGACACTCACGATCACCCACGTCGTCTGGGCGATGTTCGGCCTCTTGCCAGTGAACGCCGTGCAATCGCCGCACCGGCACCAGTCGGTCGCGGTCGACCTCGTCGTGGACGCGAAGCCCGGCTGCTACACGCTCGTGGGCGAGAAGCTCGACGGCTCGGGGGCGATCGAGAAGCCGAAGCGGTTCGACTGGAGGCCCCACTCGGCGTTCGTCACGCCGCCGGGCCTCTGGCACAGCCACCACAACGAGTCGGGCCACCCGGCCCACATCCTGCCGATCCAGGACGCGGGCCTCCACACCTTTCTGCGAACCCTCGACATCCGCTTCTCGCGGAAGACGGCGGCCGGCTGCGAGGTGGTGGGGTCGGCCGGGTGAGCGTTCGGCAGGGTTCCTGACCTACCACTTCGCGTTGAAGCCGAGCGTCACGCCCTGGAGCACCGTGCCGCCGGTCGTGTCGATCTTTCCTCGAGCGGGCTCGTCCGGAACGATCCGCTGGCTGCCGAACTGGTTCGTCGGCTGGGCGATGCTCTCGAGCCAGAGGCCGAGGTAGCCGAACGTGAACTCGAAGTGGTCGGTGAGCGGGATCGTGCCCATGAACCCGAGTTCGCCGACGAAGGCGGCCGTGCCGGAGTCCTGGTAGGTTCGGCCGACGAGGCCAGCCGGCTCTCCGAGCGGCCCGTTGTGGTAGCTCGACTGCTGGGTGGCGATGTTGTAATACGCCCCCCCCTTCATCGTCGCGTCGACCCGCAGCCAGCCGCGGTCGAACATCCTTGCGTCGAAGCCGATCTGGTAGCCGTAGAGGCTGTTCACCGTGCTCGTGTCGTAGAGGTCCCGGTCGATCCTCGCGGGAAAGACGTCCGCCGGGCGGTACATGTCGAGGATCGAGGCCGACTCCCGCCACTCGACCCAGCGGAAGCCGCCGAGGAGCGAGATGTTGCGGGTGAAGCACTTCCGGCCGTTCACCTCGAAGCTCTTGATGCCGCTCGTCAGCTGAGCCGTTCCGGTGTCGAGCTCGGCCCACTTGTTGCCGTAGATGCCGTCCGGGCCGATCGTGTAGCCCTCATCGGACGGGACGGTCGCCTCCTCGGCGAGGAAGTTGAAGGCCTGGAAGTAGGTGAACTCGGTCGTGTGGCCGTGGCAGTCGGTGCGGAAGAGCGAGATCCGGGGGCCCGCGCCCATCGTGCTGTCGAGGTCGTGGGCGTCCATGACCGTGCCACCGACGGTCTCCGTGTCCTTATCCCAGCTCGAGAAGAGCGGCCGTTCCCGCGGCGCGTTCCGCCAGAGGAGCAGTGCGTCGAGCCTCGCCGTCCAGCGGGCGTTCGAGGCCGCTCGGCAGACCTGGAAAAGCCCGGGCGGGTCCTTGCACTGGACCTTGCAGCAGGCGTCACAGCCGCAGGAGCTGCCGTGGAAGACCGTGAGATCCGGGGCCGTGGCATCTGCATCGAGGAGCGCCGGCTGAGCGGTTGCGGCCTCGGCATCGGCCTCATCGTCGACATCGACCTTCACCGGAAGATCGCCGAGCGAATCGGTCGGTTCGCCGACGACGCGGTCCGAGATGACGACCTCACCGGCTGCGAGCCCGCAGCAGTTCATCACCCCTCGATCGAGCCCCGTCGTTCCGGCCACAAGGATCAACGCGGCACAAAACGACCTGATTCCCCCGAATCGCATCGTGCGTTCTCCGTCGAGACTACCGATCCGACCGGTTGAATCGGTCGTGTCGGTCGCCCGGCGGGAGGGTTCTTCCGGCGGTTCGTGTCAGGCAAGCTGGGGAAGCTGTGCGGGAGTCAGACCCGCCGCCAGTAGAATTCCGAGGCCACGGTGAGGGATCCAAGCCCGACAACGGGTCGGATGCCGAGTGAAGGGCCGATGGTGAGGCGGTATGAGCCGACTCGGCTGGTCAGGTTGGCCGGGAGGTTGAGGAAGTAGTTGCGGCCGCTCCCGGTGATCGTGGCGGTCGAGAGTGAGACCCTTTCTCGTTCGCCGTACATGAGTTGGAAGTCCGCGAGCGAGACGCCGGTGACGTCGGTCGAGAAGGAGATCGGGATCGAGGTCACGGAGCCGGTCGTGGTCGTGGGGGCGGCCGGATTCGTCGAGAACCCGACGGCGAAGGCCTGAAGCGCGCCATTCACATTGATGCCGCTCAGGACGACCGGAACGGTCGGAAGGCTCGCGAACGGGTTGCCTGCGATGTCGGAGGCGATGGGCGAGACGTTCGCGACTGAGATGATCGACAGCGGCGTGGCCACGGCGCCGGCGGCGACACGATAGCTGCCGTTGAGTTCGCTCCGTTCGGAGGAAGTCGAAAGCCTGACGACTGCGCCCGTGTTGAGCGTGACGTCGATCGCGCTTCCCGCCCGCATGCGTTCGGACATGCGTGCGAAGATCGCGATCTCGGCATCAACGCCATAGCTGCCGGGGGCGGCGGTGGATCCCAGCGACAGGATCGAGGGTGCGGTCTGGTCGATCGTGACGGTGTGGTTCGGCGACGCGACGCCGGTGTTGCCGGCCTCGTCCCTGGCGATGGCATTGAGGTTGTGGAGCCGGACTGGGAGTGGTTCGGTGACGACAACCCAGTTGCCGCTTGCGTCGGCATTCACGGTGCGCAGCACGAGGTTCCCGCTGCGGACGCTGACCCGGCTTCGGGGTTCCGCAGTGCCGCTGATGCGGAGCGTCGTGTCGTCGGTGCGGCCTCCGGGGACAACGCTGCCGGTGATGGAACCGACGTTGTCGATGACGGCCGTGATGGCCGGGGCGGCTGGAGCGACTGTGTCCACGGTCACCGCGTAAGCGGGCGAGGAGGCAGTGGACGTGTTGCCGACCGCGTCGGTGGCGATCGCCGTGAAGGAAACGCCGCCGTCGGCGAGTGTGGCCGTGGTGAACTCCCAGCCGCCAGATGCGTTGGCGACGACCGTCCCGAGGATCGTCGCCCCGTTTCGAATGGAAACCGGGGCGAGTGGCTCGGCGGTGCCGACGATCCGCAAGGTGTTGTCGTTGGTCCTTCCTCCCCTGGAAACCGATCCAACGAAGACCGGAACATCGTCGATCACGCTCGCGATGACCGGCGGCAACGCGACGGTGTCGATGGTGATTGTGTAGCCCGATGAGGGCAGGCTCGTGTTGCCGACGGCGTTGGTGGTGGTGGCGGTGAACGTGTAAGTGCCGTCGGCGAGACTCGGAACCGTAAGCGTCCACTGGCCCGAGCCATTGGCCGTCGCCGTGCCGACCGTCGTGGTGCCGCGGCGGACGGTGACCGTGGAGCCGGCCGTGGTTGTGCCGCTGAGCGTGGGGGTCGCGTCGTTCGTCGCGCCGCCGCTTGGAATATTGCCCGTGATCGAACCAACGTTGTCGTCGGCACCGATGATGATCGGGGCGGGCGGGGGCGCCGTGTCCACGGTGAACGAGCGGGCCGTCGAATCAGGTCCGACATTGCCGGCGAGGTCGGTCGCGCGGGTTGTCACCGCGTAGACGCCGTCGGAAAGCGTGCCGGTCGTGAACGTCCAGCCGGTCCCGGCCACGGTCGCGGTGCCGAGCTTGGTCGTGCCGTTGAAGATCTCGACGATCGAGCCCGCCTCGGTGGTGCCCGAGAGGGTCGGGGTTGGATCATTCGTCGTGCCGCCGTTGGCGACCGGGCCGGTGACGAGCGGTGCGTCGTCGGTGACGGTCGTGATCGGGGCGGCGGCGGGCGCGATCGTGTCGATCGTGATCGCCGAGGCGTTGGACCGCTCGCCGCTGCGCGACTCGCCCGAGAGTTGACGGACCCGGATCGAGCCGACCGCGTAGGTGGCGTTCGCCGGCAGCGAGAAGCTCGTTCCCGTGCCGGTCGTCCAGTTCGTCCCGCCATTGACGCTGTATTCCCAGGTGGCACCCCCCTGCACGACGACGCTCACGAGCGGATTCCTGGTGATCCCGTCGGTCGTCGAACTGCCGGTGTCCTCGGCCAGGGAGAATGTCGGGATCGGGAGCGGCACGATCGGGCCGATCTCGTTCGACCAGTCGCTGTCGCCGATGGCGTTCACGGCTCGCACGCGATACCAGTACTGCGTGCCGTTCGTGACGCCGGTATCGGTGCGGGTCATGGTGCTTCCAAGCAGCTCGACCGTCGTCGCTCCGGTGAACGAACTGTTTTCGGCCCGCTGCAGTTCGTAGCGGATGAGCGGCGTGCCGTCGCTTGTGGCCGCGTTCCACGAGAGCTGGATCTGGCCGTCGCCGGAGAGGGCGACCAGGCCGCTCGGTGGCGTGGGAGCGTCGGCCAGATCGATCGAGAACGCGGTCGTTCCGTCGATCTGGTTCGGCAGGAGCGGATTCCCGGCGAGGTCGGTGATCACGTTCGTCGGCACCCCGTTCACCGGCTCCCGCACGACGGAGATCGTGTAGCTGCCCATCGGGTAGATCGCCGCCGCCTCGAACACGACCCGATTGGCCGACTCGAGGTAGTTGAAGCTGTAGTCGGTTCCCGCCACGAGCAGCGTGCCGTTGCGGCGGACCTCGAACGCCTCAGAGACGACCGTGGTCCTGTCGATGCCGACCCCGACGTCGGCGAGTTGCAACTCGAACTTGGCGACGCCGCGGGCATCGGCATTCTCGAGCCGGACTTGGCCGTCGGCGGAATTCCTGTCGGCAGTCGAGCCGTCGAGCGGCACGGCGATCGCTGCCGAGGGCTGCACGAAGTCCACACGATCGATCGCGCCGAGATCCTTGAAGACGTCGGCGCCGATGCCCGTCGGCGTTTCCTGGCCGGGATCGTCGGCGCGACGCTGGCCGAACATGTCGCGGCCGGGGGCGACGATCGGCGACAAGGGAATGCCGAGCGGCTGGGTGACCGCGGTGTAATCGTTGCTTTCCGCCAGGACGTCGAGGGCGGTGTCGATCAGAAGCGACTTGGCCACCGGATAGAAATTCCGCCGCTCGGCATTCACGAACGGGTCGGTCGCGAGCACGACCTGGTCGGTGCCGAGCCGGCCGGCAGGCGTGGAGTGGAACGCCGAGAAGCCCACGACCGTGCCCGCGGAAGAACCGTCCACCGTGATGCCGGAAGCCAGGTTCGAGAACACGTTGTTGAGGAGCGTCGGGGCGGCATTCTCCGTCACCTGCACGCCGATCGATTGGAAGGCGAAGAAGAGCGGCACGTTCGTTGCCGTCGCCGTGGCGTTGGCCGAGAGCGTGATCTGCGTCTCGGAGTCGATCGACACGATCCGCGTGGCGGACGGGATGCCCGGGCCCGAGACGCCCATGCCAATCAGGAGATCGGCGGTCGTCGCCAGCGTCACGACGGCCGAGCCGGTGGTCGTCGAGCCATTGGCGTTGACCTGCGGGCCGCCGTAGATCGTGTTGTTGATGATGCGACCGTATGGCGTCGGCGCCTGTGCGCCCTTGCCGGAGTTCGGGTCGCCGCTGAAGAGAATGGCCGCGTCGCCACGGGTGGTGGAGACGACGTTGTTGACGATGACCACGCCCGGCACGAGTCTTGCCGAGTTGACCACGGAGGTGTTCTTCACCGCTCCCATGGTGCTGGCGCCGGTCTCGGCGTCGCGGGCGGCGGCATCGACGCGGATGCCGTACTGGCTTGCGTCGGAGACCATGTTGCCTTCGATGATGAACTGCCCCTGGCCGCGGGGCGTGTTCTCGTCGCCGCGGAGGTTCTGCCCCGGGTTCACGCCGCCAAAACCATCGAACGGGACGGTCGCGGCCGGATGGAGGTTGCCCCGGATGCGGCGGGCGTTCGTGTCGAGCACGTTCATCGGCTTGAGCGCGTCGTTCGGATCGCCGAGGATCTGCACCGCATTGGAAGTGGCTTCGGTCAGCATGCCGAACTCCATGCCGCGTCGGATTTCGAGCTGGTAGGGGCCCTCGAGAAACTGCTGGGGCGTCGTGCGGGAGGTGGGCGTGTTGACGTCGAAGAAGCCGGTGGCTCCCGACGTCTGGCCGGTGACCATCTCCCCGCGTTCGGCGAAGCCGACGATGAAGTCGTCGAAGTAGGCGCCCTCGCTGACTCCGCCGACCGCGATCGGCGAGAAGTTGATTCGGAGGACGATGTCATCGAGTCCTGCGAACTCGCCGAGGTCGATCCGGGCCTGCCTCCAGCCGGTGAGCTCGAAGAGTTCCTGGACCAGCTGGTTTGGCTGCTCTCCGATCCTGGACGAAACCGACGGAAAGTTCGGCAGCGTCTTGTCGGCGTTGTCCAGGGTGGAACGCTGGGACTGGTGGACGTTGGCGGCAATCGTGATCCAGTTCTCGCCGTCGTCCACGGAGAGCTGGACATCCGTGCTGCCTTCGCCGGCCTCGATCCGGTAGTTGAAGTAGAGCGTCGGCTTGTCGGTGTAGGTGTAGCCCTCCAGGCTGAAAGGTAGCAGGGTGATGCCGGTGGATCCCAGGAAGTCCAGGGTCGCGGCCGTTGCGGAAGCGGTGGCTGGTTGCGAGAGAGTGACGCGGTTACCGGGACCGATAGCCACGACCTGCGTGCCGGCAGGAATTCCAGGTCCCAAAACCTTCATCCCCACGGCAAGATCTCGGGTCGTGGGCACCCGCACGAAGTCGCTTCCGGCGGTCGTTATGCATGGGCTGAGCGACGCCGAACGCGCGCCGGGGGCGGGCACATTGGCCGCCGATTTGCCCACAATATTGGACAGATCCGCAATGGTGGTGGATCCGGGGGCGATGCCGGCATGTTGGAGGATCGAACCATCGGCGGCGCTGCCCGTGGAGGTATCGAAGCCGAAATAGATGCTTACGTCGCCCGCGATCTCGTCCTGTCCGTGGTCGAGGGTGAAACCGCCGTCGCGGGTGTTGTCGGGGGCCAAGCTGACGCCGTGGCCGATATCGCCACCGCGAACGTTCGTCGCCCGCCAGAGCGAGAAGTCGAACGGTGAGTAGGCGAAGCCGGTGACGGCGCCGGTCAGCACATTCGCGCCGGAGAAAGGATCGACCGCGCCGAGATAAAGGCTCGTTTCGCCGTTGAACACGGGAAGCAGTGAAATTGCACCGGACCCCTCGGGGGCGGTCGCCGGGTCGAAGCAGTAGAGGAACCCATTGGCGTCGATGGCAAAGAGCTTGTCGGCGAAGTAGCCCAGGGCGTTGTCCGGTCCTCCGCCCACGTTCCGCGGGCCATTGGCGAGTCCCTGCAGATTCACCGGCAGGCCGCCCACGCGGACCTGACCACGCAGCGTCGCCTGGGCGTTGCCGGTGTTGATCGTGAAGAAATTGCCCCTGTTGTCGACGCCGTAGAGCGTGCCGCCGACGAAGGCCATGCCGGTCGTCAGGCCGAGGTCGTTTCCTGTCGTCTGGATGAGGTTTCCGATCCGGCCGCCGGGCGCGGCTCCAAGCTTCGTCGGGTCGGTGGCGACTGCGGAGACGGTGTTGCCGTTGTAGAGCCGCGAAAATCCGGTTTCCTGAAAAACCTTCGTGACCTTATCGAAACTCCGCGGATCGACGTCGCGGACGGAATAAAAAAGCCCGTTAAACGATTTCCCGCCGCGGCTCCAGGCCACCGCATCGACCCTGTCGGTGGTGACCGACTCAGGGGGGATTTCGGGCTCGAACGTGTACGTGACACCCGTCATCGAGAGATTCGAGACTTCCACCGCCTCCAGCCACGTCACCGAAAGCTTTCCCTGGGCGTCGATCGAACTGCGCGAGCCATCCGGCACCGGCGAACTCGGCGGGAGGGTTCCCACGACCGTGAAGCTGAGGTTGCCCAGCGAATTCGAACCGAACGTCCAAGTACTGGTCTTTGCCGATTTCTCTTCAGGTGGCGTAAACGTGTACTCGAGCCTTCCCGACACGTTCCCTAGCTGCACCTTGCCGTCCGTTGGGTGGGCATCGACCGCGAAGGTGGTGAACAGGGTAGACGCGGTCTTGGTGAGCAAGGTTCCGTCGTCGGTGAACGGCGTAGGTGCGACAATCGCCGGGAAATCCGGGATGTTGTCGGTGCCGACGGTGGTCCTTGAGTTCGCGACGATGTTGATCCACTCGAGCCTGCCGGCCGTGTCCGTGCCGCCGTCAACGCCGGTGTAGGTGTAGAGCCGACCATCGGGCCGCATGGCCAGGTCGTCGGCGAGGATCGCCTGTGGAAGGACGGCCGTTTCGTCTTCCTCCGGCCTCCAGGAGACGTACCGCGTGATGTCGGCAAGCGAAATCTGCGGCACTTGGTCCCGCAGGTTGGAGAGATCGAACAGCGGGCCGCCGGTTGGTGCGACGTAGGTGAAATCTTTGGTGTCATCGCCGGTGACGAACTTGCCGGAGTGGTAACCGATGAAGCCGATGTGGTCCTGGACGACACGCCTGACCGAATTGGTCGGCTCGAGCCGGATCAGGCCGCTCGTTGCGGCGCTCCTGAAGGTCATGTCGAGCGCGGCGGGCAGCCGTTCATTCGACGAGACGGCGACGTAGTACCGCTGGGTGCCCCCTGGGAGCCCCGCGGGCAGATGCACCGGGCCGATGAAGGGGTCGAGCTTGCCGACCGAGCCTCTCGACACGTCCACGAAGACGCCCTGCCCCGACAGGGGCTGGTCGTCGATGACGCTCGAATCCCGGCCGACGAAGAGCAGCGTGCCTGCGGAATCGAAGACGGAGAGCGTCAGGTCGCCGCGGAACCCGTCGGCGTAGTCGATGTCGAAGACCGTCGCGAAGGTCTTGCCGCCGTTGTTCACGCCGGCTATCGCCTGGATGTCTTCATAGTTGACGTCGAAGGCATACCAGTCGATGTCGCCTTCGTCGAGGATCGATCCCGCGATGGAGATCGTGTTGAGGTCGGCCTGGAGGAGATTGCCGACGTACTGGGAGGCGGCGAGCGGATTGGGCGTGGAGTCGTTCGTGGTGTCCACCGGATTTTCACCGATGTCGCCGGCGAGCGGCGACCGCTGCGGCAGGCCCTGGACGTCCACCCCGACCACCGGGTAGCGGATGTCGGCAAAACGGACCGTCGAGCCCGGCTTCTCATCCACCTGGCGGAGACGGACCCGCATCTGGTAGCTGCCGCTGGTGGCCCCCTGTTCCACCTGGTCGCCCGGCTGGATCGGGTCGGCATCCCGCAGCCGAGCCTGGTAGTCGGCCGGATCTGCCGTGGGCGACGTCCTCGGCTGGCTGCGGACCCGGACGTAGTAGTTGCTCGTCTCGCCGAACGAGGCACCCGGCAGCACGACCCGCATGCCAGGATCCCGCGGGTTTGGCGAGAGCAGGTCGAGCCCGAGCGCGACGTTCTTTTGAAACGGTAGGCCGCCACCTCGGGTCGCCGACGACAAAAAGTGATCGGTCTGCAGATCGGCCGACCGTGCGAGCACGGTTCCGGCCTCGTCGAGCAGTTCCACCATCGCATCGAGCGAGCTGCTCGTGGAGTCGATGTCGAACCACACCTCGGAGCCGACGTAGCCGCTGAAGCTGTAGACGTCGATGTCCGTCGGGTTGTCGAAGGCGATCGCGCCGTGGACCTCGAAGCCGAGGCGGCGGTTGTCGTCACCGCCCACCTCGTTCGGGGCGAGCACGCCCAGGGTCTGGGCGGTTCCCGGCGACGCATTGGTATCGAGGCCGCCCGACACGCCCGGCTCCGTCTCCCTGAACACCGCAACGTTGCGGTCGTTGGAATAGGGGAGGAACCGCAGCCCCCGCCAGTCGCCCGCGATGGGACGCGAGGCGGAGCCGTCGCCGTTGGTGTCGGTGACCGTTCGGCCCACCGGATCGAGTGTCGCCCCCACGGTGTCGTCCGCCAGGGACGTCAGCACCACCGGGTAGCCCGGCTGGCCGATCACCTGCACCGTGCCGCCGATGCGGTCGTCGATGTCGGTCCGCATGCCGGTGGCCGTGAGGCCGGCGTTGGGCCCGCGGAACTTCACGACGAGGCTCGCGGTCGGGCTGCTCATGAGCCGCAGGCCCGTCGTGACGTGAAAGTTGGAGACGTAAATCTCGTCTCGGACGACGTGAACAATGTCGGTGTCGTCCCAGACACTCTCGCAGGTGATCTCGTCGCCGCGGACGACCATCCCGGTGACGCCGCCGGCCGTGGCCCTGTTGCCCCGGACGAGCGGGCCGCGGTTGTCGTCGTAGGCGGCGAAGCGGTCGACGGGACCGGTGCTGCGGCCGGGGTCGGGCACCTCGTCGTTGTTGAGTGAGTTGGCATCGAGGCTGATCAGGTCGCCGCCGTTGTTGCGGAAATCGTTGCCGATGATCGCCGGCTGCGCGCCGAGCACGTAGATTCCAGTGGCGTTGTTTTCGAACCGGCTGTTGGCCAGTCGCAGGCTGCCTTGATCGACGGAGAGCGTGCTGAACGAGGCGAACCCGCCTTCGACGGGCGTCTGGCCGCCGCCGAAGCTGATCACGGCATTGTCGATCGAGGCGGCCGCGGCGTCGTTGACGACGATGCCGCCCCAGTTGCCTGCGGCTGCCACGTTGGCCGTCGTCCCGACCGCGACGAACGTGCCCCCGGCGCCGAACCTGTTGTCGCGGGTGCTCGTGAGGATCACCCGCTTCTGCGGCGTGCCCTCGGCGTAGAACTGGGATGTGCCACGCTCCAGATCGACCCTGGAGTTTTGGAGCTTCACGACCACGCCGGGGTCGATCGCGAGCCTTCCGCTCGCGCGGGCCTCGCGGATGCCGGAGTCGAATCGCAGGTCCACTCGCGTGCCCGACGCGGTGGCCAACGCGGGCTGCAAGCCGCGGAATACGAGCGTGACGCTGTTGTTCGCGGTATTGACGCTGCCGATCAAGGCTCCATTGGGCACGCCCGGGCCGGCGACCGGCATGCCGACCACCAGGCCGGTCAGGTCGGCCAAGCCGGTAACGGTGTCGCTGCCCTCGGTCAGGTCGCCCCTCTTTTGCACGATGCGGTTCTGGTAGCCGCCTGCACCGCCGGCGATGAACAGGTTCTGCGGCACGATGTAGGTGATGTCGGGGCTTGCAAACCGGGCGGGCACGGTGAGCTTCTCGATCGGCCGCCCGAGATCGGTCTGGATCCGGACGAGCAGGCCGTTGAGCGAGTTGTCGCGGACGATGTTGCCGCGGATCGACGGCCCTGTGCGGCCGTTGCTCTCCTCGAAGCTGTTGGGATTGGCCGAGATCGCGGCGCCGGCACTGTTGCGGACGTCGTTGAAGGCGATCGTCGGCCGTGCGGTCTCGAGATGGATCGGCGCGATCGGCAACTCCTCCGAATTGATCGTCACCCGGCCGCCGCCGTAGAGGATGTTCGCCTGACTGACGCTGTTGAGGAACACCCGCTTCGAGGCGGAGTCGGAGTCTGCCCGGAAGACGATGCCGCCCCACTGTCCGCCCGTGACGGCCGGGCCGACACCGTCGGAGTTACCACCGAGACTGTCGTCGTGGTAGGAGGTGAATTGCACGCGGTTGCCGGGGGTGCCGAGCACCTGCAGCGCGGCCCCGGCCCGCGATATGAGCTGGGACGAACTGCCCACGTCGATCACCTGGCCGCGGAACTTCAACACCGCCCCCTCGTCGATCATCACCGTCACGCCCGCAGGCACGATGAACGACGAGCCGTCCGCGAGCGGCTGCGGCGTATTCTCCAGCGTGGTTCCCACGAGGTAGGGCGTCGCAGCCGCACCGGGGATGTTGCCCACGATCCGAACGATCCGGGTGTTGGATGTGACGGCCGAAAGGGCGTCGTCGATTTCGACGAAGGGAAACGACACGCTGCCGTTGCTGAACCTGAGCGACGCAGATGCGTTCGTGGACCGGGCGGCTCGGCTGAGAGTGATGCTGCCGGAGCCGATCGCCTGGATCGTGGTGTTCGCCTGTATGCCGACTCCCTTGACGAGCATGCCGACGGCCAGATTTGCGGTGTCGATTCCCGTTACCGTCGCCGAGTTGTTCACGATGGACGCCGTCCGTCCGGCGGCAACCTTGTCGACGTAGACGGTGTTTGCCGCGGTGGAGGAGCGGAACCAGAAGTTGAAGGCCCCGCCCGCGAGGCCGTCGCGGTCGCCGTCGAGCGGCGTGCCGGTCGTATCGACGATCGTGTTGGAGACCTCGCCCGCCGGGGTGAAGCCGAGCTGCAGCCGGTAGGCCCCGTCAGAGCGGCCGTTGGCCCCGCTGTTTTCCACCTCCGGGTCGAAGGCCGTGTTGCCGGTGCTCGTGACGGCGAGGTAGTACGTGTACTTCGCGCTCGACGGCGCGGCTGCCTTCAGCTCGAGCCCGACGAACGAGTCGCGGCCGTAGTAGTCGTCGTTGCGCGCGACGATCTCGCGCATCCCGGTGGCGGGATCCTCCCGGTAGAGCGTGAGGACGGTGTCGAGCGTGCTGGTGATGGCCTGGCCCGGCCGGGCGACGATCGTCTCCGCGGACAGCCTGCCATCCGTCTCGATCTGGAAGGAATAGACGTCGATGTCGGTGCCGAGGGCCGGGTAGAGCACCCGGAGGTGCTGAAGGTCGTAGTCACCGGGAAGCACGGTGGGGGCATCGTCCCCCATGTTCGACCGGACGTCGTATGAGTGGCCGAGGCCCAACGCGTGGCCGATCTCGTGGAAGGCGACGCCCTGCCAAAGGCCACCGTACTCGCCGCTACCCCAGTCGAGACCACTGTTCATGATGACCAGAGAAGGACCGCCGATCCCGGCCGGGCCGCCGGGCACCGGGAGATTCGGATTGGCCGCCCGAATATCGCCCGTCACGACGGCCAAGCCGCGGTTGAGAGTCTCCACGAACCGTATCCCCGTCGCGCGGCTGTAGAGTTCGAAGATCTCGCGGGCTCGCTGCTTCTGGTTTTCGGTGATGACGTTGCGGAGCGGATTGCCCTGGATGTCCAGGCCGTAGATGTCCGGGAAGGAGTACTCCCTCACGAAGGCCGATGTTGCGGCACCGATCGACGCGGCCGGCATCGCATGGGTTTCAACGGGCAACTGGATTTCGCGGTGGCCAGGCGAGTCGATCGTGCCCGGATTCGACGGGAAGCCGAGCGGGGCGACCGGCGTGGGGATCGTCGGCAGCACGTTGATCGCCGCGTTGAAGGCCTGCCCGGCGAGGCCGAGCGTGCCGAGGGCGGTCGCCGTGCCGAAGCTCGAGTTGGTGTTGGCTCCGCCTTGGTCGTCCGCCGGAACCACGACGTTCGAGGAGATCTCGAGCCGGTAACTGCCGCGGGTCGTGCCAACAGTTCCGGTCGCAGGCACGCCCGTGACGGGGTTGTAGCCGGCATTCCCCGCGCTCGAGATGCCGACATGGAAGGTGCCTGCGGCCGTCGCCGCGTAGGTCAGCGCATTGGGCTGCGACGTGTCGACGCCCGTCGTGATCTCCTCTCCCGTGGCGTTGAAGAGCCGCAGCACCGGCGTGAAGCCCGGGGCGGGCGTCACGCGGACGGAGAGAGTGCCCGCCGCGGCGACTCTGAACTTGTAGAGATCGACGTCGTTGACGTCGGCGGAGCCGTCGCCCAGGAACGAATTCGTCGTGTAGGCCGGCGTCGCGGGGACCGACTGCTGGAAGACCGTGCCGACGGCCACGGCCTTCGCGATCGTGCCGTTGTCGTCGTCCGAGCCGCCCACCTGAAGGCGGTAGAGCTTGTCGCCGAGCGGAGCGGCGAAGGTCAGCGTCGCCTTGCCGGTGGAAGCGTTGTAGATGACCGTCTGCGGGATCTGCACGGCGATGTCGGCCCCGGTCACGGGATCGGTCTCGACGAGCCGGTAATTCCGCGGATTGCGGGCCGATTCTCCCTGGAGAGGGTCGTTGGCGTTGAAGTAGACGTCGACCGTGTCGAGCGACTGCGCAAGCGCGCTACCGCCACCGCGGGTGATCGGCTGAGGCACGACCGCCACGACGAGCGCCCCGAGGTCGAGCCGCACGTTGAGACTGAACGCGTTGCCCCCGCGGAACGAATCGGCCGGGGCCGACGGGCCACCGGCGAGCGTCTTGAGGCCGCCGCCGATCGTGATGCGGTAGAGGTCGTCGGGCAGGGTTTCCGCAAACCGCAGCACGACCTGATTTTGATTGGGAAAGTCGTCCACCGTGACGATGCCGACGCCGTTCGCGGGCGTGACGTTCACGTCGTTGCCGTTGCCGATGGTGCCGTCGCCTCCGGCCCGAGTGACCGTGATCTGGCTGAGGTTCGATGCGATCGGATCGATCTTCACACCGGGGCTGAACCGGAGCGTGATCTGCTGCGGGGACTCGGTGAGCATGGAGGCCGACTGGCCGTTCACGAAAAAGGGCGTGTCGCTCTGGGCGAAAGCCGCCACGAGGTCGAACGCCATGAGCCGGCGGTCTTCGAGGTGCTCCCCCTGGTGGATCGAGGAGGACCGTAGCAAGGCCGAGCCCTTCCTCGCGTTCGATGCGGCCGGCCTGCTGGCAGAGCGTCGGGTGCGGCCACGGCGGAAGAGATCACGAACCAGGGGCGCCCACGAGGAGAGCATGTTGCACCTATGAAACTCTTGAAGCTGTAACTTGGAACCGGGCAGGCAGCGCAGGCAGCTATTTTCCGCGGTCAGACGACGGTTCTAACATCGCGGAGCCGCGCGAAGACCGCCTTGGCTTGGGAAATCGGCTTGGGAATTAGGTTCGTCTGATACGCAGCCGGTGGCCCGAAGGTTCTCGAAACCACCGGGCCCGGCCATTCGGCGCGCACGTTTCCCTGAAATCGGATTTCCGGCCAAGACCGAATGAAGTTCCGTGAA
Organism: uncultured Chitinophagaceae bacterium; assembly: GCA_964585575.1. GTDB lineage: Bacteria > Planctomycetota > Planctomycetia > Pirellulales > UBA1268 > UBA4655. Next base: position 18,759 of record CAZPEM010000043.1, read on the forward strand.
AACCTCGGGAACGCCCTGCCTAACGCAGCATATACAGGCCCCCCATCCCCCCGCAAGGAATGGGTGATGGCGGGATTTAGGGCCTGAGCCGAAGGTTTCAGGCCTTGTTCCAGAAGAGGCTGGAGGCCACGGTCATCGCCACGGAGCCGTCGAGTACCTTCACGTTCAAGGAAGGGCCGACGATGAGGCGGTAGGAGCCTGGCCGGTTCGTCAGGATGGCTGGCAGGGTCAGGGTGTAGTTGCGGCCGCTCCCGGTGATCGTGGCCGACCGGAGGGAGAGGCTCTCCCGATCGTTGTAGATGAGCTGGAAGTCGGCGATCGACAGGCCGGTGATCTCCGTGGAGAAGACGAGCGGTACGGCCGTAACGGCCGCGGTCGTGGTCGGGGCGAGCGATGTATCGGCTGCGAAGCCGGCGGCAATCGCCCGGATCATCGAATCGACGCTGATCCCTGGCAGCACGAACGGCATGGTCGGGAGGCCGGAGACCGGGTTGCCCGCGATGTCGGAGGCGATCGGTGACACGTTTGCGACCGAGACGATCGACAGGGGGGCTACGAGCGAGCCGGTGGCGACGCGGTAGATCCCGTTCAGTTCGCTGCGGTCGGTCGCGGTCGATAGCCGCACGACGGCTCCCGTGTTGAGCGTGACGTCGATCGCACTGCCGGCCCGCATTCGTTCGGATGTGCGGGCGAAGAGGGCTATCTCGGCGCCCGTACCGTAGCTGCCGGCCGGCGTGGTGGACCCGAAGGCCACGATCGTCGGGGCGGTCGTATCGACGGTGACCGTGTGGTTTGGCGATGCGGCGCCCCTGTTGCCGGCCTCGTCCCTTGCGATGGCGTTGAGGTTGTGGAGCCGGGCGGGGAGCGAGTCGGTGACGATCGCCCAGTTGCCGAAGGCGTCGGCGGTGACGTTGCGAAGCACGAGGTTTCCGCTGCGGACGCTGACCCGGCTCCGGGGCTCGGCGGTGCCGGTGATGCGGAG
>CAZPEM010000043.1:19840-21968 GCA_964585575.1 uncultured Chitinophagaceae bacterium
TTCCGCTGCGGACGCTGACCCGGCTCCGGGGCTCGGCGGTGCCGGTGATGCGGAGAGTCGTGTCGTCGGTGCGGCCGCCGGGGGCCACGTTGCCGGTGATGGCGCCGACGTTGTCGGTGACCGCCGTGATCACCGGGGCCACCGGCGCGATGGTGTCAACGGTGAAGGCGTAGCCTGTCGCTGTCGCCGGGCCCGTATTGCCGGCCGTGTCAGTGGCCGTGGCCGTGAGTGAGTAGTTGCCGTCGGCAAGCTTGGTCGTGGTGACCTCCCAGTTGCCGGCGTCGTCGGCGGTGGCCGATCCGAGGACCGTCGTACCGCTTCGAACCGTGACGGAGGCAAATGGTTCGGCAGTGCCGGTGACAAGGAGCAGGTTGTCGTTGGTGCGGCCGGCCTGCGGGACGTTGCCCATGAAGACCGGCACGTCGTCGATGACGGCGTTGATGACCGGCGCGGCCGGGGCGACCGTGTCCACGGTGATGACGTACTCCGCCGACGTCTGGCTCGTGTTGCCGGCCGTGTCGGTGGCCGTGGCCGTGAAGGTGTGCGTGGCGTTCGGGAGGGCCGGCGTAACCAGCGTCCAGAGTCCCGAGCCGTCGGCTGTTGCAGTGCCGATCACATTGCCGTTGCGGCGGACGGTCACGACGGCGCCGGCCTCGGCCGTGCCTGCGAGCGTGGGGGTGGTGTCGCTCGTCGAGCCGCCGTTCGGAACGTCGCTGCCGATCGATGGGATCGTAAAGGCGGCGATGCGGGCAGTGGACGGGTCTTCGATCGTCGGCGGCGGCGGCGGCGTCGTGTCGAGCGTGAGGGTGAGGGTCGCGACGGGAGCGACCTGGGGATTGCCGATGGCGTCGGTCTGGGTGGCCGTGGCGTTGATGCTGCCGTCGCCGAGTGAGGCCAGGTCAGACGCGGTGAGCGAGACGTTCTGCGCCGCCCCAGTGCCGGTGAGATTCTTCGTGATCGTGGTCGCTCCGCGGGTGAACGTGACGACGATCGCCGCCCCGCTCTCGCCCGTGACCGTGACGACCCCGCCGGCGGCTTCAACGGCACTCACCGGGTCGGTCACGCCCGCCCGCAGGGCGAGCAAAACCGCGGCAGGAGAAGTCGTGTCGAGCGTGAAGGAGGTGGTCGATGCGGGGGAGGTCTGCGGGTTGCCGGCGGCGTCGGTCTGCGTGGCCGAGACGTTGACGGTGCCGTCGCCGAGCGTGGCGAGGTCTGCACTCGAGAGCGTGACAGGCTGGGCCGACCCCGTGCCGGTGAGCGTCTTCGTGACCGTATTCGTTCCTCGAGTGAACGTGACGACGATCGTGGCGCCGGTTTCGCCGGTGACGCTCGCCACCCCCGAGGCCTGCGTGGCTTCGGCCGCCGTGGCGCCGTTGGCGATTCCCGTGCCGAGGGCGAGCGTCACTGCGGCTGGGGGCGTGGTGTCGAGGGTGAAGGAGGTGGTCGAGGCGGCGGCCGTCTGCGGATTGCCCGCCAGGTCGGTCTGGGTGGCGGAGACGTTCACCGTGCCGCTTCCGAGCGTCGTCACGTCGGCGGTGGTGAGCGTGACCGGCTGCGGGCTGCCCGTGCCGGTGAGGTTCTTGGTGACCGTGGCGGCTCCGCGGGTGAACGTGACGACGATGGCGGCGGAAGTTTCGCCGGTGACGGTGACGACGCCGGAGGCCTGCGTGGCCTCGGACTGGGTGGCACCGTTGGCGACGCCCGTGCCGAGGGCGAGCGTCGGGGCCGTCGGGGCGACCGTGTCGAGCGTGAAGGAGGTGGTCGCGGCGGCGGCGGTCTGCGGATTGCCCGCCGAGTCGGTCTGAGTGGCCGAGACGCTTACCGAGCCGTCACCGAGCGTGGTGAGGTCTGTGGTGGTCAGTACGACGGCCTGGGCAGCGCCGGTTCCGGTGAGGTTCTTGGTGACCGTGTTGCTGCCGCGGGTGAACGTGACGACGATCGCGGCGCCGGATTCGCCGGCGACGGTGACGACGCCCGAACCCTGCGTGGCCTCGGTTTGGGTGGCGCCGTTGGCGACGCCCGTGCCGAGGGCGAGCGGCGGAGCCGACGGGGCGATCGTGTCGAGCGTGAACACGACGGCGGTGCCCGCCGGACCGATGTTGCCGGCCTGGTCGGTGACCCTGGCGGT
>CAZPEM010000044.1:0-21288 GCA_964585575.1 uncultured Chitinophagaceae bacterium
GGTCGGCGAGCCGGAACACCTCGTCCATCTTGTGGGAGATGTAGAGGATCGTCGTTCCCTTGACCCGCAGCGACGCGATCACCCGCTCGAGCCTCGCCGACTCGCTCTCCGTCAGCGCGCTCGTCGGCTCGTCCATCACGAGGATCGAGGCGTCGAGCGACAGGGCCTTCGCGATTTCCACGAGCTGCTGGTCACCTATCCGCAGGCTCCCGGCCAGGCAATCGGGGTCGATGCGTCCGTCGAGCGGCTCGAGCAGCCGCCGGCATTCCTCCCGCATGCGGCGTTCGTCGAGCAGGCCGAGGCTGGTCCGCTTCTCCCGTCCGAGGAACACGTTCGCCGACACCGGCAGGTCATCGACGATCGCGAGCTCCTGATGGATGATCGCGATCCCCGCCCGCTCGGCATCGCGGGTCCCCTCGAACCGACGCGGCTCGCCGCGGATCACGAGCTCCCCCTCGTCAGGCCGATGAACGCCCGAGAGGATCTTCATGAGCGTGCTCTTGCCCGCGCCGTTCTCGCCGCAGATCGCGTGGAGTTCGCCCGGCATCACCTCGAGCGTCACGTCGCTGAGCGCGACGACGCCGGGAAACCGTTTCGTGATCCCCTGCATCCGCACGATCGGCGACGGGCTCGCCTGCACGCCTCCCGCCCGCGCCGGACTCTTCGGGTCGGGCGGCCCGGCCGCTCCCGACGGGGCTTCTTCACGACTCATCGCCGCCTCGTCCATGGCAGCAGGGCGAATCGCGATCCCAGCTGCCCCAGCGCGACCGCGAGCACGACCACGACCCCGACGATGAGCCCCTCGTAGACGTCGGCGCCCGTCTTGATGATCTTCGACACCGCGTCGATCACCACTCGCAGGAAGATCGTTCCGAGGATCGTGCCCGGAACCGTCCCGACGCCGCCCGAGAGCGAGCTGCCGCCGACGACCGCGGCGGCGATCGCGTTGAGCTCGTGGCCGCGGCCCTGGTTGACCGGCGCGGCCACCGACTCGTTTGCCACGTAGAATATCCCGGCAATCGACGCCGTCATCGCCGCGTAGCAGTAGGCGAACCACTTCACCCGGTCCGTCCGGATGCCGGCCAGCCTGGCGGCCTGCTCGTTGCTGCCCAGGGCGTGGATGTGGCGGCCGAGCACCGTCCGCGTGAGGAGGACCCAGGTGATCGTCGCGAGGACGGCGAAGACGCCGACGGGAATCCAGACATTCTCGCGGATCGTGCGGAAGACGGGATCGGAGACGTTGACCAGCGCGCTCTTCGTGGGCGTGACCGCCGACGTGGCCCCCTCGCAGAGGGCGCGGGCGAGGCTGCGAAGCCCCACGAGCGTTGCCAAGGTGGCGATGAACGGCGGCAACCGGATCGCCGTGACGAGCCACGCATGGAGCGAGCCGACGCAGAAGCCCGCCACGAGACTCGCGACCATCGCCGTCCCGACCACCCACCAGCCGACCGGCTTGAAGGCGGTCATCTGCTGGGGTGCGAGGGCGAGCATCGTCGTCGCGCAGACCGTGGCCGACAGCGCGATCATCGACCCGAGCGAAAGGTCGATCCCCCCCGAGATGATCACGACCGTGGCGCCGACCGCGAAGATGCCCAGGAGCGAGGCATTGCGGGCGATGTCCCGGAGGCTCTCGACGGGACGGTGGAAATAGCTGTGGTTGGCATCGACGAGCGTCGTAATCGCGACCGCGAGCAGGACCGCGACCACGAGGGCCCACTCGCTCGGCTTCAGAACCTTGTGCATGCCGCGTCCCCCCTCGTCACCACCGCCGTCGGGTGGCCTTCAGGAACTCGATAGCCCGTACGTGCCGAGCCACTCGCGGAACCGGGAGAGCGGCATGACCTCGATGCCGGGCAGTTCGAACTCCGCGGGAGCGATCGCCTCCCCGCCCCCCCCCTTCAAAACGGCGCTTCCCCGCGGATCCGGAATCACGAGCCGCAGGCCGGTGGTGTGCAGGTCGCCGTCGGGCTTGCCGGCGTTCGGGAAGAGCTCTTCAATAACCCCGGAATCCTTCTCGTGCATCGCGAGCAGCAGGCGGACCGTCTTCAGTCCCATTTCGAACGGATTCTGGACGATCATCGCGTCGATCCGGCCGGCGGCCATGTGCTCGATGGCGGCCGCGTGCGCGTCGAACGTCACGACCGTGGTCTTCTTCCGGACGCCCCGCTCCTGCACGACCTCCGCGATGGCCGGCGCGTTGTAGGCCCAGATGCCGACGAGCGCCGCAAGGTCCGGATGGTTCACCAGGCTCGATCGGACGTTGTCGCGTGCCTTTGCGAGGTCCATGTCGTCGCTCATCCGGTCGATCTCCCTGAACCCTCCGCCCACCGACTCCTTGAAGCCGTTCATTCGCGACCGTGCGTTGTCGTTGTCGGTGAAGCCGGCGAACTGCACGTAGCCACCGTCCGCCACCCCGCGGGACTTCAGCAGCTTCGCCGCGGCACGCCCGAGGGCACGGCCGGCCTCGACGTTGTCGGTGCCGATGAACCAGGGCCTCGCGTCGCGGAAGCTGTCGCGGTTGACGTCACCATCGACCGTGATCACGAGCACCCCCTTCGTCGCGAGCGACCTCATCTCCTCGACGATCGCGGCGTTGTCGGCCTGGATCACCGAGATCGCCACGCCCGCGATGTCTCCCTGGCTGCCGAACTGCCTGAGCTTCTCGATCTGCCCCTGCGCCGTGCCGTTGTTCTTTTCCATCACGACCCGCAGCCCCTTCGACGCGAGATCGTACTTCCTCCCCCCTTCCACGAGCCCGGCGTTGCAGGCGTCCCAAAACGGGTCGTCGCCGTTGGTGAGGAAGATGAACCGCTTCACGCCCGAGGATCCGGCTGCGGGGGAACTGCCATCAGACTGGGGCCCGCCTCCGGGACGGCCGCAGCCGACGGCGATGGTCGCGATGGCCGCCAACGTGATGAACGACGACGAGCGACGATGCATGGAACGTTTCCTTGGTTCGGGGTGTTCGGAAATAGAGCGAAAAATTCGACGTTTGGCTCCAGCAATCGGCCCGAACATCATCAGTACCGCAAGCCATTCTTGCGGATGTGGACGATCGGGCCGTCGGAACCAGCCGCCGGCAGACCCACGCAGCCGGCCGACCGGACCACCGCAACGATGATTCGATGATCCGTGACCGTGACATCGCCGGCGCCGACGCACTCGAGCCATGCCGAGCCGGGGCCGAGTATCGCCGCCCCGCACGGCGCGCGTTCGACGGCAAGGCCATCGAACGGGTCGTACCGCCCCTCACCCTGACCGGCCTGGCCGTCCTTGGCCGGCGTGGCGGGCCGACCGAACCGCCCCACCATGCTCCGCTGCACCTCGGCGAGCAGGTTCACGACGAATGGAGTTCCAGCCTCGATCGCAGCCGCCAGCCCACGGGATGGCACCACGGCGAGGCTGATCGAAGGCGGTTCGAAACCGGCCTGCATGACCCAACTGGCGAGCATGCCCCGGTCGCCGCCGCCGTCCGGATCGAGCCACGTGACGACGAACAGCCCGCTCGGAATCCGTCCGAGAACGGCGGCGATTTCCTCGGCTGACCCCCGAACCGTCGATCCCTGGGACATCGATCTTTTTTCGCCTTGCTAGTGGTGTTGGGCTGCTGACGGTGTCGGTCAAAAATGGTGAACTTCGGCGAAGTCGGCGATCACCGCATTCTTCCCAGACGCCCCCGCCTATCCCGGGCAACCTCCGGCCGGCTAGCGAGGCCGCATGAGGCTTCGGATTTCCGTGGCGGGCTGCCGATCAGACTGTGGCCGGTCTGCGGTCTGCCCTAGAGTGTCGCACCACCCGAAACGGATGACAAGCCACCGGATTTCGATCGACCTCGAACCAGCCATGACCACTTCGAGACGGCAAGCGGCGATCCTCCTCTCGATCGCGGTGGCGGGAGTTTGGGCCGCGACGGCGGCGGCCCAGGAACCGGTCTCGGAACTGCCCTCGGTGAACCGCGGCCCGGTCGTCCTCGACATGCCGTACGACGAAGCGGCTCCGGATTCGCAGTCGCTCACGGGCAACGGCTTTCCCCGCGTCCTGGACGATCTCTGGGCCTCGCGGCCGTGGTTCTGGCAGCTTCTGCCGAACAACCTCATCTACTCGAGCTATCTCGCCGGGCCGAAGGAACCTCGCATCGGATCGGTGATGTACGAGGACAACGTCGACGGAACGCTCTGGGACACGACGCTTGGCGGCCGGGCCTCGATCCTGCGGTACGGATCCGACGCGACGGTTCACCCGCAGGGATTCGAGGTTCAGGTCGAGGGGGCCGCGTTCGTGAGGCTCGACCCGGAAGATGAACGCGACATGCGGAGCAACGATTTTCGCTTCGGAGTGCCGCTCGTCTACGGGATCGGGCGTTGGCAGTACAAGCTCGCCTACTACCACAACAGCGCACACCTCGGCGACGAATACATGCTCAAGTATCCGCCGCCCATCGGCTACACGCGGATCAACTACGTCCGCGACTGCATCGTGCTCGGCGCGAGCTGGTATCCGCTCGACTGGATGCGGCTCTACGGCGAGGCCGGCTACGCCTTCTACAACGCCGGTGGCTCCGAGCCCTGGGAATTCCAGTTCGGAACGGAACTCATCCGGGCGAGGCCCACCGGGATCCTCGGGGCTCCGTTCCTGGCGGTGAACGGCATGCTCCGCGAGGAGCTCAATTTCGGGGGCAACGTCTGCACCCAGGCCGGATGGGCGTGGCGGGGCGACCGCAGCGAGAAGCTTTTCCGGATCGGCGTCGAGTATCTTTACGGGTCCGATCCGCAGTATGAGTTCGCGTTCCTCAGGCAGAACCGCTTTGGCTTCGGGATGTGGTATGACTTCTGACCGTTCTTGAAGATCCCGACGTGCCCCTGCTGGCGATCGAAACGACCTGCGACGAGACGGCGGCGGCGGTGATCGACCGCTCGCGGGCCGTTCTCTCGAGCGTGGTGGCGAGCCAGGAGGCGATCCACGCCCGCTGGCGTGGCGTCGTCCCGGAAGTCGCGTCACGGGCCCACGTGGAACGGATCATTCCCGTGATCGAGGAGGCGATCCTGCGGTCGGGAATCGAGGTTCGGGCGATCGAGGCCGTGGCGGTGGCCGTGACGCCCGGCCTCGTCGGCTCGTTGCTCGTCGGGCTTTCGGCCGCCAAGGCGATCGCCGCCGCCCGATCGATCCCGATCGTCGGCTACGACCACATCGCCGCCCACCTCTACGCCTGCCGCGTCGCCCATGGGGACCGAATGCGGTATCCCTGCGTCGGGCTCGTCGCCAGCGGGGGCCACACGTCGCTCTTCCATGTCCGCGGCCCCGTCGACCTCGAGCGGCTCGGCGGCACGATCGACGACGCCGCGGGGGAGGCGTTCGACAAGGTCTCCAGCCTCCTGGGACTCGGCTATCCGGGCGGGCCTGCAATCGAGCGGGCCGCCATCGGCGGCGACCCACGGGCATTCCGGTTGCCGCGACCACTGTCGGCCGACACCGGCACGCTCGACATGAGCTTCAGCGGGCTCAAGACCGCCCTCCGGTATCTCGTGCGGCCGCCTCATTCGGCGGAAGCCCCTCCACCGTCAGGACAACGGCTTGCGGACCTCGCCGCCTCGTTCGAACAGGCGGCCGTCGATACGGTCCTCGCGAAGGTGAGGCTCGCGGTCGAACGCACCGGATGCGATCTCGTCGCGATCGGCGGCGGCGTCGCGGCCAACGCACGCCTGCGGGCCGCCGTGGAAGACCTTGGCGATGAACTCGGCCTCGAGGTGCTCGTGCCCCCGCTCTCCCTCTGCACCGACAACGCCGCGATGGGCGCGATCGCGTGGGAGCGGCTCGAACGCGGCGACGACGACGGCCTCTCGCTCGACGTGCGTGCCGGCACCGACCGCAAGCAGCGGCCGTGATTCCCCACACCAATCCATCGTCAGCCCGCGCCGCAGGAAAGAGCCACAGCGAACGGCCGTAGCAAAAGAGTTGACCGTGAGGGGCTGTCCGTGCCCAGGAGCCGGCGTAGCTGACCAGCGGAGGCAGGATGCCGGAGCGCAGGCAGCTCCGAGCGAGTGAAGCACAGGATGTGCGCAGCGAGCGTCCGGCGATGGGGCGGGGGCCGCTCGAAGAACACGGGCCGCTCCGAACCTTCACCGCCGAGGCGGATTCTCAATACCCCGAGGACTGCTCGAACTCCCCGATTCGCCGGGATGGATTCTCAATAGCCCGAGAACTGTTCGAACTCGTCATAGGTCTTCTGCTCGAGGTTCACGAATCGCGTGAAGTCGTGCTGCCAGAGCAGCTTCACGTCGCCGGTCGGGCCGTTTCGCTGCTTCGCGATGATGATCTCCGCCTGCCCCTTCACCCGCTCCCGATCCTCCTCGTTCGTCTGGTAGTACTCCTCGCGGTGGACGAACATCACGACGTCGGCGTCCTGCTCGATGGCTCCCGACTCCCGGAGATGGCTGAGCCTCGGCTTGTTGTCCCGCGACACCTCCGCTTGCCGATTGAGCTGGGCCAGGCAGAGAACCGGGATCTCAAGTTCCCTCGCCATCATCTTCAGCCGCCGTGCGATCCTTGCGACCTGCTCCTGCCTCGGGTCACGTGGGTTGTCGGGCTCGATGAGCTGGAGGTAGTCGATCACGATCATCGCGAGGCCGTGCTTCCGCTTCAATCGCCGACCGACCGCGGCGATCTCCGTCAGCGTGCGTCCCGGCGTGTCGTCGATGAAGAGGGGCGCCACGCTGATGTCGGACGATTTCTGCACGAGCCGCCGCCGGTCCTCCTGGGAGATCGTGCCGTTGCGGAGACGGTGGCCGTTCACTCTGGCCGCCGAGCAGAGGAGGCGGTCGGCGAGTTCGAGCGCCGCCATTTCGAGACTCACGAACAGCACTGGGCGACCGGTGTTGACGGAGACGTGCTCCGCGATGTTCATCGCAAACGCCGTCTTTCCCATGCTGGGCCGCGCGGCGAGGATGATCAGCTCCGAGTTGTGGAGTCCGCCGCAGAGGCTGTCGAGGTCGGTGAAGCCGGTTTCCACGCCGCCAAGGGCGTGTTCGTGCTTCATCCGCGCATCCATGCGGAGCATCGCCTCCTCGAGCACGGCTCGCACCGGCTTCGCCTCGGCGGAACTGCGACGCTCGAGGATCGAGAAAATGTTCGTTTCCGCGCGGGAGACGAGCATCATCGGCTCGTCGGGCGACGTGTACGCGTCGTGCAGGATCTCCGTGCCCGCGTCGATGAGCGACCGCAGCATCGCCTTGTCGCGGACGATCGCCGCGTAGTGGGCGGCATGGGCCGCATGCGGCACCGACTGGACGATCTCGCCGAGCGCGACCGCGCCGCCGATCCGCTCGAGGTCCCCCTTGGAACGCAGCCGCTCGAGCAGGATCGTCGCGTCGATCCGTTTGCCTCCGTCGTGCAGTTCGAGCAGGTGACCGAAGATGATCTGGTGCGACTCGTCGGCGAAGTCCTCGACCCGGATGACGAGGGAAACGTCGTCACACACGTCGGGTTTCAGCAGGATGCTGCCGAGCACGCCGCGTTCCGCGTCGATATTCGCCGGTCTTTCCTGGAGGCCGGCGATCGCTGCCGCTCCCGCCCCAGGCGGACTTCCCGCCCCGGAACGCCGACGAAGTGAACGATCCGTGTTCGCCCGACCCGTGAGCCCCGTCGATCGGTCGTTGGAAACGGCCATGCGACACCTCCCTGCGTGTGCGGAGCGAGTTTCAATGCGGACGCGAACAGCGGCGTGCCGACCGCACGGCCGGCAGAACCACTCCCCGCTACCTTGCTACCCGGTCACTTGCTACCCGGTCACTTGCTACCAGGTCACTTGCTACCAGGTCACTTGCTGCCGGCGCCGTCGCTACTCGACGGCACGACCCACACCCGCAAATCGCCCTCCACTTCCGGCGCCAAGCGAACCTTGACGGTGTACATCCCGACCTCCTTCAGAGGCCCCTGCAGGATGATCTGATCGGGCGACACCATGAGGTCCTGCTGCTTGAGCGACCGGGAAATCTCCACCGGCCCGACCGAACCGTAGAGGTGCCCCTCGTCGTTGGCATTGGCCTCGATCGTCACGCTGGTGGACACCAACTCGCTGAGGATCGCCCGCAGTCCGGCAAGCCGTGCACGGGCGATTTCGTCGAGCTTCGCCTTGTGCTTCGCGACCATCCGCTTGTGATGGTCGGTCGCGATCGTTGCCAGCCCCTGCGGCAGGAGGTAGTTGAAGGCGTAGCCTCGCTTCACCTCCACGACCTCGCCCTGCTTCCCGAGACTTTCGACGGCGTGGACGAGCAGGAGCTCGATTCCGCCTCGTGGGCCCTCCGGAAGCCGCCTCGGTCTCGCCGAGGACTTGTTGGAAATCTGCTGGGTTGGCATCAATCGTCTCCTGTCTCTTCAAAAACCTGAAAATCTCTGTTCGAGTGCGAGGTCAATTGGCGTGCGATAGCAAAACGAAAACGAGAGGGCTTCAAAAGGGAATGGTGTCAAAAGGAAATGGCGTCAAAAGGGAATGTCGTCGTCGCCGCCCCCACCGCCCGCCGGCATGCCGACGTCTGCTGCATCGTCGTAGCTCGAAGCCTGCGTAAATTCGTCGTCCGACCGCGGCCCGCCGCGAGTCGCCTTCGCGGCAGGCGGCCTTCCACCCGCACCGCCGCCGGCCCCACCGCGGCTGCCGAGCAACTGCATCCGCTCGCACACGACCCGCAGCTTGGAATTCTTCTTGCCATCCTTCTCCCATGTGTCGAGCTTCAACCGCCCCTCGATGAGCAGGGGCGAGCCCTTCGTCACATACTCACCCGCAACCTCGGCCGTTCGCCCCCAGAGGGTCACGTCGACGAACGTCGTCTCCTCGACCCATTCGCCGGAGGCGGTCTTCCGTCGATCGTTGACGGCGAGCCCGATGTCCGTGACCGCCGAGCCGTTCGCGATGTATTTCAGTTCGGGATCGCGCGTCACGTTTCCCACCAGAATCACTCTGTTCAAGCTCGCCATCGTTCGCTCCTTGGTGAATACCCGTGAATCGTCACCATGCCAGTCATCGTCGCTCGCGACCCTACGTCGCACGCGACGAAACTTGAACAAGCGTACAGTTCACTCCTCGCTTTGGCAAGCCCTTATTCCACCGCCGCCGCCTGTCGGCGACCCGTTGCCGAAGCCCCCTCGAGGGCATGCTGCACAAGCGCGTCGGCGATCCGCGGATCGACCTTCAGGACGAGCATCCGCAGGATGTCGGAGTTCAGCGAACATTGCCGCTCGAACGCCGCCAGTTGCTCACTTTTCATCGTGAAATACGTGAGCCAGTAGACGCCCTTCTTCTGTCCCTTGATCGGGTAGGCAAGCTTCCGCTCATCCCACAGGCGGGCGGCGAGGACGGTGCCGCCGTTTTGGGCCACGGCGTCCGAAACACCGCCGCTCACCGTGGCGGGGTCGCGGGAGTACCGTGACGGGTCGAGGATGAACATGCCTTCGTACGTCACCATGAAATCGTCTGTCTCCGGGGAATCATGCGGAAAAAACCTGCTCGAAATACGAACGGACCGTTTCGGCGGGCCTTGATGGTACCACAAACCCGACGCGATGGCAGGGAGCCTCAGTTGTAGCGGTTCATGGCCGCCTCGATGCCCACCGCGACCCAGTCCTCGACGGCGTTCGCCGCCCGGTCGATCACCGCATCGACGGCCGGTTTTTCCTCCTTGGAAAACCTGCCGAGCACGAAATCGGCGGGCTTCCAGCCCGAGGGCACCGGCCCGATGCCGACCCGCAGCCGCGGAACCGCCTCCGTCCCGAGCCTTCGAACGACGTCGGACAGGCCGTTCTGCCCCCCGCCGGAGCCCTTTCCACGGATCCGAATCCCGCCCAGCGGCAGTTGGAAGTCGTCGCAGACAACGAGGATGTCGGCGTCTGCCACCTTGTAGAAGTCGCGGGCGGCGAGAACGCACGAACCGCTCAGGTTCATCCACGTCAGCGGCCAGACGAGCAGTGCCCCCGCCCCGCGGACGCTGACCTGCGCCAGTTCACCCTGGAAGCGGGCCCGACGGACCGGTGAGCCGCATCTCCGCGAAAGGACCTCGAGCACGTCGAAACCCACATTGTGACGGGTACCGACATAGGCGTGCCCGGGATTTCCCAACCCGATGACGAGCTTCATACGGGACGCCACGCAGACCGCACGTCCATCCGAGGGTTGGCATTCCGAAGATGAGGAATTTCACTCCCCTGCTTCGGACTTCTCGCCTTCCTCGGCGGCCTTGCGGCCGATCACCTCCGGCTCGGCGGTTGCAGCAGCCGCTTCGGCGGCCTTCTCGATCGGCTTCGTGCAGGTGACGACGACCTCGTCCGCCTCCGCGAGCACCTTCGCGCCCTTCGGAAGCTCGAGATCGTGGACCTTGATCGCTCCGCCGACCTCGAGATGCCCCACCATGGCGTGCAACTTGTCGGGAATCGCGTCGGCGGTGCACTCGATCTCGATCTCGTGGAGCACGAGCGACACGATGCCGCCCGCCCGCTGCCCGGGGCACTCGCCCTTGAGATCGATCGGCACCTTGACGTGCACGCGATCGCTCGCACTCACCCTGACGAAATCGACGTGGATCGGCTCGACTCCGAACGTGTCCCACTGCATCTCGCGGACGAGGGCGCTCGTCTTCACCGCGCCCTTGAGCTCCACGATCCGGCTTCCGTGGCGGACGGCGGCCGCGACCGCCTCGCGGGGGGCGGCGAGCGGCACGCAGGCCTCTCCATGGCCGTAGAGGATCGCCGGCACCATGCCCTGCCGTCGCAGCCGCCGGGACTCGCGGCTGCCGGTCGACGTGCGGGCGACGCATTCCAAGGAATCGCTCATGAAAATCCTGCTTTCGTGGGTGTTTCGTGGCCCCGTATTCTGCCACGGCAGGCCGGTTTCGCAAGCCCCGGCGGAGAACCCCGGCTACTGGAACATCATGCTCACCGACTCGTTCCGGTGAATCCGCTTGATGGCCTGCCCCAGCAGGCTCGCCACGGAGAGCACCGTGATGGATGGGAGGGCCTTCGCCGGGGAAAGCGGGATGGAGTCGGTGATGATGACCCCGGCGAATGGGGAGGCCTTGAGCCGCTCGATCGCCGGGCCGACGAGCACCCCGTGGGTGGCCGCCGCGTAGATCGCCCGGGCCCCGTGCCGGTGGATCACCTCCGCAGCCGAGCAGATGCTGCCTGCCGTGCTGATCATGTCGTCGAACATCAGCGCCGTCTTTCCCTCGACGCTCGCGCCGATGATGTTCGTGCTCTTCGTCGTGTCGGCGCTGATGCGACGCTTGTCGACGATCGCCAGCGGAACCCCGAGCCGGTTCGCATGCCCCACGGCCCGCTTGATGCTTCCTTCGTCGGCGCTCACGACGACGATCTCGTCCTTCTCGAGCTCCATCGACTGGAAATGGTTGTTGAGAACCGGCGCCGCGTAGAGGTGATCGACGGGGACGTCGAAGAATCCCTGGATCTGCGCGGCGTGGAGGTCCATCGCCAGCACGCGGTCGGCGCCGGCCCGCGTGATCAGGTTCGCGACGAGCTTCGCGGTGATCGGCACGCGGCCCGCATCCTTGCGGTCCTGCCTGGCGTAGCCGAAGTATGGGATCACGGCCGTCAGCCGGTAGGAACTCGCCCTCTTGAAGCTGTCGATCATCACGAGCAGCTCCATGAGGTTCTCGTTCACCGGCGGGCAGGTCGGCTGCACGACGAACACGTCGCGGCCGCGGACGTCCTCGTCGATCTTGCAGGAGATCTCGCCGTCGGGAAACCGACCGATCGAGATCTTTCCCATCGGAAGGTTCAGGTAGCGGCAGATGTCATGGGCGAGCGCCGGGTTGGCGGGCCCGGCGAAGATCTTGAGGTCGTTCATGGCGTCACTTTGACCGCGGCGACGGCGTTCATCAAGGCCGCATCGACGGCCGCGAGCTGTTCGGGCGTGTTCACCGAGAGTGATTCCGACGGCTGGAGGCAGGCCACCGCATCGACCAGCTTGCCGTCGGCGAGCAGGATCGCCGGGCAGTCGGTCAGGTAGTACTCCCCGGCCGCGTTGGCGTTGTCGAGACGCCCGAGCGAGTCGAGCAAATCAGAGGCCTCGAAGACGTAGGTGCTCATGTTCACCTCGGTGATCCGCCGCTCCTCCTCCGAGGCATCCTTCTCCTCGACGATCCGCTGAAACCGGCCCGCCGCGTCGCGAACGATCCGACCGAGGCCCGCGGGATCGGCCGCCCGCGCGGTGCCGAGCAGGCAGGCGGCCTTGCGGGCCTCGAACGCGTCGAGCAGCCTCGCCACGCTCTCCGGCCGCAGCATGGGCGAATCGCCGCAGACGATCACGACGGGCCGGCTCGTGCCGGGCTGGTCGTCCGCGATCAACCCGCGAATCGCATCGGACGCCGACGCCACGGCGTCGCCCGTGCCGCGCAGCTCTTTCTGCAGGGCGAACGAAACGCCGGGAAGGCCCGCAAGCCTCGCCTCGACCCGGTCGGCACCATAGCCGACGACGACGATCCGCTCGTGGACCCCCGCGGCGGCCAACGCCTCGAGCACCCATGCGACGAGCGGCTTTCCCGCTGCCTCGAAGAGCACCTTCGGGAGGTCGCTGCCCATGCGGGTACCGCGGCCAGCAGCGAGGACGACGGCGATCGGCGGAGCGGTCGGCATGGACGACATGGTATAGATTCGGGCAATGACCACCACCCTGACCCTCCTCGACGACCGTTCGGACGCGGCGAAGCCGGAGGTTTTTCTCACCGCGGGGCCGCTCGCCGTGCGGTCGCGACGGCTCTGCGGCGGCCGGCGTGAGGGCGTCTTGCTCGTCGAGATCGCCGCCGGCACGACGCGAGCCTTCATTCTTCCCGAGCGGGGGCTTGGCATCTGGAAGATCGTTTCGGGCGACGACGAACTCGGCTGGAAATCCCCAGTCCGAGGCCCGGTGCACCCCGCATGGGTGCCGCTCGCCGAGCCGTCGGGCATCGGCTGGCTCGAAGGCTTCGACGAGCTCGTCGCCCGCTGCGGACTCGTCTCCAACGGCGCACCCGACTTCGACGGCACGGGCCGCCTCGTCCACGGGCTCCACGGCCGGATCGCCAACCTGCCGGCCCACGAACTCCGAGTCGTGCTCGACGAGGCGGCGGGCACGATCACGCTCGAGGCGGCCGTGGACGAGACCCGGTTTCTCGTGCACTCGCTGCGGATGCGGACGTCGCTCGTGCTCCACGCGGATCGCGCGGAGGTCGTCTGGCGGGACACGGTCGAGAACCTCTCCGATCGGCCCGCGACGATGCAGATGCTCTACCACGTGAACGTAGGCCCGCCGCTCCTCGGCCCCGGCGGCGAGCTCGTGGCGGACGTCGAGGAACTCGCCCCGCGGGACGCGGCCGCCGCGTCCGACATCCCGTCGTGGAACCGCTACGCGGCCCCTCACGGAGGCCGCGGGGAGCAGGTGCACTTCCTGAAGCTGCGGCCCGACTCGAGCGGCCGCGCCGCGGCCATGCTCGTCGCCCCGGACAGAACGCGTGCCATGAAACTCTCCTGGCGTGCCGCGACGCTCCCCTGCTTCACGCTCTGGAAGAACCAGGGGGGCGAGGCCGACGGCTACGTGACGGGTCTCGAGCCGGCGACCAACTACCCGAACCCGAGGTCGTTCGAGGAGACGCAGGGCCGCGTCGTCGCGCTTGCGCCGCACGAAAGCATCGCATTCGACCTCGCGATCGAGCCGCTGTCCGGGCGGCAGGTCGAGGAAGAAGCCTCCCGGCTCCGCTCGGCATCGACGCCCACGATCCACGCCGCCCCGAAGCCCGGATGGAGCAGGGGTTAAAAAAACCGGCCGGGGCATGGCGCCCCGGCCGGCGAATGAACTCGTGAGAGGAATCGCGTCGTTCAGAAGCCGCAGTACGTCACGGCGACGTCGCCGCACTTCTTGAAGCGGACCTTCACCGACACGCCGCAGCACCAGTCGTAGCGGACCTCGCCGCAGCCGAAGAGCGTGCAGCGGGAGTGCTCGACCGGGCAGCCTTCGCAGCAGGCCGGTAGGCAGACCGGCACGTCGACGGTGCAGCAGGTCTCGGGGCTCGTCACGTGGAGCACCGTCTCGTAGGTCGGCTCGGGGCAGCAGCCACCGTGGCGGTGCTTCTTGTGGAAGAGGCCGTGGTGGTGCTTGTAGGTGATGCACGGGGCCGGGCAGCAGGGCTGGGCGCAGCACGCCGGCTCCTCGACGCAGCATGCGGGCTCCTCGACACAGCACGACGGATCGTGACGGTGCTTGAGGTGGTGACGCAGACCGGCCGAGGCGGTGGACGCCGCGAAGCCCAGAGCGAGGGCAAGGGCGGCAACGAGGGGCATACGGAAGCGAATCATCGTGAAATCTCCGGGGAAAAGCGGGGACGGGTTCCGATCCAACCATGTCATCCCTTCCGCAATTGTCAAAGTTTCCCCACCGAAAACCCTCGACAAAACCGTCGCAAACCACCCAGGCATCAGGGTTTGTCGACAGACCCTGCGGATCGTGCCGGTCGTGAGGGCCGGATCAAAACCCGGCAGCGTTGACCGCGAGGGGCTGCCCGTGCCATGTCGCCGGGCTATGGGAGCGAGCGGAGCATTTTGAACGATGCCGCATTGCCGCCGGGGGAGCAGACACTCCGTCGCTTCGGTGAGGATACACCTGAGGCTCCTCCGCGTTTCCCGACCCCCCGAACACGCCCCCCGGGAGCGTTCAGCATCAAAGTGCCAGTGTGATCATTGAGTGCCACGCGTTGACCGTGAGGGGCTGCCCGTGCCATGTCGCCGGGCTATGGGAGCGAGCGGAGCCATGGATGGCGGAGCGAAGCGGACATGCAGTGAACGGAGGTCCGGAGGACCGTAGTGAACGTCCGGAGACGTGGCATGGGCAGCCCCGAACCCGGCAGAGTCGATGGGCACGCGGCGAAAATCCGACGGCCCTACGCGTTCATCATTCCGCGAAACCGCTCGAAGAGGTAGGCCGCGTCGTGCGGGCCGGCGGCCGCCTCGGGGTGGTATTGCACACTCGCGGCCTTGGCCGTGCGGTGCCGCAGCCCCTCGATCGTGCCGTCGTTGAGGTTGCGGTGGGTCACCTCGAGTTCGGGCGGGAGCGTCGCCTCGTCCACCGCGAAGCCGTGGTTCTGGGAGGTGATCTCCACCTTCCCGGTGGCGATGTCGAGCACCGGCTGGTTCGCGCCGCGGTGGCCGAACTTGAGCTTGAACGTCTTCGCCCCGCAGGCGAGCGCGAGCATCTGGTGGCCGAGGCAGATCCCGAAGATCGGAACCTTTCCGACGAGGCCGCGGACAGTGTCGATCACGTAGGAGAGCGGCTCGGGATCGCCGGGGCCGTTCGAGAGGAACACGCCGTCGGGCTTCATCGCGAGCACGTCGGCGGCCGAGATCGAGCCCGGCACGACGGTGACGCGAAACCCGCAGCTTGCCAGGTGCCTGGCGATGTTCCACTTCATGCCGCAGTCGATCGCGACGACGTGCTTGGGAGAGCCGACGACCGGGACGATCCCAGGCAGTTCGCCCCCCTCGAGCGGCTGCGGAAGCGGCACGGCCCATGGGTCGAGCGGTTCGCTCCAACCAGCGACCTCCTTCGGCATCACCTCCGAAACGAGATCACGGCCGACGAGCTTCGGAGCCGCCTTCGCCATCGCCACGAGCTGCTTCCCGTCGAGCACGTCGCTCGAGAGCACGCCCGTCATGGCGCCGCCGATCCTGAGCTTGCGGACGAGGGCCCGGGTGTCGATGCCCGCGAGGCCGACCACTCCCGCCTTCGCGAGGTAGTCGCCGAGCGTGCCGGTGGCGGCGAAATTGCTCGAGATCCGGCTCGCCTCGCGAACGACGAATCCGGAGAGCTGCAGCTTGCCGCTCTCGACGTCGTCCGGGTTCACCCCGTAGTTGCCGATCTGCGGGGCGGTCATCGCCAGGATCTGCCCGCGGTAGCTCGGGTCGGTGAGGATCTCCTGGTAGCCCGTCATCGAGGTGTTGAAGCAGACCTCGCCGGTGACCGTGCCCCGGGCGCCGAACGACTCGCCGAACCAGACGCTGCCGTCCTCGAGAGCGAGTGCCGCCCGTGCCACGCTTCCTATTCTCCAGGGTCTTGGATCCAGGGTTTGCATCGAACGAGACGGATGATACCACAGAGCCATGCAGGACAAGCAGAAGAGGCGAGGCGACGGGCTGGCGGTAGCGAGGGTCGAGGCCGCATGCGGCGGCGTTTCCGGCTACGCGTTCGTCCATCCGAGGTGCGCGAGGAAGCGGCGGGAGGACATGGAGGAGGTGCTCGCCATGATCGACGGGGGCGAGCCGGAGATCGCGCGCGAGGAACTCGTCTGGCTGCTCTCGGAGTGTCCCGATTTTCTCGACGCGCATCTCCAGCTCGGGCTGCTCGCGCTTGACGACGACGACCCGAAGCTCGCCCGCGGCCACTTCGGCCGCGTCTACGAGCTGGGGCTGCGTGCGGTCGAGGCGGCGGGAAACCCGGCTCCACTCCCCTACGCCATCCGCGAGAACGAGGCTTTCTGGCAGGCGGCGAAGGGGCTCGTGCACTGCCTCGTTCAGACTGGACGAAAGGGCATGGCGAAAACCGTCGTGGAGAAGCTCGCCCGGCTCGACCCCTCCGATCCCCTCGGCTTGAAGCGGCTGCTCGAAGCCCCCGCGGCTCCCGCGAAGCCGAATCACGGCCCCGCGGGCCGCCATGAGGGCCCTTCCCATGGCTGATGCCCCGCGATTCATTTCGATCGACGGGCTCGACGGCGGCGGAAAGTCGTCGCAGATCCGGTTGCTCGCCGACTGGCTCGACTCCCGCGGCAATCGCGTGGTGACCTGCCGCGACCCCGGTTCGACGGCGGCCGGTGACGCCTTCCGTGAGATCCTGCTGAATCGACACGATCTCCACCTGGACGCGACGACCGAGATGCTGCTCTACATGGCGGCGAGGGCACAGCTGGTGGCGGAGGTGATACGCCCCGCGCTGAAACGCGGGGACTGGGTCGTCTCCGATCGTTACCTGCTGGCCAACGTCGTCTACCAGGGGCACGCGGGAGGACTCGCCCCCGAGCGGATCCGGGCCGTCGGCGAGATCGCCACCGGGGGACTCATGCCCGACCTGGTGATCGTGCTCGACGTCGATTTGGAAACCGCCGCCCGCCGGCTCGACCGGCCACTCGACAAGCTCGAAAGCCGAGGCGACGGCTACCGGCGGCGACTGCGGGAGGGGTTTCTCGCGGAGGCGACGATGGATCCGGTGCGAATCCGTATCATCGACGGGACTGGATCGATGGAAGACGTCGCGTCGGCGATCCAAAACGTCATCCGGGAGACCTTGTTCTCGCATGGACGGTGAAGCCTTGGTCCGCGCCGAAACGCTTCGGGGCCATGCGGCCGCGGCCGATCGCTTCTCGCTGCTCTCCCGCCGCGGAAGGCTTTCGGGCACGCACCTCTTCGTCGGGCCGGCCGACGCCCGGGCCGATGCGTTCGCGGCGCGACTGGCGAAGGCCGTGCTCTGCCTCGAGCCCCGCGATCCGCTCGACGCCTGCGGCACGTGCCTCGCCTGCGTGCGTTTCGACGCCGGCAGCCATCCCGACTTCGAACTCGTGCGGAAGCCGGAAGACCGCTCCACGATCCCGCTCGACGCGTTCATCGGAGACGCGGGCCATCGCATGCGGGAGGGGCTCTGCTGGCGAATTCTCCTGCGACCGGCGCTCTCGCGGCGGAAGGTCGCGATCATCCTCGACGCCGACCATCTCTCCGACGAAGCCGCCAACTGCCTGCTCAAGACGCTCGAGGAACCGCCCGACCACGCGATCATCATCCTCGTCGGCACGTCGGTCGAGCGGCAGCTGCCGACGATCCGTTCCCGTTGCCAGGTGCTGCGGTTCCGCCCGCTCGAGGCGTCCGAGCGGATGTCGCCCCCGGCCGATCCGGTGGAGGAGGAGTTTCACCGGTCGCTTCGAAACCGCCTCGCGTCGCGGCCGCTCCATGGCGTCGAGCTTGCCCGCGAGCTGACGTCGTGGGTGGAGGCCGCTGGCAAGGAGGCTCCGGCGAGGCGGGCCCGCTTGCGGGCCGCGATGGAGACGGCGATCGGTGTCTACCGCCAGGCGATGCGTGCGACGCTCGACGACGACCAGCCGCTCGAGCGGCTGGCGACCACGCTCGACGCGATCGAATGGATCGACGCGAACCTCAACGTGTCGGCCCTCATCGATGCCTGGACGGCGATGCTGGAAGACCCGAGGCTCGCCCAATCACCCCGGCTTTCGCCGACCGCCTGACCCGCACGGTCGGCGAGTGCCTCCCACCCGGCCCGGCAAAGCCTGACGGTGCCGGATAGTCGTGTCGATTTTTCGGGACAAGCGGGCCGATCGACGACCATCATGTCCGCGTTCCGGGCCAGTGGTATCGTCGCGTCCTCGTTCGTCGCCGGCTGTCTCCTGCTGGCCGCGCTCGTCGCGCCCCAGGCATGGGAGCCGGTGGCGGAGCCGGTGATGCCGCCGCAGGAACCGGTGCCGCTTGCTACCGACGAGGCCGTCGAGGCCGCGATCGCCATTTCGATGCGGGCGGTCGAGGGGGTCGAGCCGGCGGTGGAGCCGGAGAGGCGTCCACCAGTGCGGCTCGCGAGCCGGCCCGACATCGACGTCACGATCGTTCTGCCGCCCGCGGAAGCCGGGGAGAACACGGTTCGCGAGATGGCCGTGAGATCCCGGGCCGCCGAGCTTCGCAGTTCGCCTCCGCCAGTCGCCCCGTCGCCGACGGCATCCACACCGGCTCGACCGAGCCCCCCACTTCCCGTTTCCGCCCAGCCCGCCGCGGAACCGAAGCCGTCCAAACCCCTGGGAGCGCCGCCCCTTCCCGGCGAGGCCTGGAACGATCCGGACAGCGTGAACTGGTCGAGCGTGCCGGAGAGCGATCGCGTGGCGAGAGAGCCGGGCAGGCAACCGGGCCGGGGCGGCGACCGGCCGCTCGGCCGTCTTCGTGAGTGGCGGACCGCCCGTCAACAGGAGCGGGCGGAGGCGAAGATCGCCCGCCGCGAAGACGCGGCGACGACGAACCCCCGCGAGCCGAAGGAACGCGTCTCGCCGGGCGACCTGCGGTGGCCGGTGCCGACGAGCGTTGTCACCGACATCGAAGTGATCACGAAGTCGGCCGCGGAAGCCGGCCCGCCGGCCGCGAGGCGAGCCGCCTGGGCCCGCGAGTCTGCCGCCCTGCTCGAGGCCGTCCTCGCCACCGACGGCCCGCGGGACGAACGCGCCGTCGCGGCGCTCGTCGGTCTTGGAGAGAGCGTGCGGAACGGTCTTGCGCTCGCGGACGAGGAGGCGGAGCCGACGGCGTCGGCCGCGACGAGGAGGCTCGCGCTCGCCGTCGCGCGACGGGTGGCCATCTGGCGAGCGGCTTCGGGGCTGTTCCTCGCCGACCGCTCTTCGAACGACTCCCCGCAGGATCTCGCCACCGCCGAATACTCGACGGTCGCCCTCCTCGACGCGATGGAGCGGTTCGAGGAGGAGGATGGCCCGGCCGACGCTGCCATCATCGCCGCGTCCGCCAGCCAGCTGGCGTCCCTCGAGCTCCCGGCGGCCCAAACGGTCGCCCGCGAGGTCGAGGAGCACTACCGGGCCGCCAACGTCCGCATCGCTGTGCAACGCGAGTTCCTCGACCGGCTGCTCCCGGAACCGGTCGAGAGCAAGGGGGCGGTCGACGAGATGATCCTCGGTCGGCGGGTTCGCGGCACGCGGTCGATCGCCCGGTCCACGACCGTGCATCTGCTCCCCGACCCGTCGTGCGTGAACATGGAGCTCGAGGTGAAGGGCGACATCGACTCCCGCACGGTCACCGACGCGGGGCCCGTCTCAGTGAAGTCGCGGTCGCTCGCGAGCTTCACCGTCCGCAAGCCGGTTCGCATCACGCCCGCCGGCCTCGAGCTCGGCAAGGCCCAGGCCGCGGCGGCCGCCCGTGGCCGGAACGACGCCCTCGAGACGAGCTTCGACGCGGTGCCGATCATGCGTTCGGTCGTCCGGAACATCGCCAAGAGCCAGCATGCCGAGGTCGCGCCTGACGCGACCCGCGAGATGCTCGACCGCATCATCGCGAGGTCGCGTCAGGAGGTGGAAGACGAGACGGCCCCGCGATTCGCGGAGATCGAGTCGAGGATCCGCGAGAAGCTCTGGAATCCGCTCGTGCGGCTCGGGCTGGAGCCGACGCCGCTCGCCCTGGAGACGTCGGCCTCGGCGGCTTCGCTGCGGATGCGGCTCGCGGCGGACGACCAGGTCTCGGGCCATACGCCCCGTCCGCGATCGCCGCCGGCCGCGGTCCTGAACCTGCAGCTTCACGAGTCGTCCTTCAACAACGCCGTCGCGCGGCTCGGTGTGGCGGGCCGCACGCTCCCGCTCCAGGAGCTCGTGGCGATGATCCGTCGGAAGCTCGGCCTCGAGCCCCGTCGCGACGACGACCTGCCCGAGGGTGTGACGGTCAGATTCGCGGCGGCGGAGCCGGTGCGTGTGACGGCCGAAAATGGACAGTTCCGCATCCGCGTCGCGATCGACCGGCTCGAGAGCCCGCGTCGCAGCTGGGAGGGGATCGTGGCGAACGTCGCCTACCGGCCGACGGTCACCGGCCTGCAGGTGTTCCTCGAACGGGACGGCGTGGTGCAGCTCTCTGGAGACAACCAGCGAGGCCGGCTCGAGATCGCCCTGCGGGCGATCTTCAGCAAGGTCTTTCCGAAGGAGCGGCCGCTCCCCGTGCTGCCCGACCGGGTGGTGGCCAACCCCCGCATGGAGGGCCTGTCGGTCATCGAGGCCGCCGTCAGCGACGGGTGGTTCGCCGTCTCGCTCGGCCCCGCCCCGCCGGTGAAGCAGGCGATTCCCGCCACCGCCGGAGGCCTTCGCCGCCGCCGGTTCTGAGCCGGTCCTTGCCCACCGCCGCGGGTAGGTTTCAATGGAGCGGATTCGTCGCCTTACCGGGAGACACCGATGTCCGCCGCAGCGTTTCGCACCGAGAGTGACAGCATGGGGGAGGTGCGGGTTCCCGCCGACCGCTACTGGGCCGCGCAGACGGAACGGTCGCGAGACAACTTCAAGATCGGGGTCGATCGCTTCCAATGGGGCCGCGCCATCAAGCGGGCGCTCGGCATCCTCAAGAAGTCGGCGGCTCTGGCCAATGGCGAACTCGGCCAGCTGCCCGCCGACACCGTGAAGCTCATCGTGCAGGCGGCCGACGAGGTGATCGCGGGCAAGCTCGACGACCACTTCCCGCTCGTCGTCTTCCAGACCGGCAGCGGCACGCAGTCGAACATGAACGCCAACGAGGTGATCTCGA
>CAZPEM010000045.1:0-20918 GCA_964585575.1 uncultured Chitinophagaceae bacterium
GGCCTCCGGCCTGCGCTGGTCAGCTACGCCGTCTCGGGCACACGGGCAGCCCCTCCCGGTCTAGCGTGATGGGCTCGGTGCGGCGGCTCACGGCCTTCCTTTTCAGCGGCGGTGACGGCGCATCGCGACGACGACGCGGCTTTTCTTCGGCGGGCTGTGGACGACGACCGGCCCGATCGGATTTGTTCTTTCGGGATCGGGCTCGTGGAACGTTACCGTTACGGGCTCTGGCTCCTGCACCGGCTCGGGAGCCGGTTTCGACTCCGGCAGCCAGCGGCGGAGCGTGCCGTCGAGCGACCGCACCGTCGCGCCCGCCTGATCGAAGAGCCTCGCGACGTGGGCGTGGCAGGTGAGCACGAGCAGCTGTCGTGGGAATCTGGGGCTTTCCGCCGCGAACTCGACGAGCACCCTCGCGGCGGACGCGGCCCGGGCATCGTCGAAGTTGACGAGTGCGTCGTCCATGATCACGGGCATGCGGACACCGCGCCGCTCGAGGTCGGAAACGAGCGCGAGCCGCAGCGAGAGGAACACCTGCTCGCGGGTTCCCCGGCTGAGCCGATTGGGCTTCCAGTGACGTCCGTCGGAATCGTGAATCTCGAGCAGCGCCTCGTCGAGCAGGGTCGTGATCGCGACGTACCGGCCGCCCGTGAGCCGCGCGAGCCACCGCGAGGCCTCCTTGAGCACCGGAGGCTGATGATTTCTCGCGACCTGCAGCCTGGTCTCCTCGAGCAGGTCTCGGGCGAGCGAGAGGCTCCGCCGTCGGTGTCGCTGCGAGGAGAGTCGCTCCTCGACGTCCGCGATCTCCCGCTGGAGTGGTTCGCCGGAGCGATTCTGCGCCGACGCCTCCGCGCGGGCGAGTGCCGCCGCACGTCGCTCGCGTGCGCGGGCCACCGCGTCGCGAGCCTGCGACACCGCGCGGTCGGCTTCGCGTGCCCTCTCGGAAAGCGAGATCGTCGTAGCGTCGGCCGGAACCTCGGACGCGGCACGAAGCGACTCCGCGAGCCAGCGGTCAAGATCCTCGATCCGCGACTCGGGCAGGTCGTCGTTCGCCGC
Organism: uncultured Chitinophagaceae bacterium; assembly: GCA_964585575.1. Lineage (GTDB taxonomy): Bacteria > Planctomycetota > Planctomycetia > Pirellulales > UBA1268 > UBA4655. The sequence continues at coordinate 1,054 of CAZPEM010000045.1, forward strand.
GAGCCGGTCGCGGGCGGCGGTGAACTCGGCCGCGGCGACCTTCGCCTCCTCCCGCAGCCGCTCGAACTCCTGCCTGCGGTCCACGAGCGCCACGAACGACGCCTCGTCGGAGACGCCCCAACGGCCGTAGATCGCCGCCAGCTTCGACTCGGCCGCCTGAAGCGACCGGACCGCGCGGCGGTGGAGCCGGCGGGCCGCGACCAGCTTCCGCTTTCGGCGACTGCGGAGTCGGGCGTGCGTCGAATCGACCTCCAGCCGCTCGCGGAGCCTGCGGACCTGGTCGGTCGGAGAGAATCCATCGTGGAGCGATCCTTCCGGAAGCATGTCGCAGTCGGCGAGCAGCTGTTCGATCCGCTGGCGGTAGGCGGCGACCGCCCCGCGGCGAATGCGAGCCTCCTCGGCGGCCCGCCGACGCTCTTCGTCGAGCGCCAAGAGGGCCGTGCGGTGGTGGGCGAGTTCGCGAACGTCGCCCGGCTTAAGAGTCGTCGGCAATCCTCGCTGCTCGAGGCCGCGGCGCCAGGCGGCCTTCGCCGCCTTCGTCGCGGCGATCGCCTTCGCGAGCCGGTCCTCGGCCGTCGTCACGCCGTCGGTGAGCAGGTGGAGCGTGCCCTCGCGGGCGGCGATTCCTTCGAGCCTTTCCACCTCCGCCTGAGCCTCCGCAGCCCGCTGCGGAAGCGCCCGCATCGCCTCCTGCGGAATCCGGCGTTCGAGCTGCTCGCAGGTCGCCTGTGCCTCCTGCCGCTGCTTCCTCGCCAGTTCCAGCTGCCGCCGCGACACGTCGAGCCGGCCCGTCGCCGCCCGGTCGAGCGACCAGGTCGTCGCACCGGCGACGACGACTCCCGCGAGGCCGAGGGCCGCCATGGCGTAGGCCATCGACCCGGGCACGGCCTGCGGCAAGAGCAGCCCTGAGAGCAGGAGGCCGGCCCCGAGCACGAACACCGCTCCGAGCCCGAGCAGCCACTCCACCGGAACCAGTTGCTGCCGCGCGGCCAGCACGACCTCCCGCTCGAGTCGCTGCGTCGTGCGGTCGAGCTCGGCGAGCTGGTCTCCGGCCGTGATCCTGTTGCGGTAGAGCGTCGCCTTGGCCGAGGCCTCCTCGATCGCCTCGGCGAGCTTCACCTTGCCCGCGCCGACGAGGCTCGACCGCAGGCCGTCGAGCCCGGTCTTCGCCTCCCGGACGGCGGCCTTCGCCTCCACCACCTGCCGCCGCGCGGCGGCGACGGCGCGGGACTTTGCGCGAAGCCCACCGAACGGCCGCGTGAATCCGATCGGGAGCGACGTGTCGCCGAAGGGATCGGCGGCTTCCCACGGGGCGACATCGGCCGCCACGGCCTTCGGCTCGACCCGCCAGAGCTTCGCGATCCCGGCCGTGCCGAGCAGTTCGCCGAACCGGCGGCTGGCGAGCCGCGAGTGGGCCTCCGCCTGGGCCGCTTCCGAAAGGAGCCGGTCGAGTCTCGGGAGGTCGTCGACCAGGGCCATGATCGAGGTTCGCTTCGCCCATGCCGCCGAGGGGGCGGCGACCGCCTTGTAGCGGGCCGACGCGCGGCCGCGGATCCGTCGCCGCTTCTCCGCGATCTTCGCCGCCCGGTCTCGGTGCCGAACGAGCTCCCGCCAGACGTCGAGGTCGGGGTGCACGAGCGGCTCGTTGCCCAGGCCCGCCAGCCGCTCGGCGGTGCGGTGCTTCGCGGCATGGAGCGGCTCGATGTCGATCGCCTCGAGGACGAGCCGCTCGAACCGTTCCGCCCGGGTGACGTCGCGGGTGAGCGATTCAATTTCCGATTCGAGCCGCACGGCTTCGATCCAGGCGTCGCCCGCCGCGATAGCCGGCGATTGGAGGGCCGCGAGGCGGTTCTTCGCCGATGCCAGCTGCCGCTCGAGGGCGGCGATCGGCGACGTTTCGGGGGAAGGGGAGTCGAGCCGCGCGAGCGCATCGGCGATGTCGCCGAGCACGCGGGCCACCTTCGCGCGGTCGAGGCCGCCGGCGAGTTCGTAGAGCCTGGCGCCGCAGCCTTCGGCGTCGAGCGAGGAGAGTTCGTGCAATTCGTCGAGGCCGAAGGCCATGACGGCCGTATAGGTTTTCCAGTCGATGCCGGCCGTCCAGCCGTCGAACGGCTCCGGGCCGCCGCCGTCTCGCACGGCCGATTCATCGGCCCGGAACCCGTCAATCGTGAACACGGTGCCGCGGGCGTCGGTGATCCGCAGGTGCTCGCCGACCGATTCCCTTCCCCTGCCGCGGACGAGGCCCGAGAGAAACTCGTGGGAGTGGATCGTGTCGTGCTCCCGCTCGAGCGTCCAGGCCTGGTCTCGGTCACGCACGACGAGCCTCCCGCTCGCGCTCGTTCGCTGGTCGAGTACGCCGCGGTCGAAGAGCGGGCCGAACCCGAAGAAGACACCCCTGACGAACTCGAGAATCGAGGTCTTGCCCGCCTCGTTCGTGCCGTGGAGCACCTGCACTCCCGGGCCGATGGCGTCGATCTGGACCCGCTGCAGTCCGCCGAAGCGGTCGATGTCGATGCGTTCGATGTGCATGGCGATTTTTTCCTCAGGCCACTTCCAGCAGTTCGAGCGCGAGCCAGGCCGATTCGCGAAGATCGGCGGGCTGCTCGATCGATCGCGCGAGTCCCGCGAGCGACGCGGCGAAGGTCGCGACCCCCGGCACGCCGCCGGCCGCCGCCCGCTCGATCCGCTCGAGCGGCTCGCGCCGGTCGGCCTCGATTGAAAGGCACCACACGCGGAAGCTTCGAGGATCGAAGAGCGACTGCACGCGGGCGAGCGTTCCCGCCGCGATCTGCGAGACGAACAGCCGCTTTGGGACACTCCCGCCGCAGTCCACGACGACCCGCAGGAACTCGACGACCGCGCGGTCCGCGGCCGCCACGTCCTCGATCGCCTTCCAGATGTCGGTGGCGAGATCCTCCTCGCCGGTCAGGCTTCCCCCGGGCACGCGGACGGTTCGCCAGGCGACCTGCTGCGTCGGCACCTTCTCGAACGATTCGACGATCGAGCCGCCGGACGGCGCAAGCGCTGCATGGCGATCGAAGAGGGTCAGCACTCCGCACTGCCCGGGGTGGGGTTCGTCGGAACTCCGCGGCTGGAGCGACTCGAGCGGCTGCCCCGTGCCGCGGATGCGGCCGTCGCCGGCGATGCCGTGCGCGTGCCAACGGAGCGGGTGGCCGCCCGCCCCGGGATCCTCGACGAGCACCGCCACTCCCGCCGGCCCGTCGGCGACGATGTCGACCGACCGGCCGCGGATCGAAAGCCTTGCCGGGCCCGACGGGCACGCGAACGACAGGCCGTTGGGCGAGCCGAGCATGCGGGAAACCTCCGTCGCCGCGGCCTCCTCGACGGTCACCCAGACCGTGCGGCAACCCTCCGACGCGAGGCTGAGAATGAGCCGCCGCAGCCGCGCGGCCTGCGCGGGGCTCGCCCGTTTCGGGTCGAGCGACTCCCCGAAGAGCACGACCGCCGAGGCGCGGCCCTGCCTGGCGGCCGAGGCGGCGGCGTCGAGGGCGTCGAACGGTGCGTCGGACACGATGCGATCGATGGCGTCCGGCCCATCGGCGGGCATCGGGATCGGTCGGTCGAGTCGGGCGTCGAAGGCGAGGACGAGGTCAGCCACGCGAATGCCTCCTGGGGGGACTGGGAAAAATGTAGCGGGGGCCGTGAAAACGCTCCAACCGCAAAAAATCCGCGTCAACCAGAAGGTGCGACGGTGCAGGGCCGTCCGAGCTTCCCGCGTGTCCAGAATCTCGCGTGAATAACGGGAGGGGGTGTCCCTGCCCCGGGAGCCGGCGTATGCAGACAAGCGAAGCAAGGATTGCGGCGCGCCGTCTGCATCCGAGAGAGCGGAGGGCAGGATGCCCTCCGCGAACGTCCGGCAACGGGGCAGGGACACCCCCGACCCATGGACGTGGGCAGCCTCTGCTGCGGTTCTCAAAAACGGCAAAGCCGTGGTCAGGTCGTCAGCGGTGGCGGCGACGCGGCGAAGCGGTCGAGCAGGCCGGCCGACCACTCGGCGTCGTTCTCGCGGGGGCCGACGGCCGCGAGCACTCGGCCGCGAAGGAGCACGCCCTTCTCGACGACGCTCGGGAAGAGATGGCACTCGATCGCAACCGGCGCCGTGAACTCCGGCCCGCCGAGGGGATCCGGGCGGATTGCCAGGCGTCTGGCTTCGAGCGGATGTGTGGCGACGAGGACGCTCGGGCCCGGGGCGGAACGCGCGAGGGCCGCCGCAGCCGTCGGCGAGATGATCTCGCCCGCGGGAACGCGCGAGCGGACGATCACGGTCGCATCGCTGGCGAGCAGCGAGGTCTGGCAGGAGACGACGAGTTCCCAGGCGACGACGGCGGGGCTCCCGGTCGGCCACCGCCGCCACATCGCGGTCGCCTTCAGCGACCGCGGATCCCTCGGTTCGTAGACGGCGACGACATCGTCGCCGCGAACCCATCGGTCGGTCGGCGGGATCACGTCGTGATGTTCGCCCGCCGCACGCTCCGCGGCGGGGTCGAGCACGAGGCCGAGCAGGGAGAACGGCCACGGAGGTTCGCCGCCGGCGAACCCGATTCCGGCAGCCGGTCGGTCGAGCTGAACCTGCGCCGAAGGCGTCCCCGGCCGCAGCGTCCCCGGCCACGTTGCGGACGCATCGACAGCATGCTTTGCGACAAGTGCCTCGAGCGTCCAACCCGCGGTGGGGGCGATGGGGCGTTCGTGGGGACGGAGGGAAGTCATACAGCTATATATACTGTCCTCCAATGGAACATCCGCGAAGTTCCCTCCCCGCCGCCGCCGACACCCTGGAAACGAACCTGACACGCTGGCTCGAGGCCTGCGAACGCGCGGCCCGCGAGGGGGGCCGCGTGCTCGGAACGTGGGTGGGGCGGTTCGGCGTCGAGAACAAGGGACCGCGCGACCTCGTCACCGAGGCCGACCGCGAGTCACAGCGGGCGATTCGGGACATCCTGCTCGGTGAATTCCCCGATCATGCCTTCGTGGGCGAGGAGGGTCATGCCTTCGTGGGCGAGGAGGGGGACGACGAGCGTGTCGGCCGCCCGTGGCGGGAGGGGGCGGCCGGAGGTGAGCCACCGCTCACCTGGTTCGTCGATCCTCTCGACGGCACCACCAACTACGTGCACGGCTACCCGGCCTACTGCGTGTCGATCGCGCTGTTTCGAGGAGACACTCCGCTTGTCGCGACGGTCTACGATCCGGTCGCCGAAGAATGCTTCGTGGCTGCCGCGGGGCTTGGCGCACGATGCAACGGTCGACCGATCCGCGTTTCGGCCGCGGTGGACCTCGCGGAGTCGCTCGTCGCAGTGAGTTTTCCGGCGCACCCGAGCGTCGAGTCGGCGGCCGTGGAAGATTTCCTGGCGGCCCTGCCCCTCGTCCGGTCCGTCCGACGCAGCGGGTCGACCGCCTTGAACCTCGCGTGGCTCGCTTCGGGCCGGCTCGATGCGTTCTGGGCGCGTCGCATCCAGAGTTGGGACGTCGCCGCCGGGTTCCTGCTCGTCTCGGAAGCCGGTGGGACGCTCGGCCGTTTCGCCGCCGATCCCGCCTCGCCACCGGGCCCCTCCCCGATTCCGATGGCCGATCCATCGTTCATCGCCGCCGCCAGCATTCCGCTCCTCGAGGGCCTCCAGCGGCTGTTCGCGTCGCACGACGGCCGGAAGGGAATCTGATGCCCGGCCGCGGCAGCCGATGAATCGCTGCCGGATCTGCGGGTCGTGCCCGGGGCAACGGGCGTGACGGTTGTTCGGCGGCGAGCGGCTGCGAAAGATGTGCGTGGCCGCCGAGTCTGAGGTACCCTCCTCAAGGAGGTTGTTTTGTGTCGCGTTCTCCCCGGCGCCGATCTCGCAGTCCAGGCCCCACACCCTGGCGACCGCGATTCGTCGTTCTTTTTGTGGCAGTCATCGCCGCAGCGGGCGGCCTGCGCTCGGTCGCGATGGGGCAGTCCCCCGCGGCGCGGCTGGAGGAGGTGAAGCCCGAGATCTTCTACCTCGAGGATGCCGCCCGCGGACTCCTGCCGGTGCCCGGATTTCGCTACGAGGACTTCGTCGAGATGCTCCGGCTGAAGGAGGGGCTCCCACGCGGGCCTCAACCGCCGCCGGCGGTGATCACGAGTGTGATGGTCGAGGGAGAGACCGTCGGCGACGAATGCCCCGCCACCATTCGCATGAAGGTCGTGCAGTCGGACGCGGGCTGGGTGGGGGTGCCGCTCGCGCTCGACGGCTTTCGGTTGACCGAGTTCCCAATCCACGAGGGGAAGGGGCGGTTCCTGATCGATCGCGAAAACGAACGGCCGGGCGGCTACCGGGGCTGGTTCGAGGGACGAGTCGGCGACGAGCACGTCCTCCTGATCCGCGGTGCATTTCGCGTCGATCGGGCGAAGGACCAGGAGGCTCTGTCGGTGGACCTGCCGCGGGCGGCCGCCTCACGGATCACCATTCGCACGGCGATCGAGGACCCGGTCGTGTCCGTCGATCCTCCGCGGGTCGAGCCCCGCGTTGAGCGGGCCGCCGCGGATTCCCCGACGGAGCCCCCGCGGGGCGGCAAAGACTCCGTCGATGGCCCGCCGCGGAAGAAAACCCCCGGCAGCCTGGTCACGCTCGTGGGGTTGGCCGGCCCGACGCGGATCCTCATGCGGGGCCCCGGCGCCGTCGCGTCGGTGAACACCGCGGCACCACAGGCCGTCGGGGAGATCGCCGTCAGGATCGACGGCCGTCGTGCGGTCTCCGACGTCGCGGTCGAACTCCGCGGCCTGCCGGCCCGGATGCGGACCGTGTCGGTGAGGTTGCCGGCCCGCGCGTCCGTCGTCGCCGTGCGGCCGCCTTCCACGCTCGTCGAGATGCGGGGCGACGAGGCCGGGCCCGATGCCGTGTTCGCGGTGTATCGCGATGCGTCGGGCAACGCCACGCTGCGGTTCGAATGTGAGACGCCGGTGGACGGGGGTGCGGTCGAATCGCTCGCCTACCGGGTCGACGGCATCGCCGACTGGAGACAGTGGGGCCGCATCAGCATCCTCGTCGACGGCGATTGGCAGGTGAACTGGGGGCCCGTTCCCGCGAATCGGCGGGTCGATCCGCCGGCCGGCCTCGACAACGGCCAATGCATCGGGGCATTCGCCTACGACTCGCAGCCGGCGAGGCTTCCCCTGCAGGTCAAGCCGCTCGGCAGCCGCGTCGTGATCGAGCCGGAATACGGATACTCCGTCAGGGGCGCGCGGATCGAACTCGACGCTCGGCTTCGGATCTCCGTCCGCGGCCGCCCGATCACCGACATCGAGCTCGGGCTCGACGGCTGGGGCATCGACGCCGTCGGCCCCTCGAGCCTCGTCGATGCCGACGCGATCACCGGCAGCGGCGGCAAGCTGAGAATCCCTCTCGTGAAGCCGCTCACGGGCAACGGTACCGTCGAGATCCGGGCGGCACGAACCATCGCGAGGAGCGACGAGCGGGTCGCCTGGACGCTGCCGGTGCCGAAGGCCAACCTCGTCGGTTCGGCTTCCGTGACGATCGTGTCTGACAGCGACATCGAGCTCGTGCCCGACGTCGCGGTGATTCGTGGCCTCGTTCGACAGGCCGCCTCCGGAAGGGGCGGCGACTCCACGGCGCTCGCCTACCGTCTCGAGGGCACGGAGGCCGCGTTCGCGGCCGCGCGACGGTTTCTGCCGCGGCGCATCGACGCGATGATCTCGACCCACGCGGTCGTCGACCGGTCGGACATCGTCGTGGATGAGACCATCCGCTACGACATCGCCCACGTTCCTCTCGCGTCGGTCTCGCTCGCCGTGCCGAGGTCGGTGTACGAGTCGGGCGGGCTCGAGGTGCGATACCAGGAGACCTTGCTCAACCTTCGCGAGTCGTCCGAGCGTTCTGCCGGGGAGTCGGCGGCCGACGTCGAGCCGTCGCCGCCGGCCGTGGTGAGGCTGCTCGCCGAACTGCCCTCGCCGCGGCTCGGGAGCGTCGACCTCAAGATCCGCTATTCGCTCAAGACCCCGGAAGTTCCCGTCGAGGCCACCGTGGCGGAGGATCTTCCGATCGTGACGCCCTTGGAGGGAAAGGTCGCCCGCCAGTCGTTCTCCGTCGAGCCTCAGGGAGGGCTCGCCGTGGATCTCCGCGGCGACCAGTGGAAGCGGGACGTTTCGATCCCGGGGGGCGGGGGCTCGCGGAGTTGGACGTCCTCAAAGCTGCAGGAGAGCGTGCCGATCGCGCTAGCCGCCGAGCGACAGACCGCCGCCGCCTCCGCGATCGTCGAGGCTGCATGGCTCGAGACGAGAGTGCTACCGGACCGACGAGAAGACCTCTTCCGATACCGGATCGAAACCAAGGCCCCCGCGATCCAGCTGACGCTGCCTGGTGAGGCTGCGTCGAACGCCGTGGAGGTGAGGCTCGACGGCCGTAGCGTTGTCGGCGGAATCCAGCCGGGTGGCCGGATCGTCGTCGAGATTCCCGCGGGCGGCAGCCTCGGCGAGCACCTCCTCGAGATCGAGCGGGTGCAGCCGAGGCCCGCGCTCTTGCAACCGCTCGTTCTCGAGGCTCCTCAATTCGGCGATCGGACGCAGCAGCGACGCTTCTACTGGGAGGTGCAGTTCGAGACCGACGAGCACGTCGTATTCGGCCCGCGCCGATGGACGTCGCAGCAGGGCTGGGCATGGTCCGGACTGGGGTTCGTCCGGCGTCCGGTCGTTTCGTGGGAGTCGCTCGCGCGATGGGTAAACCCGCGTCTCGAGGAGGAAACTTCCATCGACGAGGAGCGGTCGACGCCCGCGGTGGTCGGGCGACGCGACGTGTACTCGGGGATCGGATGGCCCGGCCGGGAGGCCATCTGGATTTTTCCCAGCTGGCTCATGGTGGCGTTGGTCTCCGGCCCGATCCTGCTCGGCGGACTGGCGGTCGTGTACCGGCCGGCGAACCGGCTCGTGCCCCTCGCTGTCGCGCTCGGCGTGACGTGGGCGGCCCTCGCGATCGCCTCGCCGGATCTCGCACCACTCGCCGTGCAGTACGCCGTGCCAGGGCTCGCGCTTTCGGTCATGGCTGCCGGCCTGCGAATGGCCGTCGCGCCGTGGGCGGCTCGCGGAACCGAAACGGCTTCTTCCCGCGTGATCATCTCCGGATCGTCGACCTGCACGGTGGCAGTGCCGTCGGTCCTGATCGGCGCCGGCTCGTCCGCGAGCGTGAAAGGGATCGTGAAGATGCTTCTCCTGGCGATTGTCCTCGCGGATGCGGGCGGAGCGCCCTTGCAGGCCGACGAGACCGTGCAGGCCGACGAGACCGTGCGATTCCTGCGAGTCCGTGTGCCGGACCAGAAGGCCGCGTCGAAGATGGGCGGGGGAGCCCGGTACGTGCCGATGCCGCTGGCGGAGTTCGACGAGGCGGTTTCCCGTGCGGTGCCGTCTTCACCCAAGCCCGGCCGACGTGCGCCGACGCTCCAGCGGGTGGCGTACCAACTCTCGTGGCAGCCCGGTCAAGGGCTTGCGGGAACGGTCGAGTTCGACGTCGAGAGGGGATTCGACCGCTTCCCATTCGTCGTGCCGATCGGCGGGCTCGGGATCGAGGCCGCGACGGTCGAGACGAAGGATGGCACGGGGGTGGCGACCGTCGCCGGTCTGCCCGACGGGCGGGTCGGCGTGTTCGTCAGGCAACCGGGTCGCTATCGCTGCCGCGGGGCCGCTGAGTCGGTCGCGCGATCCGCCGGCCTCGGGCCGGCGGCGGCGTCCAATCGCTCTTCATCGGCCACGTTTCCCATTCTCACGGCGGTCACGACGACGATCGAACTCATGGTCCCCCAAGGCGTCAGGCCCGTCGTCGAGGGAGGCTTCGCGACGGTCACGCGTGACGACGGGGACGATCTCGCGGGGTGGCGGTACCGGATCGTGCCTCGAGCCGTCGAATCGCTGACGATCCGGTTCGAGCAGGGGTCGACGGTCGTGCCGCTGGACGTGGTGAACCTCCTTTCCATGGCCCGCAGGCAGTGGTCGCTGGAGGCCGTCATCGAGCCGCGTCGGCCCTGGCGGGACGAGTCATTGAGCCTGATGCTCGATCCCGGCCTGACAGTGACGGCCGTGGCGCTGCGTGCCGAGGGGGCGATTCCAGGCGGTCCGCTGCTCTGGAGCGTTGGCGACGACGGGGGAAGCATTCGCGTCCGGCTGCCAGCGGGCGGGAGCGGCGGCCGCGCGGCGGTCGTCGTGTCCGCTGTTGCGGCCTTCGACAGGACGGCCGTCACGACGAGGCTCCCCCTCGTGCGGCCGGCGACGGAGGCATGGGCCTCGGGCCTGATGATCGTCTCGCTCGACGAGTCGACGACGTTCAGTTCGGTCGAGGTGGAGAGTGCCGTGATCGTACCGACCTCGGAAACGTCCGCAGCACGAACGGATGCGGAGAGTGAACGGGCCCGGCTGCCGTCGATCACCGTGGAGCAGCAGTCCGCGGCCGGTGCTGCACGGGTGGCAGTCGCCGACCGCATCCCGGAAATCGACACGGCCAGGGTGACGACCGTCGACATCTCCTCCAGAGGTGCGGCGACGGGTCGGGCGATGGCGAACATCCGAATCGGACGTGGCGAGTTGTTCGAAGTCAAGGCAAGGATCGGCCCGGGATGGCTGGTCGACTCCGTGGAGATCCCCGGCGAGGCGGTGCCGCTCGACTGGGGCGTCGAACGCTCGGCGCCCGGGAGCGTCCTGCGGGTGGGGCTCGTTCGCGGAATCGCCCCGGGCCGCGATCTCACGCTGCGGGTCGTCGGCCATCGCTCGGTCCTGCCGCCAGGACGGGCCTTCCCCACCGCGAACCTCGACATGGTCCGCTTCGACGGTGAGTCGGAGGGGCAATCGCTGATCGACATCCGCGCGAACGCAGAAACCACGATCCTCGTCGGCGGCGTCGCCGAGGTCGCCAGGGATTCCGAAGTGCTGCCTCAGAGGATTCGGGCTCTCCTGGAGCCCGGGCCGCCGAGGGCGAGGCTGCCGGCAGGCGAACTCGCGAAGGCGGGCGAGATCACGTTTCTCCGACGGCGGCCTCCTGTCGATGTGCAGACGCGGATCCACGTCACCTCGCGGGAAGACCGGCTGACGGAGTCGTTCACGTTCGAGTGCACGCCGAGGGGCTCCGAGGTCGATTCCCTCGTGGTCTTCCTCTCGGAGCCCGCGGAGTCGCCGCCTGAGTGGTCGGTTCTGGCGCCATCCTCGTCGAAAGTTTCGGCCCGCCGCATCGACTCCGAGCCTCGCCGCGACCAGAGAGACACGAACCAGTCGCGTGCCGCCGAGTCGTGGCTCGTCGAGATCGCGCCGCCGGTTCGCGAGCCGGTGTCGATCCGGGCGACCCGAACGGTGCCCTTCGCGGGACCGCGGCGAGTGGCGCTGGCGTGGGTGGAGGGAGCGTCGACGAGTGGCGGCGAGATCTTCGTGCGCGACGCGGGCCGCGGGCGACCGATCGTGACGACGACTCGGCTTCCGGAGATGCCGGGGAGGGCGGCGGGTTCCGATCGGGCGGGCATGCCGGTGGCGGCGTTCATGTTCGACGCCGCTCGGGATCTCGCGCCGGGAGGACCGCCGCCGCTCGAACTCGCGCCCGACGTCGATCCGGCGTCGAAGGCCCGCGCATGGGTATGGAGCGAGACAACGACCACGTGGTGCGACGAGTCGGGCAGCACCGAATACGAGACCAGCTTCGTCATCGAAAACCACGGCCGCAGCGGCGTCACACTCGATCTGCCGGCGGACAAGCGGCTCGAGGGAGTGCTCGTCGATGGCGCGAGGCTCGAGGCCACTGGATCGGACGCTGCCGGCGGCCAGATCGTGATCGAGCTGCCGTCAGGCAGGAGGTTCGTCCGGCTCGACCTGCGGCTGGTCTCCGAGTCGCGGCCGATCTGGGGGTGCTGGACCGTGAACGCCGCCGCCGGTCGTCTCGACCTGCCCGTGTTGGAACGCTCGTGGCTCCTCGGGCTTCCCCCGCAGCTCAAGATCGCGATGGCCTCCGCGCGGCACCGTCTCACGGATGCGGCCGTTCCGTCGTGGTCGGGGCGGCTGCTCGGCATCGCGCCGTCCCGGGAGAGGGCGCCCTACGGCCTGCACCGATTCGTGCCGGTCGATGGAGGTGCGGGCGAGGCCACGGTGACGCTCGTGAGGTCGGAGGTGGTATGGCGTGCGGCGATCGCGGTCGCCTCGCTGGGCCTTGCGGCGGGCTGGTGGCTCGCGCGGAAGCGGCTCGGTGCGATCCTGTTTTTCGCGCTCGTCTGCGGGCTCGCGGTCCTCTGGTCGGCCGCCCCGTGGTACGGCCTCGCGCGGTCGCTCTTCTCCGGTCTCTTCGCGGGGGCCGTGATCCGTCTCGCCGGGCGTCGCGGCATCCTGATCGGTGCCACCACGGCGGCGGTCTTGGTCGCCACCGATGCGACGGCGGCCGAGACGCGGCCCCCGGAACGTGTCTTCATCGCCCCCGGTGACTCGGGGCCGATCGCGCTGGTTCCTGAACCGATCTTCCGCGCGATCGCCGCCGCGGATCGCGGGCCGGCGACCCGGGCGGTCGGCTTCGTGCGTACCCGGCTGGAGGTCCGCGGCAGCCCTGCTGGCGACGCTGCCCCCTGGGGGCTCGAGACCGAACTCGACGTGGAAGTGGGCGGGCGGATCGTGCTCGAACAGCCCGGGGGTGGGGCGAGGTTCGTCCCGGGATCCGCGTCGCTCGACGGCGCGCCGCTCGCCGACGCGGTCTCGGCCGACGGTCGCAGCCTCGCGGTGGAACTCGAAGGCTTCGGCAGGAAGCTGCTTCGCGTCGAACTCCGCCCGACGTTCGAGTCGGCCGAAGCCATCGAAGAGGCCGTTGTGGCCCTGCCGGCGGCCGCGAGGTCGACGGTCTCCCTGCCGGCGGAGTGGATCTCGGGCGGCGGCTGGCCGCACGAGTGCGAATGGTCGAAGGGCGGGACCGAGGCCGATCGTCGGTGGAACTTCGCCGGCCGCACGACTGACGACGGCATCGACCCGGTGGTGTTCGACGTCACGGGAGGCACGGCCGTGAGGATCTCACGGGCCAAGCGACGCGGTGCGTCGATCGTGCGTCGGCCGGCGATGGTGTCGTGCTCGCACGAGATCGAGTGGGGCGAGCGGGCGTGCATCGTCCGCGTCTCGATCGAGGCGGAGGCATCGAAGGGCGGTTCGGGGGACCGCATCTGCCGGTCGCTCGATCTCGACATCGATCCGCGGCTCGTGCCGATCGAAGATCCGCTCGTGGACGGCGACGGCTTCGTCGCGAGGTTCTGGCCGCAAGGCCGCGGCTGGGTGGAATGGACGACACCGGATGCATCGCCGCGGAGGGCATCGCTCGCGTTTCGCATGCCGTTGTCCTCGCCCGTCGGCATCTTCGATCTTCCTGTCGTCGTCCCCGCGGGAAACGTGGAGGCGACGATGGACGTGAGGCTGAGAACCTCGACCCCCGGCCTGCGGGTGGCGGCCGAACTCCCGGCCACGGTGCGGATGCTTCCGCCCCGCGCCGACGATGTGGTCGGACGTTCGGTCGGATGGTCGACGAGGGCCGTCGGCGAGCGTGTGTCGATCGGCGTCAGCCGGAGGGAGCTTCCCCTGCCGGTCGCACAGACCCTCTCGTTGTCGCTCGAACCGGACCGGACTCGGCTGCGGCTCGACGCGCGGGTGGGGACGGCGAACGCGACCCTGGCCGACCTACGCGTTGCCGTGCCGGCGGAGTGCATCGTCGATTCGGTGCAGCTCACCGCGATCGATGCTTCCGAGGGATCGCCCGACGCAAACCCGGTGGACGTCGGCTTTTTTCGGGAGCGGCCTGATCGCGTGAAGATCGTCGTGCAGCGTCCACGCAACGGTCGCCACCGCCTCGTCCTCCAGGCGCGTCTGCCGGGGCCGCCTTCGACCTCCGGACGGCTGCCCGTGGCGCGAATCGTCGCCGTCGGCGCCGACCCGCTCGAGATCGTGGTCTCGTCGCCGGACGACAAGGCCCTTTCGCTCGGCGACGGACAAGAGCCCGTTGCGCGGGCCACGATCTCGCTCACGGCCGAAGACCAGGCACCGTCGTTCCGGCTCGTCGAGCGTCGCCGTCCGGACGGTGGTCGTGACGCGGCGGCCGATGATGCCACTGCCGATGCGGATCAATCGAAGCCAGCCGATGGCAATCCCGCCGCGGTCGGCGATCGCGTGGAACTCGCCGACGTTCGGCTCGCCATCGACGACCGTGGACGTGCCTGGGGGGTGGTGCGGTTCGAACTCATGACCCGGCAGACGTCGCTGCGACTTCGGCTGCCCGGCGGCTTCCGGCTTTTCGAAGTGTTCGTCGACGAGCATCCTGCGGCGACCCGGCCCGCCGACGACGGCGCCTGGGCGGTGCGGCTGCTCGACGTCAGCAGACCCCGTTCGCTCGTCGCCGTGTTTCTCGGCGAACTCGGCGACCGGGTCGCCTCGGGCAACGCGATCGAGCTGGCGCCGCCCGAGATCGGAACGATGCCGGCCGCCGAGGTCTTCTGGACGATCCGCGGCCCGCGCGACCGCGCCATCCGCTTCCTGTCCGCAGGCGGCGAATGTGCCGGCCAGGACTTCGTCGCCGCCCGTGCGCGGGCGCTCGAACGCTTGACCGCCGATGTGGTGCGGGCCTTCGAGGGCCGCAATGCGGAGGAGCAGGCGAGGATTCGAACCCACCTCGCCCGCGACGACTCGGCCGACTCGGCGGCGCCCGAGTCCGCATGGGATCGAAGCAGCCTCGCGCTGTCGCCGAACGTCTTCTTCATGACCGGAGGGGAAGAACCTTCGATCCGGTTCCGCATTGCCAGGCAGCGGGATGCCACGCTTCCCGGCAGGATCGTCGGCACGCTCTGCCTTGCCGCCGCCATCGGCGTCGCATGGCGCGTGGGCCGGGGAAATCGCGCCGCCGCGGCCTGAAAACCGGCGTGAAAGCGGGCTTTGTCGCGCGGGGATCGTTCGCTACCGTCGCCCCCCGCGGATCGGGAATAGCGAGCACTGCCCGCCCGGTCGCGTTTCGTGTGATCCATCGCGACGGGCAGGGAAGAGGTAAGGCATGAACTTCCGAGCACTCCTGCGGTCGCGGTACGCGCCGTGCCGCACCGCGATCGTCGTTTCGTTCTCGATGCTCCCGCTCGGGGCCGTGTCGGCGGCGGGCTACCGGACCCCGAACTTCGTCGTCGAGGCGCCGACGGAGGCCCTCGCCCGCAAGATTGGCGACGCCGCCGAACAGTACCGCCACGATCTCGCGGTCGAATGGACCGGCCGGCCGCTGCCCCGGTGGAGCCGCCCGTGTCCGATCACGGCGCAGGTGCGGGCCGGCCTCGGTGCCGGCGGCGCGACGAGCTTCGTCTTCGAAAAGGGCGAGGTCTTCAACTGGCAGATGTCGATCCAGGGAAGCGAGGAACGGGTGCTCGATTCCGTGCTGCCGCACGAGATCACGCACACGATCTTCGCGAGCCATTTCAGGCGTCCGCTTCCCCGCTGGGCCGACGAGGGGGCGTGCACGACCGTAGAGCACCCCGTGGAGCGGGCACGGCAGCACACGCTCCTCATCGAGTTTCTCACAACCGGCCGGGGCATCGCCTTCCCCAAGATGTTCGCCATGCGTGAGTATCCGCCCGACGTGCTCCCTCTCTACTCGCAGGGCTATTCTCTCGCCCGCTTCCTCATCGAGCGGGGCGGCCGGCACAAGTTCGTGTCGTTCGTCGGCGCGGGGCTCGACTCGGGCGACTGGGCGAAGGCGCTCTCGAGTCACTACGGCGTGAGTGACCCGTCGTCGCTTCAGGATGTGTGGCTCGACTGGGTGCGGAAGGGCTGCCCCGCGCCCCCGGCTTCGTTGGCCGGGCCGCCCGTGAGGCCCGTGGCGGGTATGCAGGCTTCGGCGACCACCCGCGGCCAGAGCCCCGATCCGCTCCCGACGCCACCGCAACCCGTCGCGTCCCAGACGGCGGCCATCGCGACGCCCCCGAGGCGTTCGATCTACTCGCTCGCCGCCGCCCGCTCGAGGGTCGCCGGCGGCAGCGATCCCGACGCCCAGGCGTCGCCGGGCTCGGCGGTGCGTTGACGAAGCCCGGTGAGTTGATGCTCGGTTCCGAAGGCCTCTGAACGACGCCGGATTGCCGCCGGGGGAGCAGACGCTCCGTCGCTTCGGCGGGGAGACGCCTGAGGCTCCTCAACGTTCCCCACCCCCCCGACCACGCCCCCCCGGGGCGTTCAGCATCGAAGTGCCTGTGTGACTCATCCAACGCTAGGTTTGACGGTTCGGGGCTGCCCGTGCGCCCGAGACGGCGTAGCTGACCAGCGCAGCCATGGATGGCGGAGCGCCAGTCAGCTCCGAGTGAGCGAAGGTCCGGAGGACCGCAGTGAACGTCCGGCGAGGGCATGCGGGCAGCCCCGAACCCGGCGGCCACTCGGCGTTCAGAGCGGCTTGACGCCCGCGAACAGGAGCGTGAGGTGGTAGAAGACCGGCGCGGCGAAGCAGATCGAATCGATCCGGTCGAGCACGCCGCCGTGGCCGGCGACGAGCGTGCCGTAGTCCTTCACGCCGCGGTCCCGCTTGATCGCCGACATCGTCATGCCCCCCGCGAACCCCATCGTCGCGACGATGAAACCGGCGAGTGCCGCCTGCCACGGCTGGAAGGGCGGTGCGGCCCACCAGAGCACTGCGGCGAGAAGCGACGTGCTTGCGGCGCTGCCGAGCAAACCCTCCCAGGTGCGGTTCGAACTCACCGTCGAAGCGACGAGGTGCCGGCCGAGGAGGCGGCTCCAGACATACTGCATGCAGTCGGCGAACTGCACCAGCAGGATCAGGAAGAAGAGCAGCCTGAAGTTCGCGACGCGGCCGTCGCCACCGACATTCACCGGCACTTGCAGCAGCGCCGGCGCGAATGACAGGCAGTAGACGCAGACCACGAGCCCCGCCTGGATTTTGGCGGTTCGCTCGAGAAACCGCTTGAAGTCGCCGGCGAAGGCGACTCGGGCGAGCACGAAGAGCGTCGCGTAGACGGGCAGGAAGACGCTGAAGATGTCGTAACGGTTCCAGGCGATGAGCGCGTAGTGGGCGGGTGTGAAAGCGAAGAAGACCCAGAAGAGCGCCCGGTGGTCGCCGAGCCTCGTCGGTGTCAGCGTGATGAACTCGCGGAGGGCCCAGAAGGAAACGAGGCCGAAGAGCACGACCGTCGCGTTCGTGCCGAGCCAGAAAGCGGCCGCCAGCACCGTGCACATGATCCACCAGCTGCGGAGCCTGGCGTTGAACGTCCGGATCGCCGCAGGGTCGAGGCCCCGGTCGGGATGCCGCCGAAGGAACTGCCCCACCGCGGTCGCCACCGTCAGGATGGCGAGCACGCCCGACACGAGCGCCAGCGTCCGCACGTCGTTCATGCGATCACGCGTCCTTCAGGGCGAGGACGGCGCGGCGGGCACGGGCCAGAAACTCGAGCTTCGCCTCGCCCCGCTCGAGCCACATCGGAGGCCCGAAGCTGATGCAGGAAAGCAGCGGCACGGGCAGGAACTCGCCGCGGGGAAGCACGCGATTGAGGTTGTCGATGTGCACGGGCACCAGTTCGATGTCGGGCCGCTTCTTCGCGAGGTAGTAGAGGCCGCTCTTGAACTCGCCAACCTCCCCGGTGACGCTGCGGCTGCCCTCGGGAAACACGATCAGCGACCGGATGTTGCCGATCTCTCGGAGCATCAGGTCGACCGGGCTCTGGTGGACCTTGATATCGGTGCGGTCGATGAGGAGCGCATCGAACACCTGCTGTGCGAGCCACCGTCGCACCGCGCCCCTCGACCAGTAGTCCTTCGCCGCCACGGGCCGCGTGAGTTCGCGGATCGCCTGCGGTAGGCTCGACCAGATGAGCAGGGCGTCGAGGTGGCTGGTGTGGTTCGCGAAGTAGACCCTCTGGCAGGTGTCGGGCTGGCAGGATATCCACCGAACGCTCGCACCGCTCAGGAGCCTCGCGAGGGCTGCAAGCAGGAGCCCGGCGGCGCGGCACAGCGGCGACCTCGGCCCAGACACCGGCTCGGTGGCGGGCGCGGCGTTCGTGGGGGCGTCGGCGGGGGAGAGCATGTCTGAAAAACGTGGCGGCTCGCGGCCGCGTCAGGTGAACGGGTTCGTTCGGCGTTCGTGGCCGATCGTCGTGGGATCGCCATGGCCGGGGAGCACGAGCGTGTCGTCGGGGAGAGTGTAGAGCCTTTCGCGGATGCCGCGGACGAGGGCGGCGTGGTCGCCGTCTGGAAAATCTGTGCGGCCGATCGAGCCGCGGAAAAGCACGTCGCCGCCGATCACGATCGACGGCTGCCCGGCGAGGATGAAGACCACGTGGCCGATCGAGTGACCGGGAATCTCGGCCACCTCGAGCGTGAAGCCCGCCGCCTCGACCCGCTCGCCGTCGTCGAGGAGGCGATCGGCGGCCGGGCTTGTCAGGCCGACGCCGAATGCGGCGGACAGATTCTTCTGCGGATCGAGGAGCTTGTCGGCGTCGCGGCGGCCGATGGCGATCGGCGCTTTGGGCCAACGGTCCTTCACCGCGGCGTTGCCGGCGATGTGGTCGCTGTGGCCGTGGGTGAGCAGGATCATCTCCGGCACCAGCCCCCGGGAATCCGCGGCATCGATCACGGCCCGTGGCTCGAACCCCGGGTCGAAGAGGAGGCAACCGCCGGCGCGACCGCCGAAGAGACACCACGTGTTCTCGGCGAACGGGGCCGACTCAATGCACAGAACCCGCGCGGCGGTGCCTGTGTCGAAACTTCGAATCTCGGCCATGGAAGCCCAAGCGGGGCGTTGCGGGGACTACAGCGATCATGTTCAGGGCTGCCGGAGAGGGCAAGCATCCCGGTTTTTTTCGGAGAAAATGCGATGGTTGGGCGGCTCTCCCGTCGCTACACTCCGACCCTCGCCCGGCGGCGTATCGTCGGGCCACCGATCACCAGGAAGAAGGTTTTCATGGCTCAATCGATCCGAAATGTGATGCTCGGCGCGGTCGCGGCCGTGCTGCCGCTCGCAATGCCCGCCGTCCTCCGCGGCCAGACCCCGGCTCCGCCGCCGGCCATCGGGCCGGCTCCCGCCGGCAACGCCGGCGCCCCCGAGGCGGTCGCCCCGGCCGCGGGTGCCCACCCGCTCGAGCCGGCGATCGACATGGCCAAGAAGGCCATCGCCAGTTTCCGCACGACGGTAGTCGACTACTCCTGCACGATCGTCAAGCGTGAACGGATCGACGGAAAGCTCGGCGACCACGAGTACATGTTTGCGAAGATCCGCCAGCAGCCCTTCAGCGTCTACCTCTATTTCCTCGGGCCGGAGTCGGTGAAGGGGCAGGAGGTCATCTGGGTAGACGGCCGCAACGACGGCAATATGTTCGCCCACGCCGGCAGCGGCGTCCGCGCCATGGTCGGCACGGTGTCGCTCAAGCCTTCGAGCATGCTCGCCATGCAGGGACAGCGGTACCCGATCACCGAGATCGGCGTCGAGAACCTCGGCCGGCGGCTGCTCGAGGTGGCCGAGCACGACAAGCAGTTCGGCGAGTGCGACGTCAACTTCTATCCTGCCGCCAAGGTCAACGGCCGGGTCTGCACCTGCGTGCAGGTGGTGCACCCAGTCCCCCGCCGCAACTTCCGCTTCCACCTCGCCCGCGTCTTCATGGACGACGAACTGCAGATCCCGATCCGCTACGAGGCCTACGACTGGCCCCAGGAGCCGGGCGGTCAGCCGGTGCTCATGGAGGAATACACCTACATGAACGTGAAGGTGAACAACGGCTTCGCCGACGCCGACTTCGACCCGCGGAACGCCGCCTACAAGTTCGGCATGAAGTGACCGGGTCAAGCGCGCTGGGTTCGGGGCTGCCCGTGCCCATCGCCGGACGCTCGCTTCGCGACCAATCCGCTTCGCGGATCGGTGCCC
>CAZPEM010000046.1:0-20840 GCA_964585575.1 uncultured Chitinophagaceae bacterium
AGGCCTCCGGTCACTGCATGTCCGCTTCGCTTCGCCATCCATGGCTGCGCTCGCTTCCATAGCCCGGCGACATGGCAGGGGCACCCCCTCCAAGATCATTAACCAAAAAAATTTGCGGATGCACCGAACTCAGAAAAGATCGGTTCGGGGCTGCCCGTGTGCCCGAGACGGCGTATGCAGACAAGCGCAGCCAGGATTGCGGAGCGAAGTCTGCATCCGAGCGAGCGGAGGGCGGGCACCGATCCGCCACAGGCGGATTGGTCGCCCGTAGCGAGCGTCCGGCGAGCGGCATACGGGCAGCCGCGAACCAAGCACGTTTGACGCTCCGCAACGTCCGACGGGAAATTTTCACTTCCGGCAGTGGGCAAGCGCGAGCAGCGCGTAGGCGGTGACGAGGTTCGCATCGCCCTCCATCCACCGGGCGTTGGAATTCACCCACGAGCCGTCCGGCTGCTGACGCGAGAGCAGTTCGTCGGCGAGCTCCTCCCGCCAGCGGTGGGCCGTGCCCGCCTTGTCGGTGAAGGTCTCCTCGCCGAGGGCGTCGAGAGCCTTGGCGGCGGTCTGGTAGTAGTAGTAGAGCCCCGCGTCGCCCAAGCCGGGATTCTCCTTGAACGTGTAGTGCCTCGAGAGCCAGGAGATCGCCGCCTTCACGCGGGGGTCGTCCTTCTTGAGGCCGGCGAAGATCATGCTCTTGAGCCCGGCGTAGGTCATCGAGCCGTAGCTGCGGAGGCCGCCCTCCGGCGTCTGGCCGGCCTGGCTCTCGCCGCCGGCAGCGGGGGTGTAGTAGAAGCCGCCGTCGGGGTTCTTCGCGGCGAAGGGAAGTGGATTGTCGGGGCCCTCGAGGTTCTGCGTTCGCGAGACGAACACGAGCGCCCGCTTGATGGCGGGATCGTCGGCGCCGCGGCCGATCGACTTGAGCGCGTCGATCAGGAAGGCCGTGTTGGAGAGGTCGGGCCGTTTCTTCTTGCCGTAGCCGGCGCCGCCGTAGGCCGGGTCGGCGGGGGCCGGCCCCTTATCTTCATCCCATTGCAGTCCCTTCACGAACGCCTCGGCCTTCGCGATCTCCGCGGTGTGCCTTCCGTCAGAGTTGCAGGCGGCGAGCGCCATGATCGCGATCGACGTCTCGTAGTTGGCGACCGGCGAGCCCTCAGGGTGGATGCCGCCGTCGGCGTTCCGGAACTTCATCAGGTAGCCGAGGCCCTTGCGGACGACCTCCGCATCGGCGGGCGTTCCGCTCTTCGCGAGGGCCGTCACCGCAAGCGCCGTGATCGCCGGCCCGGCCTGCGACGAGAACGATCCATCTTCGGCTTGCCCGCGGTCGCGGAGGAAGGCCGTCGCCTTCGCGATCGCCGCGTCGATTTTCGCCGCATCCGCGGCGAGCGAAACGGACGGGTGGATGATCGATACCACGATCGCGATGGCGATCACGCTTCCGGCGAGCTTTTGCATGGGGCACCTCCGGCGGCCATTCTACTCGACCGAACGCCGTGTGTCAGACCGGGGCGGTCGGCAGCGCCCGTGGGTAGGGCGGGATCCGCCGCGGGGGCGGCTCGCGGCCCTCCTCGGCCGTCCATTCCTCCCGCTCGAGGTCGCTGGCGTAGTAGGTCAACCAGACGGACAGATCCTCGCCGTCGCCGGCACTGCAGTCCCAGTGAAAGTAGTTGTCGGGAAGATCGACGAGCTTCACCGGGGTCGGCAGGATGTCGCGGCGGATGAGCGTGTAAAGGTCGCGGTCGGAGAGATGGTCGGTGAATTCAAGGACGATCCGCCGCGCGAAGAGCCGATCGATGACGTCCCAGAGCCGCTGGCGGACCTCTTCGTCGTCGAGCGAGGCCGCGGTCGCGAGCGCGATGGGCGGGTCGAACCAGCGGGCGATCGGCACGAGGGGCGCCCGTTCCCAGGCGAGCATCGATTCGAGGTAGCGGTTCTCGACCGCGGTCGGCAGTGACTGGAAATCGATTTCGTGGATCGACTCGTCGAGGTAGGGCTCGATCGCGTCCCGTAGCTCGGCGTTGCGAAGCAGGCACTCGACATCTTCCGGGTCTGGATGGCGGGCGATCGTCATGATGGTGTTTCTCCGAAGCGAAGCACTTTCGACGATACCAACGCCGCCGGCCGGTTCAACGAAAAGACCGTCGCAAAAAGCCATTTTTCCGGCGGCGTGAACCGTACGACCGATACGACAAGACGAGTTTTCGCCGCCCGCCGGGGCCGCCTCGATTGCGCCCGCCTCCCGTCCTGCGGGCACCGGGCGGAGGAGCGTCGTCCTGACCCGCCCGCCGGGGGTTAATCGACCCGCTTCTCGCCGCAGGCCGATTCCAACGCCGTGATCTTGGCGACCCGCCGGGCGTGTCGTCCCCCCTCGAAGGGAGTCGAGAGCCAGGTTCGGATGAGCTTGTCCTGCAGTTCCGGCCCGATCATCTCGGCCGAGAGGCAAAGCACGTTGAGGTCGTTGTGGCGACGGCTCATCTCGGCGGTCACCTCGTCGTGGCAGGTCGCGGCCCGCACGCCGGGAATCTTGTTCGCGGCGATCGCCATCCCGACGCCCGTGCAGCAGAGCAGAATGCCGCGATCCGCGTCGCCGTTGGCGACCCTCTCCGCGACGTCGGCGGCGACGTCCGGGTAATCCACCGGATTTTCGCCGTGGCTGCCGCAGTCGACGACGGTGTTGCCGAGCCTCTCGAGCAGGCCGACGAGCCGCAGTCGCGACTCGACGCCGCGATGGTCACTGCCGATGGCGATCCGCATGATGCTCTGGCTCCGGGGGAGAATCCAGCTCCAATTTAGCTTCGGTGGGGTGGCAAATCGAGGCCCTCGATCCTCGATTCGAGGTGCCGCCGGATCTGTGCGGCACACTCCCGATAGGTGGCAAGCGGGCCGCCGATCGGGTCGAGAACGTCGTGCCGATCGGGGGACAGCATGGAGACCCGGGCCGCGGCCTCCGGAAACTGCGCCAGGATCGCCGCCTTGTGGGCCGCCGTCATCGTCAGGATCACGTCGGCCTGGCGGAGGAGTCCCTCGGTGAGCGGCTGGCTCTCGTGGCCGGAGAGGTCGAGGCCGATCTCCCGCATCGCGTCGATGGCGCCGGCGCTCGCCCGGCTGCCCGACCAGGCGGAGAGCCCGGCGCTGGCGACGACGACACCCCGCGACTCGATCTCCTCCGGCCGGCAGCCGAGCCGCTCGGCGACCATCGAGCGGAAAACGGTCTCCGCCATCGGGCTGCGGCAGGTGTTGCCGGTGCAGACGAACAGCACAAGCAGGCTCGAGAGCCGACGGATCGTCTCCTCCGGCACGACGCCCCGCCTCACGACGCGAAAGCCGACGGCATCGACCTCCACCGCCGTCGGCGGCTGGGCATACCGTGTCTTGCCGTCGTCGATGACCAGCGCCACCCCCGACCCGGCGAACCGCACGCACTCCGACGCCGTGGCGGGACACTCGCCGGCGTCCCCCTGCGGCTCGGCGAGGGCCACCGGCCCCGAAAGCATCCGCATGCAGTCGGAGAGCATCGGGTGTCCGGGAACGCGAAGCCGGATCCTGCCGCCGCCGACGATCGCCTCGCGGGCATCCTTCGGCAGCCGGTGGACGAGGCTCTCCG
Source organism: uncultured Chitinophagaceae bacterium (assembly GCA_964585575.1). Lineage (GTDB taxonomy): Bacteria > Planctomycetota > Planctomycetia > Pirellulales > UBA1268 > UBA4655. Next base: position 3,599 of record CAZPEM010000046.1, read on the forward strand.
GGTGATCGTCGGCCACGATGATCGCGACCGGCCCGGGCCAGCACCGCCTGGCCATCCGGCGGGCGATAGGGCTGAGCCTGGGGGCCCAGTCGAGCGCCTCATCGACGCTCTTCACCGCGAGTGAGAGCCGAGGCTCGTCCGTCCGGCTCGATGAGAAACCAGCGAGCCGCCGCACCGCCTCGACGCTCCTGGCGGCGGCGGCCACGACGTAATCGGTCTCGGTCGGAAAAGCGACGAGCTTGCCCTCGGCGAGCGCCTGAACGGCCCTGTGGACGACGTCGCGGCTGTCCTCCGTGCTGCCGAGCTCGATGAACGTTGGAGGCATGCCTTCATCCTACCTGCTGTCCGGACGGTTGAAGAGCGAAGCGTCGAGGTCTGGGCAAGCGCGGAAAGCACGCGGGCGGCCCGCGGGGCCGCGGAAACGCGGGCCGCCGGTCCGAACCGGGCGTTCGGGGGCGTTTTCGACTTGTGGTCCCGCTCCTCGCTCCGGTATTGCTCCCCTCCCGTGTTCCAGCCGAGCCCCCACGACGAGCGCACGATGCTCCAAAGCCCCCCGGTCATCACCCGTCCGGTGCGTGGGGCCGCCCTGCGCGTGCTTCTCGCGGTGGCGGTCGTCTGGCCGGCCGCGTCGACGCACGGGCAGGTGCCGCTTCCCCCGGCCTCTCCGCCGCCCGCCGCGCTGCCTGCGGCGTCATCGCTGCCGGCGGCCTCGCCCGCTGCCCGGGCGGAAGACGACGCCAACCGGATCGTCGAGGTCCGCATCGAGGGCAACCACGCCACCGACGTCGCGAAGCTCCCGAAGCTGGTGACCCGTGCCGGACAGATCTTCGACCCGAACGCGATCGAGGAGGACGTCCGCTCGCTCCACCGATCGAAGAAATTCGTGGACGTGCATCCGAAGTACGTCCGCGTGGCCGAGGGGATCGTCGTGATCTTCCAGGTCATCGAGCGGCCGATGCTTCGGCACGTCAAGTTCGTCGGCAACGACCTCGTGAGCACCCGCACGCTCAAGAAGAAGTCGGAGATCGAGGTCGGCGACTCGATGGACCCCTACGTGGTCGAGGAAGCCCGCCGTCGGATCGAATCGTTCTACCACGAGAAGGGCTACGACTCGGCGAAAGTCACGACCGTCGAGGGAAACAAGCCCGGAGACAAGGGGGCCGTGTTTCTCATCGACGAGGGGCGTGCGAAGAAGTCGCTCTGGACCAGCTTCGTCGGCAACACGATCGCCAGCGACGCGCGGCTGCTCACCCAGATCAAGAGCAAGCCGGGCGTCTTCTGGCTGATCGGCGGCGACATCGACCGCGAGAAGCTCGACCAGGACGTGGACATACTCACGGCCTACTACCGCAGCCTCGGATTCTTCCAGGCGAAGGTGGGTCGGGAGCTCGACGTCGTGAAGGCCGGCGGACGCGACTGGTCCCTGCTCACCTTCGTGATCAACGAGGGGCCGCGTTATTCGATCCGCAACGTCTCGTTCATCGGCAACACGAAGTTCAAGAGCGAGTTCCTCGAGCGGGAGTTGAAGCTCACCAGCGGCGAGCCGTTCAACCAGTCGAAGATGGATCTCGACCTCAACATGATCCGCGACATCTACGGCGGCCGGGGGTTCGTCTTCGCCGACATCCGGGCCGACCCGCGGTTTCTCGAGGAGCCGGGGCAGCTCGACCTGGTCTACAACATCGCCGAGGGGCAGCGGTATCGCGTCGGGAAGATCAACGTCCGCATCCGCGGCGAGCATCCGCACACGAAGCACAGCACGATCCTCAACCGTCTTTCGCTGCGGCCCGGCGACATCCTCGACATCCGCAAGCTCCGCGACGACGAACGGAGGGTGAAGTCGAGCAGCCTCTTCCTCGCCGACGCCGCGAAGGGCGAGGGGCCCAAGATCGTCTTCTCGAAGCCGGAAAACGCCGAAGACGGCGGGGAGAAGGTCGCGAGAGACCCCAAGCGTCCCGGCTTTCGCGGGCAGAGCCCCGACGGCGAGGAGGATGTCGTGCTCGACCTCGTCATCGAAGGGGAGCTCGCTCCCGAGCAGCCGCAGGCCGCTCCCGCCCAGGAAGCTGAAAAGCCGCCGGTCTGGCGGGGACAGAGTCCGCAGCCGTGGCAGCCGTCCGCGGCTCCGCCGCCGTCCGGCCTCCGGCCCCAGGCAGCCGTTCCCCAGCAGCCCGGCCAGCAGCCGTCGGCGGTGGCGGCACCCGGTCCGGCGCAGCCGACGTGGGGCGGCGCGGCGATTGCGCCGACCGGTCCCGAGGCGATCGACTACCGCCGAAGCAACGCGCCGCCGCCCGTCTACGTCGCGCAGCAGCCGGTCGCCCAGCCCATGCCGGGCCAGCCGCTCTTTCCCGGTGGTCCGCCCTCGCCGGTGCCGGGATTCGCGCCCGGTCCGGCATTCCCCGGACAGCCCGGCATTCCGGCGTTTCCGCAGGAGCCGGTCAACGTCTTTCCGGGCAACGAGCCCTACGTGGTCGTGGACGTCGACGCGGCGGAAACCCAAACGGGCCGGCTCATGTTGGGTGCCGGCGTGAACTCCAACGCCGGCCTCGTCGGCAACATCGTCGTGGACGAGCAGAACTTCGACCTCTTCCGGCTGCCACGGAGCTGGGAGGACATCCGCAACGGCACCGCCTTCCGCGGCGCCGGGCAGCGATTTCGCCTCGAGGCGGCTCCCGGCACGGTGCTGCAGCGGTACACGGCCACCTTCCAGGAGCCCTACCTCTTCGACACGCGGATCGGCCTGTCGGCGAGCGGCTCCTACTTCACCCGGTTCTTCTACGACTGGGCGGAGGGCCGCATCGGCGGTCGGCTCGGCCTCGGCTATCAGTTCGCGTTCGCCCCCGACCTCTCGATCAACGGCGGCATCCGCGCCGAGAACGTCGACATCTACAACGCGCGGCTGCTGACGCCCGACATCTCGAGGATGCTCGGCACCAACAGCGTCTACGGCTTCTCGGGCGGCATCATCCACGACACCCGCGACAGCCCGTTCATGCCGACGCAGGGGCACCTCGCGACGTTCGAGTTCGAGCAGGTGATCGGCACGTTCAATTACCCCCGCGGGATCCTCGAGGCGCGGCAGTACTTCCTGCTCAACGAACGGGCGGACGGCTCGGGCCGCCACGTCCTCTCGGTCGGCTCGGTGCTCGGCATGTCGGGCCCCGACACGCCCGCCTACGACAACTTCTACGCGGGCGGCTACAACACCCTCCGCGGCTTCGTGTTTCGCGGGGCGAGCCCCCGGCAGACCATCGGCGGCACGGAGCCGGTCGGCAACCAGAACGCCGCGATCGTCGGCGGTCCGTTCCAGTGGCTCAACACCATCGAGTACCTGTTTCCCATCACCGCCGACGACACGCTCCGCGGCGTCGTCTTCACCGACTTCGGCACGGTCGAGAGCAACGTCACGATCAAGAACTTCCGCGTCTCCCCCGGCTTCGGCCTGCGGATCACGCTGCCGGCGATGGGCCCCGCGCCGATCGCGCTCGACTTCGCCGTGCCGGTGGTCTACGCCCCCTACGACAGCCAGCAGCTCTTCAGCTTCTTCGTCGGGTTCGCCCGCTAGCATGATCGCCGTCAACGACGACACCGAAGACCCCAGCGACGACACCGCGGCCACGACTCCGCCGCGGGCGGAAGCGTCTGCCGTGGCTTCGCGCCGCGGCGGCCGGCCGAGGATCCTCGTCGTCCGCAACCGGTTCATCGGCGACACGGTGCTCGCGATCCCGTTCCTGCGGAACCTCAGGCGTCATTTTCCCGACGCCGCGATTGACGTGCTCGTGGACCGTGGATCGGGCGAGGTGCTCGCCGACTGCCCCTACAAGGACGAGCTCATCACCTGGCACCGACCCGCTGCCGAGCGGGGCCTCATGCCAAGGGGAATCGCCAACATCCTCGCCACCGCCCGCTGGATTCGGTCGCGACGCTACGACCGGGCCTACGTGCTCAAGCGGTCGTTCTCGAGCGCGGTCGTCTGCGCGATCGCCCGCATCCCGCACCGCGTGGGATTCGCGTCGGAGGGGCGGGGCTTCCTCTTTTCCAGGACGGTGAGGATCGACGAGGCACGGCACGAGGCCGAACTCTTCCTCGATCTCCTGCGGGCCGACGGCATCGAGGTGGACGACGGCCACAACGAGAATTGGGTCGCGGCCGAGGCCGCTCAGTCCGTCGCGCGGGCCCTGCCGCCACTCCGCGGGCCGCGGGTGTTCGTCGCCCCCTGTTCGACCAACCCGTCGAAACAGTGGCCGCTCGACCGGTTCGCATCCGCGATCGCGGCGATCGTGCAGGCCCGCGACGCCGATATCTTCCTCTGCGGCGGGCCCGCGGACCGGGCGACCCATGCGACGCTCATGTCGATGGTGGGGCCGAGGGTGGCCGAGCGGATCCACGATTTTTCCGACGCCTTCGGACTGCGGGAGACCGCCGCGCTGCTCTCGCGGATGGACCTCTGCCTGGGAATCGACACGGGCCTCGTGCACCTGGCCGCGTCGTTCGGCGTGCCGGTCGTGGCGGTCTTCGGGCCGATGGACCCGGCACGCTGGGGCCCTTGGAAGACGCCGCACGCCCTCGTCCGCGCGTCGCGCTCGTGCTCGCCGTGCAACCTGCGGGTTCCCTGCCCGATCAACGACGTCTGCATGCGGGACATCGACATCCGCGACGTCGTGGCGGCGGTGGACGGCCTGCTTGAGAGCTCCGGCGCGATGCCCGGCGTCGCCGGTATCCGGCCGATCGACCTCACGCAAGGGGAGCGGGTCTACGAGATCACCTTCTCGCCGGCGACGAAGAAGGCGGTGGCCGACGAGCCCGCGACGAAGCCGCTCGCCCAGGCCCACTGAAAGTTGAAGCCGCCGATGCGGCCGTCGACGTCGAGCACCTCCCCCGCGAAGTGAAGCCCCGGGCAGAGGCGGCTCTCCATCGTCTCGAGCCGCACTTCCGCAAGCGGCACGCCCCCCGCGGTCGCCTCCGCGATCGGGAAGCCGCGGTCGCCGACGACCGGCAACGGCGTGGCGGTGGCCGCCTGCACGAGCCGTCTCCTCGCCTCGCGGGTGAGGTCGCCCGATCCGGCGCCGGCGAGGTCGCAGAGGATCTTCGCCAGCCGGTCGGGCAGGTGGTCGCGAAGCGAGGCGACGGCCGACCGCGGCGCGGCGTCGAGGAGCAATCGATCGACCGCCTCCGGCGTCATGCCGGGCAGCCAGTTCAGCGAGAGCTTCACCTGCGGCTCGGCATCCTTTGCCACGAGCCAATGGCGGCTGATGTCGAGGACGGCCGGCCCGGAGAGGCCGAAGTGGGTGCAGAGCGTGCTGCCGCTGCATGCCTTCAGCCGCTTGCCGGTCGGCGAGAGCAGGACGATCTCGGCCGGCAGCGTAAGGCCGGAGAGCGACGTGATCCAGTGGCCGCTCTCGAGCACCATCGGCACGAGCGCGGGCACCACCGGGCTCGTCACCGAGTGGCCGAGGCGTTTGGCGAGTTCGAGTCCGAGCCCGTCGGACCCCGACTTCGGAAGCGACTTTCCTCCCGTCGCGAGGATCACACGCTGCGCGAGAATCGACCGTGCGGCCCCCGTGGCGTCGTCGATTTCGAGGCGGAAGCCGCCGTCGGTTCGCTCGATGGAGGTCACGCGTGCCGGATGGAGGAGCGCGGCGCCGGCTGCGGTCGCCTCCCGAAGGAGCGCCTCGAGCACCGTCCTCGCCGAGTCGGTCACGGGAAAGAGCTTCCCCGTCTCCTCCCGCTTCAGCTCGACCCCAGCCTCGCGGAAGAATGCCACGGCGGCGTCGGCGTCGAACCGGGCGAGCACCCTGCGGATCGCCGGGGGCGTGCTGCCGGCGAAGTCTCCCTCGGTCACCCGCCAATGCGTGACGTTGCAGCGGCCGCCTCCGGCCACGAGGATCTTCGCGCCGAGCTTCCGCGCGCCGTCGAGGGCCGTGATCGAGACCGCTGCCCCGCGGGCCCGCGCCGTCCTGCCGGCATGGATCGCCGCGAAGAGGCCGGCCGCACCGGCCCCGACGACGACGATATCGCGTTCGCCCGTCGGTGAGCCGCCTGTCGGCGTCGAGGCAGGTGCTTGCGGCATGGGAGAGGAGTGGTGCGTGCGAATGGATGGACGGGTGACGATTTCACGATCATATTCTCGCGATGGCAACATCCTCCGCAGAAACTCGCTGGGCCGATCCGCGGCGGATCGATCACGCGCAGCTCCTGCTGGCTTCGTTCGCGCGGCTGCTCGGCCGCGAGCTCTTGCCGGGGAATGGCCCGGCGGAGGAGCGGGCCGCGCGGCTCTTCCATGCGCCGTTCGTGGTCGTGTCGCACGGCACCGAGCCCGATCCCGTGCTCAATTACGGCAACCGGGCGGCGCTCGACCTCTGGGAGATGGACTTCGAGTCGTTCGTGCAGACGCCCTCCCGGCTCACGGCGGAGCCCGTCCACCGCGACGAGCGGGCGAGGCTGCTATCGCGGACGGCCCGCGATGGTTACGTGGACGACTACTCCGGCATCAGGATCTCGAGGACGGGCCGGCGATTCCGGATCGAGCAGGCGATCGTCTGGAACGTCATCGACGCCGACGGCCGCCTCCGCGGCCAGGCCGCCACGTTCGACCGCTGGACTCCGGTGCCCCCCGAGGGCGGCCCAGTCAGCGGCCAATGAGCGGGTTGCGGGTCTTGAGCCCTGGGAACACCGAGAAATCCCGGTCGGCCGTCCAGAGTTCGGCGACACGGTGATTCAGGCAGATGGCGGCGATGCGGGCGTCGTGGACCCTGCTGCCGGCAATCTTGGCCCCGACGCACAGCCGCTCGAGCTTTTCGAGGTAGCCGGGCCCCTCGTGGAGCAGCTGTAGTCCCGGGGACTCCATCCAGGCCTTGATCGATTCGAATGCCGTCGCATGCGGCGTGGGCGGGGCGTAGATGCGGGGATGGGTGACGACGGCGAGAAACTCGTGCAGGGAGCTCCATGCGATCGCCCAGGAATTGCCGCCGTTGGCGAGATCGACGAGGCACGATTTGGCCGCGTCGTGCCACTCGCTGTCCTCGCGGTGGGCGTAGACGAGGAGGTTCGTGTCGACCGCGATCATGACTCCCCATTGCCATAGATGGCGTCGCGGATCGCTTCCCAGCCCTTGCCCCTGAACTCCCGCTGCAATCCCTTCCCTCGAAAGGTCACGGGCTTGACCGGCCTCCGCTTCGCCGCCGCCTTGCGTCCGAGAACCTCGCGGAGGCCGTCCTCGATGAGGCTGCGGAGCGTGGTGTGCGATGCCTCGGCTTCCCGTTTCGCCCGCAGCAGAAGGTCGTCGGCAATATCTACGGTTGTCTTCATATGGGTAACCATATTTCCATCCCTTCCCGCGGTCAAGCGGGCCGCGAGCGATGTGCGATGCTTGGGGGAAGCAGGTACACGAGGAATCATGAAGCCGACCCGCCTTCTCGACCGTGCAGTCACGCCCGACGGCCGGCCGCTCACGCTCCACGAGCACGACGGCACGCTCTCGATCCGCGTCGGGGGCGTGGAGCTGATGTCCACGCGGCAGCACCATTCCGAGGAGCGGCTGGCGGAACTGGCCTGTGAAGGGCTTCGCGACCGGCCTCGTGCCGCCGTGCTCATCGGCGGGCTCGGCCTCGGCTTCACGCTGCGGGAGACGCTTCGGCACGTGGGACCCGACGCGAGGGTCGTCGTCGCCGAGCTCGTGCCGGCGGTGGTGGCCTGGAATCGCGATCCGGCGCACGGCCTCGCCGCCGACGTGATCGACGACCCGCGGGCGGAGATCGTCGTCGGCGACGTGGCGGAGCTCCTTCGCGAGAGCCGCGGCCGGTTCGACGCGATCATGCTCGACGTCGACAACGGCGCAGCGGGGCTTACGGCCGCGTCCAACGACCGCCTCTACGTGGCAACGGGCCTCGGCGCTGTGCGGGCAGCGCTCAAGCCCGGCGGCCGGCTCGCCGTCTGGTCGGCGGTGGACGATCCAGCCTTCGCGCGGGCCATGGAGGACGCGGGGTTCGACGTCGAGGTGGTGAAGGCCCGCACGCATCCGACGAGCAACAGCTGGAACCGCATCTTCGTCGGCACGCGGTGAGGAGTGTCGTGGTGGAATCGTCCGTTAGCCCGTGCCGGGTTCGAGGCTCTCCCAGCGGGCGAAGGCGGTGGCGATCTCGGCCTCGAGTTCACGGAGGCGGGCTTGGTCACGGGCGAGCACATCGCCCGGCTGGCGGTAGTAGTCGGCCTCCGCCATCGCAGCGTGGGCCGCGGTGATCTCCGCCTCGAGCGATTCGATTTTCTGCGGCAGCGAGTCGAGCTCCCGCTGCTCCTTGAACGAGAGCTTCTTCCTTGCCGTGCCTGCCGGGCTCGTCGTGTCGGGCGCGGACGGCTGTGGCTTTGCGGCGGCGGGCTTCGGCCGCGCGGATTCGCTCGGCGGCGGCCGTTGCCTCAGCCAGTCGGCGTAGCCCCCGACGTACTCGTTCACGGCAAACGCCGGATCACCCGGCTGCGGCTCGAAGACGAGCGTGCTCGTCACCACGTTGTCGAGGAACGCCCGGTCGTGGCTCACCACGAGCACCGTGCCGGAGAACTCCACGAGCCGCTCCTCCAGCATCTCGAGCGTTTCGGCGTCGAGATCGTTCGTGGGCTCGTCGAGCACGATCAGGTTGGCCGGCTTCGCGAAGAGCCGCGCGAGCAGCACACGGTTGCGTTCGCCGCCGGAGAGAAACTTCACCGGCGTGCGGGTGCGGTCGGGCGTGAAGAGGAAGTCCTGCAGGTAGCCGACCACGTGTCGGGCCTGGCCGCCGACGCGAACCGTCTCGTAGCCGTCGGCCACGTTGTCGGCCACGGTCTTCTCGTCGTCGAGCTGATCGCGGAGCTGGTCGAAGAACGCGATCCGCAGGTTCGTGCCGAGCCGCACGGAGCCTTCCGTGGGGGAAAGCTCTCCGAGCAGGAGCCGCAGGAGCGTGGTCTTGCCGGCGCCGTTGGGGCCGATGATGCCGATCCGGTCGCCCCGCATCACCGTCGTGGACAGGTCGCGGAGGATCGGCCGCGTGCCACGCGCAAACGACACGTTCTCGAGCGCCGCCACGAGCGATCCGCTCCGCTCGGCCTCCTGGATCTGCAGCTTCACTCTGCCCACCTGCTCCCGCCGCCGCCCTCGCTCCCGTCGCATCGCCTCGAGCGCCCGCACGCGGCCCTCGTTGCGGGTGCGGCGGGCCTTGATGCCGGTGCGGATCCAGACCTCCTCCTGCGCGAGCTTCTTGTCGAAGAGGGCGTTCTGGGTCTCCTCGGCCGCGAGCGCCTGCTCCTTGCGAAGGAGGAACGTGTCGTAGTCGCACGACCAGTCGAACAGCCGGCCACGGTCGATCTCGAGGATGCGTCCGGCCATGCGGCGGAGGAACGCGCGGTCGTGGGTGACGAACATGAGCGTGCCCCGCCAGCGTCCCAGAAACTCCTCGAGCCACTCCACCGCCTCGATGTCGAGGTGGTTGGTGGGTTCGTCGAGCAGGAGCAGATCGGGCTGCGACACGAGTGCCCTGGCGAGCAGCCCCCGCCGCTTCATGCCCGATGAGAGCGACTCGAAGGCGGCGTCGCCATCGAGGCCCATCCGCGTGAGGATCTGCTCGACGGCCTGATCACGCTGCCAGGCGGCATCTTCGCCTGCCGGCAGCCGCGGGCCGGAGGCGACGACCTCGCGGACCGTGCCGGCGAGATCCTGCGGCACGTCCTGCTGGAGCAGGGAGACGGTCGCTCCCGGTGCGAACGCCACCTCGCCCGCGTCGGGAGAAGCGATCCCCGCCAGGAGCCGCATGAACGAGGTCTTGCCCGCCCCGTTTCGTCCGAGCAAGCCGATCCGTTGGCCGGGCTCGATGTGGCAACTGACGTCGTCGAGGAGCGGCGGGCCCCGAAAGGCGAGCGAGACGTTGCGGATCGTGACGAGGGGCATGGTGAGACTCTACGACCGAAACGCGGTGGCCCGACCTGTCGGCGGGCTGCTAGATTCTGGTCTGTGGCCCTCGGGGCCGCCAGTTCCGGCTCACCGACATGCATGGCCAGGTCGTGAAGGGCATCCTGGCCAGACGCGGCGCTCATGGACGGATCTGACTCGAGCTGGTGGCGTGATGACCGGGCGACATCGCTCGCGGTCGTCGGCGTCGCGCTCATCGTGAGCGGCGCGGCCCACCTCGTCGCCTGGGGCGTCCTGGGCGGGCCGTGGGAGGGGCCGGTCACCTGGCGGAAGCCGATCCTGTTCGGTATCTCCGGCGGGCTCACGAGCCTGTCGCTCGGCTGGGCCTTCGCGAAGCTGCCGCGGCGGTGGGGCGATTCCCGGCTCGCCGCGGCGACCGCCTGGGCGCTCCTCGTCGAGATCGCGCTCATCGACCTGCAGCGGTGGCGGGGCGTGGCGAGCCATTTCAACCGGCAGACCCGGTTCGATTCGCTCGTCTACGACGTGATGGGGGCGCTGATTCTTTTCGTGACGGCGGTGATCGTCGATCTCGCGGTGCGATTCCTGCGGCAGCGCACGGAGCTCGCATCCGACATGCTGCTTGCCGCCCGGGCAGGCCTCGTGTTGCTCGCGGTCTCCTGCGGACTCGGCATCTGGGCGGGCATGCACGGCGACATCCGGACCGCCGCGGGGCTTCCGCCGGAGACATTCGGCGCGGCGGGCGTCACGAAGTTTCCGCACGGCATTGCGATCCATGCGATCCAGTGGCTGCCCCTCCTCGCGTGGTCCGCACGGCGGGCGGGCCTCGACGAGAAGCGGCGGTGGTGGCTCGTGGCCGCATCGACCGTCGGCACCGCTCTCGTGCTTGGCTACGCCCTCGTCCAGACGCTTTCGGGCCGCAGCCGGTTCGACGCCCTGCCGGTCATGACCGCCATCCTCGCGCTCGGCGTCGCCTGCCTCGCCCTGCCGGTGGTGGTCGTCGCGGCGGCGATGATCAGGGCCCGCCGTCGGTCGCCACGGGGTCGGCCGCCACGGCACGCCTGAGCAGAAGGCGGCTCACGAGGTGGATGAGAAAGCCGACCGGCCCGGCGAGGAACGTGAGCAGCAGGGCGAGCGACCGGAGCGGCCAGGGGATACCGAGCCGGACGGCATCGCGGGCGATCCAGGCCCCGACCACCATGTCGAAGACGAGGTAGTGGGTCCAGGCGGCGGCGAGCACCCAGTCGTCGCCGAAGACGGTTCGCAGGCCCGCGATCGTCGTGAGGTCCTCTTTCGGCAGGCCGTTCTCCGCGAGCTTCCAGGCGATCACGGCGAAGTAGCAGGCGGCGAGCAGGCCCGGCACGACGATCGCGCAAAGGACGCCCGAGACGATCCGCCGGGCGGGAAAGAGCACAAGCGCGATCCACGCGAGAAGCGCGACGGTGTTGGTGATCTGGAAGAACGACTGCGACATGGAATTCTCCTGTGGTGTGGAGTCGTCACCACCGGTCGTGCACCGGCTCAGCCCGCCTTCGCGCCGCCGTTCCGAAACGGCATGGAAGTCTTGATCGTGACGAGTCCGACGAGCAAGAGGCCCGCAGACACGCCGACGACCGCGTTGGCTGCCGTCGTGAGCGGGCCGGTCCACGACGACGGGGAGTGCCCTCCGGAAAGTCGGGCCGTGACGTCGTGAAGGAGATGGTGGATGGCGGGGATGCCATGGGCGATGATGCCGCCACCAACGAGAAACATCGCCGCCGTTCCGGCGATCGAGAGCCCTCGCATCAGCCACGGCGCGGCGGCGAGAATGCCTCGACCGACGGCTGCGGCGAGCGGCTCCTGCCGGATGGCCAGCAGGCTGCCCGCGTCGTCGAGCTTCACGATCGCGGCGACGAGGCCGTAGACTCCGATCGTCATCGCCGCCGAAATGGCGAGCAGCACGCCGAGCTGGGTCAGGAGCGGCCTGCCCGACACGACGCCGAGCGTGATCACGATGATCTCAGCCGAGAGGATGAAGTCGGTGCGGATCGCGCCGGTGATCTTTCCGGCCTCGACGGCCACCGGATCGACCGCGGGATGCACCGGCGATTCGGCGACCGCGGCTCGGCGGCAGGCTTCATCGCTCGCGTGGCCATCGCGGGGCGAGTGGAGGAGCCGGTGGAGGATTTTCTCGGCGCCCTCGTAGCAGAGGTAGCCGCCGCCGGCGATGAGCAGTGGCGTCACCGCCCAGGGCGCGAGCCAGCTGAGCGCGAGGGCTGCCGGCACGAGGATCGCCTTGTTGATGGCCGAGCCTCGTGCGACCCGCCAGACGACGGCCAACTCGCGGGCAGGATGCACGCCCGTGACCTGCTTCGCGTTGAGCGCCAGGTCGTCGCCGAGCACGCCGGCCGTCTTCTTCACGGCGACCTTCGTCATCGTCGCCACGTCGTCGAGGACCGTCGCTATGTCGTCGAGCAGGAGGAGGAGGCTGGTGGCCATGAATTCGAGTCCGGAATGGAATTCCCAGGGTGGCAGGGTACGATCTTTTTCACCGCGGCGATGCCGGTGTCAACACGCGCGAGACACGGGTGGGCTTTTCGTTGGAGGGCGCCATGCAGCACGATATCAAGATGGTTCTTGCAGTGGTCATGGCCGTGAGCGTCGCCACCGCGGCTCAGCCGGCCAGGCCGAACGCGGGCAAGGTGTTCGACGTTCGCAGCATGGGCGCGGCCGGCGACGGCGAGTCACTGGACGGGCCGGTCGTGCAGAACGCCATCGATGCGGCCGCCGCTGCGGGTGGTGGAACGGTGGTGCTTGCGTCCGGCACGTATCTGTCAGGTGCGATACGCATGAAGTCGAAGGTGACGCTGCGGCTGGAGAAGGATGCCGTGCTGCTGGCCTCTCCTGATGCCACGCTCTTCCCCCCGGTTAGGAGCCGCTGGGAAGGCAGTCAGGCCACCTACCCCGCGCCGCTGGTGGTCATGGAGGACTGCGAGGATGCGTCGATCGAGGGCGCCGGGACGCTCTCGGGAAGCGAACGCTGCGTCCTGGTCAAGGAGTGCAGAAACATCGGTTTCGACGGCATCACGTTCATCAGCCGGCTGCGCTGGACGCTGCACCTTCTCTACAGCGACGGCATCGTCGTGGAGAACTGCCGCTTCACGACCGAGGGAACCAACACCGACGGCATCGATCCCGATTCCTCGCGCAACATCGTGATTCGCAAGTGCTTCTTCAGCACCGGCGATGACTGCATCGCCATCAAGAGCGGCGTCAACGCGGAGGGCGTGAAGGTGGGACGCCCCAGCGAGAACATCTCCATCGAGGACTGCATCATGGAGCGGGGTCACGGTGCCATTTCCCTGGGCAGCGAGATGTCCGGCGGTGTGCGCAACATCACCATCAAGCGGTGCCGCGTGTCCGGATGCTCGGCGGGCGTGCGGATCAAGACCCGGCGCGGCCGCGGGGGCGACGTGCAGAATGTCCACGTCAGCGACTGCGTCATCAGCCACACGAAGGCCGCCCTGCTGATCGACACGCAGTACAAGTGGACGGCAGGCAAGGACGCCATCCCGGGCCCGGAAGGAATCCCGCTGCTGAGGAACTTCCGCTACCACACCATCACCGGCGAAGGCAACAAGGCGGCCCTCGTCATGGTGGGCATGACCGAACGTCCGATCGAGGGGATCTGGCTGCAGAACATCGCGCTCACGGGCGGCCCGCCGGGCAGTATCGAGAACGCCCGAGATGTGGTCATCGAGTCGATGACGCTCGACGGGCCGGTGCAGATCGCCAACGTCACGGGCCGCGGCCTGCCGACCGAGCCGGCTCCCGATTCTCAGGCGTGCCGGATGCGGCGGGCTTCCCCTGCCGGGACGGGCACGGCTTTCAAGAAACCCTGGCCCTGCTTCAGAGTTCGCCCTTGACGGCGAGGTCGTGGAAGTAGTGCGGCACCTTCGCCTGGTTGGCGAGCAGCCAGTCGATCGAGGGCTCGTGGTGCATCGCCTTGTGGATCGCCTTCGCGGTCGCCTCGCGATTGGTGGCGAAGAGGATCGCGGGATCGTACTCGACCTCGGTGATCGAGGGATCGAGCCAGACCGACACGATGATGCCCAGGTCGTTGGCCTTCTTCTTCGGGATGTCGCCCGCCCGCACGGCGTCGAGCACGCCATGGGCGATCGCCGCCTGCACGGTGCCCATGAGGATGTTCGTGTACTTCGAGTCTTTCACCGTGACCTTGCTCACCATCAGCGTCGCCGGCCGGACCTGCACGTCGGAGTTGAGGATCGCGAAGACCCGCGAATGCCCCTTCGTCTGGTCGCCGAGCAGATTCGCGATCGCGTAGCCGACGGGGCCGTCGAGCTCGCCGATGACGACCTCCGGCTCCGCCGCACTCCAGGCCGGATCGGCCTCCACGAGCGCCTCGCCCGTCCGCAGGACGATGCGGCCCCCCTTCGGCGGCTTCGACTTCTTTTTCGTTTCTTTCTTGGCCACGGGCGTGCTCCTTGGATTTGAGGCTGACGGGAGGGCATGATAGCGGCAGTCGATGCCGCGCGGGAGCGTGCCACCCCGGAAGGATTCCATGAGCCTGCTTGCCATCCTCGTGCCCTGTGCCGCCGTCCTCGCGATCGCCTACCGCATCTACGGGAGCATCCTCGCGAGGCTCTTTCAGCTCGATGCCGCCGTGACGACGCCCGCGGTCGCCCTCCGCGACGACGTGGACTACGCGCCGATCCCGCCGCAGCTTCTGCTCGGCCAGCACTTCTCGGCGATCGCGGCCGCCGGTCCGATCGTCGGGCCGATCCTCGCGGGCGTGGCCTTCGGCTGGCTGCCGGCGCTTCTTTGGATCATGCTCGGCAGCATCTTCGTGGGCGGCGTGCACGACTTCTCATCGCTCGTCGCCTCGGTCCGCCACGGCGCCCGCTCGATCGCCGAGGTGGTCCGCGAGCACATGACACGCCGCAGTTACGTGCTCTTTCTGTCGTTCGTGTGGATCGCGCTCGTCTACATCGTCGTGGCCTTCACCGACATCACGGCCTCGAGCTTCGTCGGCCGCCAGGTGCTCGAAAACGGCGAGAGCGTCTCGGGCGGCGGCATCGCCAGCTCGAGCCTGCTCTATCTCGCCTTGCCCGTGATCATGGGCCTCGCCATGCGGTTTCTTCGGATCCCGCTCTGGCTCGCGACCGTGATTTTCGTGCCGCTCGTGGGGATCGCCATCTGGGGCGGCCAGAAGATCCCGTTCGACCTGGGGGCGACGCTCGGGATCGCGGATGCGTCGGCACAGAAGCTCTGGGGTGTCTTGCTGCTTTGCTACTGCCTCGTGGCGGCGATGCTGCCGATGTGGCTGCTGCTCCAGCCACGGGGGCACCTCGGTGGCTGCTTCCTCTACGTCGCGCTCGCGGGGGCCGCGATCGGCCTCGTCGCGAGCGACAGGCTCGTCGCCGGCGACGCGTCGGTCGTCTACCCCGCCTTCCTCGGCTGGCAGACGGCCAAGGGAGGCAGTCTCGTCCCCATGCTTTTCATCACGATCGCCTGCGGCGCCTGTTCCGGCTTCCACTCTCTCATCGCCTCCGGCACGACGAGCAAGCAGCTTCGCCGCGAGACCGACTCACGGCCGATCGGCTACGGCACGATGCTCCTCGAGGCGATGGTGGCGATCGTGAGCCTCGCCTGCGTGATGACGCTGCCGGCCGACAGTTCGCTCATCTCGCAGCCTCCGAACTTCGTCTACGCCCTCGGCATGGGCCGTTTTCTCGAGATCCTCGGCATCCCGGCGGCCATCGGCGTGTCGTTCGCCCTCATGGCGTTCACGACCTTCGTCTACGACACGCTCGACGTCTGCACGCGGCTCGGCCGCTACATCGTCCAGGAACTCACGGGGCTCACGGGCCGGGCCGGTGCATGGCTCGGCACGGCGATCACCGCCGGGACGCCGCTGCTCTTTCTGCTGCGGCCGCAGGTGGCGGCCGACGGCAGACCAGTGCCGGCGTGGCGGATGTTCTGGGGGCTCTTCGGCGCGAGCAACCAGCTCCTCGCGGCGCTCACGCTCCTCGGGGTGCTCGTCTGGCTCGTGCGGACGCGGAAAAACGCGGCCTGGATTTGGCCCGTCGTCGGCCTGCCGACGGCGGTCATGTACGTCATGAGCACCTGGGCGCTCCTCTCGATGACCTGGCCCCGGTTCATGACGGCCTCGGGCTTCACCGTTCCCGCCGACCCGGTGCCGTGGGCCGGGATCGTGCTGCTCGCGCTCGCGGCGATGATGCTCCTCGAGGCGATCCGCGCCCTTCAGTTCCCCCAGAGCCCCCGGCCCTCCGCCGGCCCGATCGTCGCCAGCCCGACTGCTTGAGCCGATCGTCAAACTCCGCCTTCCCGCCGGTGCCGCATCCCGTGCATCCGCCCGGCGAAACGGTCGATACAAGGATGCGGAAGATTTCCACGGTCGGGGAGGACGGATCCATGGGCAATGTTCGACGCGGAGATGTTCGACGCGGAGGTGTTCGACGCGGAGGTCGGCAGATGCTGCGGGTGGAGCCGCTCGAGCGGAGGCTCCCGATGGCGGGCGACGTGGGGCTCTTCCTCTCCGATGGCAACCTGCGGATCGTCGGCGACTCCGCCGCCAACGATATCTCGATCGTGCAGACCGCGGCCGGGGAGTTTTCCATCGTCGGCAACGGCGGTGAGTCGTTCCGGCTCGACAGCGAATCCGTGACCGGCCCCGTGACCGTCGTCGGCGTCACGAAGACGATCACCATGCAGCTTGGCCGCGGCAACGACGCCGTGTCGATCGCGGGTCTTGCCGACACGGTGACAGCCTCGCGGCTCTTCGTGTTCACCGGGCCGGGCTCCGACAGGGTCTCGGTGTCCTCGGCACGGTTCAACGGCCAGCTCTCGATCTCGACCGGCAACGGCGACTCGAACGCCGACGGCGACATCGTCTCGGTCACCGACGTGACGGTGGCCGGGCCGCTCATCGTGGAGACCGGCGCCGGCGACGATTCCATCACGATCGACGGCGTCACGGCCCGGCGGGCGGGAGTCAACACGGCCCTGGGTCGAGACACCGTGTCGATCGCCGCGAACTCCGCGGTCGCCTTCGACTCGCTCCTGATCTCGCTCGGCTTCGGCCCCGACTCGATCACGATCGGCCCGGGGAAGCTGTCGCTTTCGAAGAACGGCAGCCGCTTCGTCGGCGGCCCGAACGCCGACGCCGTCGTGGGGCTGGCGAACCTCACCGAGGGTTCGCGCGAGCGGCTCGCCATCGACGGCTTTGAAGAAGTCTCGTAGCGGCCGGCGGCCCGTTCGCGGCACCGTTCGCGCGATCACCCGCCGAAAATCCTGGGCTGGCCGGTCGCCTCGAGCACGGCGAGCCAGAGG
>CAZPEM010000047.1:0-9944 GCA_964585575.1 uncultured Chitinophagaceae bacterium
AGGCACTGGTAGCCCTCGCGGCCGCCCCAGAAGACGTAGCCCGCGCCGCCGAGCTCGTGGGTCACCTCCATCGCCTTCTTCACCTGCGCCGCGGCGTAGGCGAAGACGCGGGCGTCGGGGCTCGTCGCGGCGCCCTGCATGTAGCGGGGATGGCTGAAGAGGTTGGCCGTGCCCCAGAGCAGCCGGATCCCGGTGCGGTCCTGGTGTTCCTTCAGCCGCTTCGCGACGGCGTCGAGGTTCGCGTTGGACTCCGCGAGCGTCGCCCCTTCCGGGGCCACGTCGCGGTCGTGGAAGCAGTAGAAGGGAGCCCCGAGCTTCTCCATGAATTCGAAGCCGACCGCCACGCGATCGATCGCGGCTTCGAGCGAGTCGCCCCCCCGTTCCCAGGGCCGCCGCATCGTGCCGGGGCCGAAGGGGTCGCTGCCCGTCCCACGAAACGTGTGCCACCAGGAGACGGCGAAGCGAAAGTGGTCCCGCATCGGCTTGCCTTCGACGATCTTGTCGGCGTCGTAGTGCCGGAAGGCGAGCATGCTCGTCGCCTTCGGTCCCTCGTAGCGGATCTTGCCGATGCCCTTGAACGCTTCTGTCGTCGCCATCGAATGCTCCTTGATTGGAATGCGCCTTGATTGATTGCTTGATTAGTTGTGTCCGAGCCGGGCGTCGGCATCTGCTGCGTCGTGTCGGGACGCACGGCCGAGCCGCGGGCCATCGTGGCGACAGGTATACCGCGGCCGGCAGCGTTTGTCGCGGGTGTCGCCGCCGCCGCGGCCACGGTCCGCCCCCCTCGTGGTACATTTTGGCGGCCGTAAACTCCCCCGTTCGCGATCGGAAGGATCCGCGCCATGACGAATACCGCACCATCGGTTCCCGAAGTCGTCCGCACGAAGATCGTCGCGACGCTCGGCCCTGCCTCGAGGGGCGAGGCGGTTCTCCGCGGGCTGGTGGAGGCGGGCGTGGACGTCTTCCGGCTCAACATGGCCCACGGCTCGATGGGCGAGCACGAGGAGTCGCTCGAGCGGATTCGCCGCGTGTCGGACGACCTCGGCAGGCCGGTGGGCGTGCTCGCGGACCTGGCCGGCCCCAAGATCCGGCTCGGGGAGCTGCCCGGGGGCTCCATGGAATGCGTGGAGGGGGCGATCCTGCGGTTCGTGCGGGGCACGGAGTCGCAGAACCCCGACGAGCTCACGACGACCTACGCGTCGCTCGTCGACGAGCTCGCCGTCGGCGACTCGGTGATGCTCGCCGACGGCACGATCAGCCTCGTCGTCGAGGAGCGGCACTCCGACTGGGCCCGCTGCCGCGTCGTGCAGGGGGGCGTGGTCCGCAGCCGGCAGGGGGTGAACCTGCCCGGCGTGAAGCTCTCGGTCGCGGCGATGAGCCCCGCCGACTGGCAGCATGCCGAATGGGCCGCTGCGCACGGGATCGATTTCGTGAGCCTGTCGTTCGTCCGCAGCGCCGTGGAGGTGAAGCTGCTCAAGGAGCTGCTCCGCACCCGCGGCTCCGTGGCCCGGGTCGTCGCGAAGATCGAGAAGCGGGAGGCGATCGACAACCTCGACTCCATCGTCGATGCCGCCGACGCCGTGATGGTGGCCCGCGGCGACCTCGGCGTGGAGACCGACGTCGCGAGCATCCCGATGGTGCAGAAGCGGATCATCCGCGCCTGCCAGCGGTATCAGAAGCCGGTGATCGTGGCGACGCAGATGCTCGACAGCATGCAGCACGCGCGGCGGCCGACGAGGGCCGAGACGACCGACGTCGCGAACGCGATCCTCGACGGCGCCGACGCCTGCATGCTCTCCGGCGAGACGGCCATCGGCGAGCACCCGAGGCTCGTGGTCGAGATGATGCGACGGATCGCGAAGGAGACCGAGAAGCAGTATCTCGCCGACCGCTGGCGGTATCTCGACGGCCGGTTCGCGGCCCAGCGGGGCGCCGCCGGGATCCCCGTGCAGGAGTTTCTCCCCGCTCCCGAATTTCTCGTCGAGGGGCTCCACCCGATCACGCAGGCGGTCGTCGATGCCGCCAGCCGGATCGCGGCCGAGCTCGACGCGAAGCTCGTGGTCGTGGCGAGCAAGTCGGGCATCACCGCGATCGCCCGCTCGAAGCGACGGGGGGCCGTGCCCACCGTCGGTCTCTCAGACAGCGCCGCGACGCTCCGTCAGATGGCGCTCTACTGGGGGGTGACGCCGCTGGCGACGATTCCCAGCGGCGACACGCTCGACCTCCTCGAGCACGTCAGCGAGTGGGGGCTGCGGGTGGGCCGGCTCCAGCGTGGAGACCGGATTTTGCTCGTGGCGGGTTCCGGTTTCGGAACCGGAGGACACAATATGGCCCTGGTCCACGAGGTCTGAAGAGGTCGCAACAGGACAATCCATGAAGAAGAAGTGCGTGTTGGCGTATTCGGGCGGGCTCGACACGAGCGTCATCCTCGGCTGGCTCATCGAGCAGGGCTACGACGTGATCGCGGTCTACGTCGACCTCGGGCAGCCCTGCGAGGACCGGCAGGCGATCCTGAAGAAGGCCCGTGACTGCGGCGCCGTCGAGTCGCTCATCGTGGACGTTCGCGAGGAGCTCTGCCGCGACTTCGCCTTCCCCGTGATGCAGTGGCAGGCCCGCTACGAGGGCACCTACCTGCTCGGCACGTCGATCGCCCGACCGCTCATCAGCAAGGTCTGCGTGGACATCGCGAGAAGCCGCGGGGCGACGGTGTTCGCGCACGGCGCCACCGGCAAGGGGAACGACCAGTGCCGCTTCCAGCTCGCGGCCGTGGCGATCGACCCCTCGATCGAGATCCTCGCCCCCTGGCGGATCCGGGAGTTCCGGGAGCGGTTCCCGGGGCGGACGGAGCTGCTCGATTTCTGTGCGGAGAAGAACATCCCGGTGAAGGCCTCGAAGGGAAAGCCCTACAGCTCCGACGAGAACTGCCTCCACACGAGCTACGAGGCCGGGCTGCTCGAGGAGCTCTCGACCGACGGCCTCTCGCTGGTCGACTTCGGGATGACCGTCTCGCCCCAGGCCGCTCCCGAGGCGGTGGAGACGGTGACGATCGAATTTCAGCACGGCGTGCCGACGACGGTGAACGGCCGTCGCATGGCGGCCCACGAGATCGTGCTCGCCCTCAACGAGATCGGCGGCCGCAACGGCGTCGGCAGGATCGACATCGTTGAGAACCGGTTCGTCGGCATGAAGAGCCGCGGGGTCTACGAGGCCCCCGGCATGACCCTGCTCTACGAGGCCCACCGGCTCGTGGAGCAGATGACGCTCGACCGGGATCTCGTCCACCTGCGGGACGGCATCAGCCCGATCGTCGCGGAGGCCGTCTACTACGGTTTCTGGTACTGCGCGAAGATGGACGCCCTTCTGGCCTTCATTCGCGAGGCGCAGAAACCGGTGACCGGAAGCGTGTCGCTCAACCTCTACAAGGGCAACGTCATGGTCAAGGACCGGCAGAGCCCACAGAGCCTCTACGACGCCGCGATCGCCTCGATGGAGGGCTGCGGCAGCAGCTACGACCAGACCGACGCCGAGGGGTTCCTGCGGATCATGGGCGTGCCACTGGCGGTGCAGGCCCGCGTGCGACCGAGGGGCTGATCCGCCCGCCACGACGTACTTGCCACGACCTATGCGATCGTTCATTCGCGGATTCGTGGCTGCCGTGAGGGTGGGGCTGAGGCGGCCTGCGTCGGCGGTGGCCTGCGTCGGCGGATTCGTCGCGGGCCTCGGCTTCGCCCGGGGTGGTGGAGCGATCGGCACGACGGGCGACGAGAACATCGTCGGCGGCCTGCTCGCGGTCGCGGCACTCGGTGAACTCCCGACCGAACTCCTCGCGTTTGGGGGCCGCTGCGGGCTCGGGGCTCGACCGCCGGTCGAGGCGGTCGGGTGGGCGGCGGCCCGGTCGCTCTTCCCGCTCGTCGGCGTGGCGGCGGCGGCCGCGGCCACGAGCGGCGGCCTGCCGCTCGATTCCGGCAGCCTCGCGGCGGTCGCAGCGGCGATCGTCGCGACGGCGTGCGTGCAGGCGGCCGTGCACGCCGGGGGGGCGCGTGGTTCGGAGCCGGCCACGGCGGCCCTCCTCGTGGCGGCAGCGGCCGCAGGGGCGGCATGGGCGGGGCTTCCGAGGGCTGGCATCGCGGTCGGCTGGGCGGCAGCGGCCCTGGCGTCCGGATATTGGTCGTGGATCACGACGGCGAGTGAACGGCTCACCTGTTCCCGTGGCCGCGGACGGACGGTCTGGCTCTGGCCGCTGCCGTCACAAGGTCGCCTGAGGCCGACCATGACGGCCGCGGTGATGCTGCTTGGGATCGCGGGGATGGCGTTCTGGCTCGTGCCGCAGCCGCCGCTTGAAAAACGGTATGCGGCGGTCGCGGCCGCGGTCTTCATCGCGGTTGCCGTCCCGCAGATGACGCTCGCCGACGGCGTTCTCGACCGCTCCGGCTGGATGGCCGTGTTTCGCCCGACGGCTCGATCATTCCCCATCGGTTCGAGCTGGCCCCCCGCCGGCAGGATCGCCATCGGTCACGCGGCCCTGTTCGCGTGGCCGCTCGTCGTGGCCGGTGTGCTCACGATTCGGCTGCCGGGAGCGGCGGCCGCCACGGCCACGGCGGCCGCCGTTCTCCTCCTGCCGGCCGCCGCGGCCG
The DNA here is from genome assembly GCA_964585575.1 of uncultured Chitinophagaceae bacterium. GTDB lineage: Bacteria > Planctomycetota > Planctomycetia > Pirellulales > UBA1268 > UBA4655. The sequence goes on from CAZPEM010000047.1 coordinate 4,635, forward strand.
GGGCGATGGCGGCCTGGATGGGGCGGTTGGGCATCGCGGCGGAGACGACGCTCGCCACGGTGCTCGTCGTTTTCGCGGCGGCGTGCATCTGGAGCGGGCCGTTCTGGGCCGAATCCGCCCGTTTTTTCCCTATCTGACCGGCTGAGAATCGATGTTGAGCCCTGGGGAGGCAGATGCGACACTCTCCCCCGGTTCGCCAATCCCAGGGAGTCTATGTCGTGAACGGAATCAGCCACGTCCGGACGGTCTGCCTCGCCCTCGCCGCCTTCGCCGCCGGTGCGACCCTCGCCGCCGGGGAGCCCGCGTTTGTTCCGAGCGAGCGAATCCTCCCCGACACGACCCGGCTCTGGGTGAGCATCCGCGAGCCTGACGCCGTGCAGGCGAGCTTCAACAAGACCCAGTTCGGCAAATTGCTGCAGGACCAGGCGATGCAGCCGTTCGTGAAGAGCTTCCGGGAGCAGCTGCGAAATTCCGGCCGGCAGCGGCTGAAGAAGCTGGGGCTGACGCTCGAGGACCTGGAAAAGATCCCCGCCGGCGAGCTGGCGATCGCCTGTGTCGAGCCCAGGAAAAACGTGGCCGCCATCGTGCTGCTCGTCGATGCCACGGGCAACGAGCGGAGCCTCACCACCCTCGTCGAACAGCTGGCCGACCGGATCGGAAAACAGGGTGGCCGCCGGCTGCCGCCGGTCGCCGCGAACCCGGAACTGGTCTCGTTCGAACTGCCACCCGATCCGGCCGACCGCAGCGGCAAGCCCGAGTTCGCGGCCTTCGCGTCCCGCGGATCGGCGCTCGTCATCGGCGACGACGTGTCGGTGGTCGCCGACGCGTTCGCCAGGCTTTCCAAGGGGAGGCCGGATTCGATCGAGTCGCTTCCCGCCTTCCGCCCGGTGATGGAACGGACCGCGAAGGGGCTCCCGGCGGGCCGTCCTGCGGTCCGTTGGTACGTCGATCCGCTGAAGTACGCCGGGCTCATGGAAACGCTCCGCAACGAACGCGAACGGGCGCTGCCCCGGACCGGCGGGAAGAACAAGTCGGAGGAGGAGCCGAGGGACCGGCGGGTGGACGTGCTCCTCCGAAACGGGTTCGACTGCATCCTCGGCGCCGGCGGGCACGTGGTCTTCGACGCCGGTGGCAACGAGGTGTTGCACCAGTCGCTCGTCTATGCGCCGCCGCTCCCGGGCCGCGAGCCATTCGGTGCCAACAGATTCAACTCGTCGGCGAGGATGCTGCGGTTCCCCAACACCACCGCGATCGACCCGCCCGACTGGGTGCCGAGGGACATCGCCCGCTGGACGGCGTTTGAATGGGACATGAAGACGGCCTTCAAGAGCGCCGAGCCGATCGTGGACGACATGGTGGGTGAGCCCGGGGCCTTCGACGACATCCTCGTGACGCTCCGGGAGGATCCCGACGGCCCGCAGATCGAGGTCGAGCGGGACCTGATCGCGGCCCTCGGCACCCGCGTCATCGTCCTCGGCGATCACGTGCACCCGATCGACGCCGAGGCCGACAGGCTGCTCGTCGCGATCGAGGCCAAGGACGCCAAACTGCTCGCGGCCACCATCGGCAAGAGCATGCAGTCGGAGCCCGACATGCGCCGACTCGAGCACGACGGGCACGTGATCTGGGAACTCGTCGAGAAGGACTTCGCGATTCCGAAGCTCGAGGTGGAGACGCCGGTCGGCAAGGTCGCCCACGAGGATGACGCCGCCGAGGAGAGTCGTCGCGGCAGGCGAGATCGCCTCCGCGAGCGCGAGGAGCGATTGCTTCCGCATTCGGCCGTCACGGTCGCCCACGGGCACCTGTTCATCGCTTCACACCTCGATTTTCTGCGGAAGGTGATCGGCACGTCGGCAGGGGCGGAAGCCCTCGCCTCATCGGCCGATTACAAGGCGGTCACGGCGGAGACGCGGAAGCTCTTCCCGTCGAAGACGGCGTTGCGGTCGTTCGGCCGCACGGATGAGACGGCCCGCCCCACCTACGAGGCGATCAAGAACGGCTGGATGCCGAGTTCGAAGAGCCTGCTCGGCCAATTGCTCAACTCCATGCTCGCCGACGGCAAGCCGGGCTCGGTTCGCAAACAGCGAATCGACGGATCGTCGTTGCCGGAATTCGACGTGGTTCGGAAATACTTCGGAACGACCGGCCTGTCGGTCGAGTCGACCGAGGACGGCTGGTTCGTCGGGGGCATGGCGGTGGCCCGCTCCGCCAACGGAGAGCCGGAGGTCGCCCAGCGGGCGGCCGGCACGAGCCGGTAGCGTCGCGGGCCGGTGCCATGGCACGGGCGGCCCCTCACGGGCCTCTCGTAGCCGCATTGATGCTGAACGCCAGGAGTGAGGCTCAGCGGGCGGAGTCGATCACGGCCCAGAAGGGGTGCTGACGGTCGCCGCGGGCGCGGAGATCCTCGAGCATCGTCCGCGGGTCGGGAGCGAGAGGGCCCTTGTGGAGGCGACGGCCGTCCACGCTCACGGTGGCCGGCTTCGTGAAGTCCACGAGCTCGGGCGAGAGCCAGACGAGCACCCGCTCGGCGCCGCACTTGACCGTGACCGTGTTGGCGGAGGTGGCCTTCGCCTCGATCGACAGCGGTCGCACGTTGGCCGCCGGCGGCCACTGCGACGGCAGCACGACCGTCCTCGCGGGAGCCCCCGCGAACTCGACCCACCAGAAGAAACGATCCCATGGCCGCATCGATACCGTCTCGAACGACTGCGGGAAAAACGTCCTTCGCTTCCGCTTCATCCAGTCGAAGATCCGCAGGATCTCGTCGGAGAGGTTCTCGTGTCCGCGGCCCTGGTACTCGACGTAGGTGAGGTCGAAACCCTTCTGGAGATAGCGGTCGAGATCCATGGCGTTCTTGGCGAGCCGCCCGCCGTCGAGCTCCCCGCCGACCACGAGCATCGGAAGGTCGCGGGCATTGGGCCAGTAGTGGTTCACGTAGCGGCCCGCGGTCGGGACGATGGCGACGACGCCCGCCCAGAGATCGGGATGCGCGACCGCCACGTCCCATGCGGCGTCGCCCCCCGCCGAGTGGCCGGAAAGGAACACCCTGTCGGAATCGATCGAAAATCTTCGCATCGCCTCCCGCAGGCCGCCAAGCACAGCCGCGTGCTCCCTCGCGGAATACTCGTAGGAAGACTGCCGCTGTCGGGTCCAGGTCGGCGCGATCACGATGTAGCCGTGTCGGGAGGCCTGGCCGCGGCGGCTGCCGTCGAGGGCACGGCTCCCTGCCCACCAGTCGAGTTGCATCGCGGGCGTCGTGAAGGCGGCGTGGAGCGTGACGACCGCGGGGTAGCGTCGCAGCGGGTCGTACTCGGGCGGAAGTTGCACGAGGCACGTCGTGTCGTCCCGGCCATCCACCCCGGGCACCGACATCTCGAACTGGCCCGGCGCGGTCGGCTCCGGTGGATCGACCGGGGGCCGCATCGCGGCCGCGAGCCTGGCGATCGTGGGCGGGTCGAAGGCCTCCTCCTCGGTGAGCTTCCGCAGGATTCCTCCGCGTTTCGCGGCATCGGGGGTGGCGAGATACTCCCGCACGAGCGACCTCGCCCTGGCGGCGGAGAGAGTGACCTTGAGGTTGTCGCGGGCGGCCCCGGCCCCCTCCAGCCAGCCGCTCACGGCGATCGCGACGGCCGACTCGGGCGGCAGCGAGCCGTCGGCCGTGAGCCTCGCGAACGGTGCGAGGCGACCGAGCGAGGCGAATGAGATTTCCCGCCGCATCTCCGCGACGATCTCCGCCGCGGCGACGCGGTCGGGCCCTTCGCCGAGCCTTGCCACGGAGGCGTCGACCTCGTCGAGAAGCTCGCGGCCGCGTGCGATCCGCGATCGAACGTCGTCCCGACGCTCCCGGGCGATTTCGACCAGTTCGCCGTCGACGCCTTCGTTCGGAAAGGCCTCGAACGCTTCGAGAGCCAGCCGCTCCTGACCCGCTTCCTGGCGAAGCGACAGCTCGTCGAGAATTCGCTGCGCCGACTTCGTCGCCACCAGCCGCCGCTGCGCCGTGAGGCTCTCCAGCTGCGGGAAATCGGCGATGATCGCGGCAAGCTCCTTCGAAGCCTCCTCGAACCGCTCGGCCTGGATCAGGAATCGGACGATCCGCAGCCGCTGGTCGGGGTCGGTGCGGTCGATCTGCCTGCCGAGGATGGGAAGGATCTGGTCGAGCGGGATCGACGACGTCGCCACACGCATGTCGAGCAGCACCGGCTTCTCCGTGACGACCCCCTGGATCCGCGTCCAGCGGGGGGTGACGCTCGTCATGCCCTGGACGATGTCGAGCCGCCCGGATTCGGTCGCGACGGCGAGAATCCGCCGCCCGAATTCGTCGAACCGCCCCGTCTCGAGCACGCCCCCCAGGGAGTTCACGCGACGGCCATTCTCCGGGATCCGCTGATCGATCGTGAACACCTCCTGTCCGAGGTCGAACGCCGCCGGCTCCGCCGATCGCACCAGCCGCCGCGGCACGAAGATCCGCGTCAGCCCGTCGTCGCACATGAGCACCGACGTGCCTCCGGCCTCCGACCGGACGCTCGCCCCCTCGGGCGGCGGCGTCACGCCGGAGAGCATCACGAATCGGCCCTCGAGAACCCGGCCGTCGGCCATTTCGACCCGGTCGGCCGCTGCCAGGGCGGGCAAGGCGGCCCAGATCGCCGCCGCCGCGAGCACGCTTTTCCGGCCGCGAGTCCGAGGCCCCTTGCTTCCGCCAATCGATGCCATCCTCAGCTGCACCGGCCGTGCCTCCTTGCCGCCGTGTCGGCGGGCCTGTCGGGAGCGTATTCTATCCGCAAACCGATTCGGAGTTTGAAGCCGATGCACGACCTTCGCGGTGTTCTCTGGGCTGCCCTCGTGGCGACGGTCAGCCTGCCGATCGTGATCGGCGTCGTGCTCGGGCTTGGGCTGCTTCTCGAGGCCCTCGGCGACGAGGTCGGTTGGCATTGGTGTCGAAGACTCGCCTTGGTGGCCGGTGTGGGATGGACGATCGCCGTCATCGGCACGACCGTCTGCTCGGCCGTCATGGCGCTCGCGGCGGCGAACCGTGGAATCGCCGACCGCCAGACGGGCGACGACAGCCGGCCGGCGGGGTGAACCGATGCCGCTGAAGTTTCGCTGCACGGCCTGCACCGCCCGGCTCCACGTTCCAAGCCGGTGGGCCGGCACGACCATCGAGTGCCCCAAGTGCATGACGCGGGTGGTCGTGCCGGTCGAGACGGGCGGCTCTGAACCGGTGCGGTTCGAGGATCCGAGCATCGAGAAACGGATCCAGGCCTTCGAGGCGGCCGCCCTCGCAGCGGCCAACGCCGCGATCCCCAGTGGCCC
>CAZPEM010000047.1:10044-20635 GCA_964585575.1 uncultured Chitinophagaceae bacterium
TCGGCGGCGTGAGGCTCCAGGATCTTCGTATTTCGCTCGACTGCAAGCACCACCGTCTGGCGGGCCGCGCCATCGGGGGTATTCGCCACGATCGGGATCACCTGCCGCTTGTTGGGCATTTCGACCCTCACGCGGAAGGTGCCGTCGGCGCCGAGCTTCACCGGCTCCCCCTGCAGCGTGACGTACGATCCCGGCTTCGTCGCCCCGTAGACGATCATTTCGGCATCGACGTCGAGCTCGAGTTCCTGCTTCGGCATACCCTGATTCCCGTCGCCTGTTCTCCGCGATGCGGGCGGGCCCATCGGCCGGTTCAGCCGCTCCTCGAACAGCTCCTGGAGCTCGGTGCTGTTGTTTTCCGGGGAAAACCCGCCGCTCATGGCGTAGATCCTGTCACAGTCGCCGGCGATGTCGCCCCAGTGACTGTCGAGGGTATCCCCTTGGCCCCCACCCGGCAGCGAAACGGCGTTGCTTCGGGCGAGCGAGTGAAATCGGCCCGACGGCGCACGGTAGCCGATGTCGACGCGGCACGTCAGGGGAGGCGTTCGCACGTCGATGAACCAGTTTTTGACGCCGCCATGCACTTCGATTTCCCGCACGACCCGCTCCGACGGCGAGGCCTGGGCTCCGCTCTCGATCTGCAGCAGCCGGAGCACCGGCTTCGCGCCGTGCCATTCCTGGCCGAGCGCGGCCTCGGCACGCTTGATGCTGCGTGGAGTGACCTCCCAGAACGCATGGAGCCAATGGGGACCGCGGACCATCACCACCAGCCGGTCGCGAAGGGCTTTCGGCGACTTGCCTCGCTCGGGCTGGGTGGCGAGACTCTTGATCCGGGCAAGCCGATTGCGAGCCTCCTCGAGCCGTCGCACGACATCCGGATCTCGGGGAGCGACGGTGGGCGAGTCCTCCGCAACATTCGGGCGTGCGGCGGCCTTCACGACGGCGGGTTTCGCGATCGCCATACTGCGCGGTTGAGCCGCTCCCCGCGGCCCTGCCGTGGCCGCCCGCTGCTGGGTGGCCGCGGAGACCCGCTGCTGCGGACTGCTCATGGCCGCCTTCACGGTCGCGGGCCTTGCGGGCCTCAGGGTTGCCGCCGGGGCGCTTCGACGAGCCTTCGCCTTCCGCACGAGCGCACGGATGAGCTGATCCTTGCGCATTGAATGCCAACCCGCGACGCCATACTGGCGGGCCATCCTGGCCAGGTCACGGACGGGTTTTTCCTTCAGGCTCGCGGTCGTCATGGCGGTCCATTCCTCCACGGTAACGTCGTTCTGGGCGGGCAGCGGCCTGCCCACCACCTAAACAAGCGTACCGAGGACGGCCGAGAACGCAACGAAAACACCCCTCTAAGGAGGTGTTTTTGGGGGCCGGCCAGGCTATTCCCCGCGGAGTTTCAGGCCCCGCTCCGAGAGCTTTTCCCGGACCTCGTTGAGGCTTGTAACCCCGAAATTCTTGCATTCCATGAGGTCTTCGGCCGTCCGCCGCACCAGCTCCCCGATCGTCGCGATGCCCAGCTTGGTCGTGCACTTCCGGGCCCGGACGGACAGGTTGAGTTCCTCGAGCGGCAGGGCGTAGATTTCCTGCTCGTCGGCGGTCGGCTCGTGCTCCTCGGCAACCGGCACCGCCTCTTCCTCGGTGGCCGCCGGGGCGAACTGGCCGAGCGACAGCCCCTTGGACGCCAGCATCTCCTTGATCTCGACGAGGCTCGTCTCGCCGAAATTCTTGCTTTCGAGAATCTCCCGCTCGCTCGTCCGGGTCAGGTCGCCGAGCGTGTAAATCCCCATCTTCTGCAGGCAGTTGCGACTGCGCACCGAGAGTTCGAAGTCGCTCACCGGCAGGCTCAGGATCTGCTCCAGCCGGTCTCGCTGCCGCTGCTGCTGCTCGCTCACCTGCAGGTCGCCAGACGCCGAAGAATCCTTCAGGAACAGCCTCGCCCGGGGATGGTCGGGAAAGGCTTCGAGCACCCGCTCGTAACACTTCTGCGCCTTGTCGAACTGGTCGCGATCTTCATAGAGCAGCCCGAGGTTCACGAGCGCCCCAACCCGCGGCGGATATCGCTCGAGCGACTTTTCGTAGCACTTCACCGCCTCGTCGTCGTTCCCGGCCCGATCGTTCGCCACACCGAGCGCGAAGAGCGCCCCGGGGTGCCCAGGATCGACGGCCACCGCCTTCTCGAAGGCCGCCACGTCCCCCTCGAGTTCGCCCTTGAGGTACCAGTAATCGCCGCTCGTTGCCGTCTCGGACGTCGGCATCGCCTTCAGGGCAGCGACCGCGTCGGCGGTCTGCCCGGCCAGACGCTGGCAGTCGATCGCCGCGAGGTGGCATTCGAGCTTCGGATACCCGGCCTTCTCGGCGGCGCGGAATGCGTCGCGAGCCTGATCAAAGCTTCCGAGCGACTTGAGGGCCAGGCCCAGGTAAAACTGCGCCATCGCGCCGCCGTCGGCCGCCTTGAGCGTCTCCGCGGCCTGCTTGTGCCTGCCGAGAAGGTACTGGCACACACCCAGACGGGCCGAAGCGGCGGGGCTCCGCTCGCCCCCCTCTTCACACTCCCGCACCGCCATCCGCAGGTCGCGGAACGCCCCCGACTCCGAGCCGAGCGATTCGATGAGCGACCTCGCCTCCCCGGGCCCAAACGGGCCGGTGCCGAGAGCGAGGTCGCGAATGTCGAGGCTGGTGGCGGGCATTCAAAGTTTCCTTGTTGTGAGTGTCGGTGAACGGAAGCCAGCGGCGGGAGTCGAACCCGCAACCCCCGCATTACGAATGCGGTGCTCTGCCAATTGAAGCTACGCTGGCACGTCGGGCCACGACGGCGTTGCCGGAAACCCACAAAAATAGGCTCGAAAAGCCCGGCCCGTCAAGGGACGGCATTCCGCCGCTCAAAACCCGTGAACTCAGGTTGGCTGGGTTTCGGCAACGCCCGCGTAGGGAGGGGCTGCCCCTCCTGGCACTTTCAAAGAGGCGTTCACCGAAAAAACAAAAAGTGGGGCCTCAGACCCGGCAGGAGCATCCTGCCTCGAGGCTGCAGGTCAGGGGCAGGGCGACTGCAGTCTCAAAAAAAATCGGAGGCCCCACCTTGAAAGTTGGGGTGTCTCTCCGGAACTGCATCTGGCGTGCCAAATGCCGCTGGGCCCGCAGATGCCGAAAAAATGGCCGGCCTTCCCCGCATGGCAGTCTCGGGCTGTACGATTCTGCGTCGGGCCGCGTCGCAAAATGCCGCGCCCGATCGGATGACGGTCGTCCCCGACGCCGTCGTGCATCCGCTTCCATTCCTGGAGATCTCCCGTGACCCCGAGGCTGCCGGCGACGATCGGTTCGATTCAGTGCGGGCCCGGCTGCCCGCTCGTCGTGATCGCGGGGCCGTGCGTGATCGAGACGGAAGAGCTCACGATGCGGATCGCCGAACGGCTCGCGGTCATCGCCGCGGCGTTGCCGATCGAGGTCGTCTTCAAGGCCTCGTTCGACAAGGCCAACCGCACGAGCGGCTCCTCGTTTCGAGGTCCGGGGCTCGACGAGGGGCTCGCGATCCTCGATCGGGTCCGCAAGCGGACGGGGCTGCCGATCACGACCGACGTGCATCTGCCGGAGCAGGCGACCGCGGCGGGCCAGGTCTGCGACCTGCTCCAGATTCCGGCGTTCCTCTGCCGGCAGACCGACCTGCTCATGGCGGCTGCGGAGACCGGCCGGGCGGTGAACGTCAAGAAAGGACAGTTCGTCGCGCCCGCCGACATGCGGCACGCCATCGCGAAACTGCTCGCGGGGGGCTGCCGCGACATCTGCCTCTGCGAACGCGGCACGTTCTTCGGCTACGGGCGGCTCGTCAATGATTTTGCCGGCGTGGTCGCGATGCGGACGTTCGGGGTGCCCGTCATCTTCGACGCGACCCACTCCGTCCAACAGCCGGCGAGCCTCGGGACCGCCACCGGCGGCGACCGGGCGCTCGTCGAGCCGCTCGCCCGGGCGGCGGCGGCGGTGGGGGTCGATGGTTTCTTTTTCGAAACGCATCCCGATCCCGACACGAGCCCGAGCGACGGGCCGAACATGATTCCGCTCGACCGCCTGCGGGGCGTGCTCGAACGGGTGCTCGCGATCCACGAAGCGCGGCTCGCGGGAGCGGAGGCGTGATGAAGCCGCCAGGTGAACGGCCCCGATCGGGCGTCGCCATCGCGTGGCTGGCCGCCGTGGCGGTTGGCTGCGGTGGGTCGACCGCGAGCCGCACGACGCCACCGCAGAGCGGCGTGGCGGCGAACGCGCCCACCGTGTCGATGCCGGAGCAGGTCCGCGGCCAACTCCTCGAGGGCGCGATCGCCGTGCTCGGCCGTCTCGACGACTTCGACGAGATCGGCGCCTACGAGCAGGTCTTCGACAGGATCAACCAGTGGAGCCACTCGGGGCCGGCGGCCCCGGACTGGAACGCCGACCCGCTCGTCGCCTCGCTGCCGGCCCGGTTCGCACCGATCGTCGATGAGAAGTCGCTGGCCGGCTCGGTCTTCGAGGCCCCCCGCGACGTGGTTTTCCTGCGAGACCAACGCTGGCTGCGGGACCTCGCGATGTCGGTCCGCGGCGATGCCGTCGAGGATCTCGCCGTCGCGGAGGCGATCTTCCGTTGGACCGTGCGGTCGGTTGCAAGCGTGGCCGACCCGCCGGCGTTCCCCTCCGAGTCGAACCCGGGCTCCCGCTGGTTTCTCCCGGGCGAGGTGCTCCTGGCCGGGCGGGGAAGCGGGCCGCAGAGGTCCTGGATCTTTCTCGAACTCCTTCGTCATGCTGGGATCGACGGCGTCATGCTCGCCACCCGCGACGTGGCGTCGGGCGAGGTGCGGCCATGGATTCCCGCGGTCGTCACCGGTGGGCAAGCGTATCTCTTCGACCCGGGCTACGGGCTCGCGATTCCCGGCCCCGGCGGCAAGGGCATCGCGACGGTGCGGGACGCGGCGGAGGATGGCTCCGTGCTCGCCGCGATGGACCTGCCGGAACGCCGGTATCCCGTGACGGCGGATGCCTTGAAGGATCTTGCCGTGCTCGTGACCGTCAGCCCGGAGAGCCTGTCCCGCCGGATGAAGCAGGTGGAGTCCAATCTCTCCGGACCGCACTCGATGCGGCTCTTCGTGGACGCTTCGGGGCTGGCGGCGCGAGCCGTTGCCGCGCTGCCCGAGGGATCGGCCAACCTCGAGCAGTCGCGGCTGTGGGAGTTTCCGTTCGAGACGCTGCTCGCCCGCCGATCGAACCGCCGATCGGCGATCGATCGGGCGGCTGCGACCGAGCTGGCCACGATGCAGATCAACGTCGTCGATCCGGGCGAGCGAACGGGGGGCTTTCGCCGGGAGATCCGTCCGCTGTTCGTGGGACGACTCCGCGAGTTTCGAGGTGATCTCGACGGCCCCGATGGCGCCAAGGCGGCCTACCTGCTCGCGCGGCCCCCGTCCGCACGGATTCGCGAGCTCGTCGCGATGGCGCCGCCGCCGCAGGCTGAGGTCGTCCGCCGACTCTACGGGCAGATGAAGCAGGATGCGGCCTACTTTCTCGGCCTCCTCATGCTTCGCGAGCGACAGTTCGAGGCGGCGTGCGACTATCTCGGCCGCATGACGCTCGAGGCCCACCCCGACAGCCGATGGGCCGATGCGGCGCGGGTGGCGCTCGCCGAGGCGCTGGCCGCCCTCGGCCGTCGCGGCGAGGCGAGAACGTTGCTCGAGGCCGACGAATCGCCGCAGCGGTTTGGCAGCCGACTGCGGGCGGAACGGCTCGTCGCCCCGCCGACCTCCGAGGTCGAGCGGAATCCCGAGCCTCCGGCCGCCGACCCCGCGGCGCGATAACGATGACGCCACGCGATCACGCGGCTCGATGACGCGATGTTCCGCGAAAGCCGCTGCCACGCCGCCCCGCTCCCCCGGGCGGTCTCCAAGCGGTCTTCAACGCTCCTGGCCGAGGCTTTTCCGAACCCCGTCCCAGTCGATCCCGAGAGGCACCGGCTTCGACGGCGGCAACTCCGCCGCCCGGCGACGGAGTTCCTCGATCCGCCGCGGCGTGTCGGGATGCGTGGAGAGAAATTCCGGAACGTCCCCCGGCTGCTGCCGCTGGAGCCGTTCGAAGAATGCCTGCATCCCCTCCGCCGGCAGGCCGGCGCGGTGGAGAAGCGCGAGCCCGTCGCGATCGGCCTCGGCCTCCTGCTCCCGGCCGTAGGAGAGGCCCGCAAGCTCGTCGAGGCGGCCGGCAAGCCCCGCAAGGTTGCCGCCCCCCGTCGCCAACGAGATCACCGCCGCACTTCCGAGCTGCCGCACGAGCTGCTTCAAGCCGTGCCGGTGAAGCACGTGTTGCATCTCGTGAGCGAGCACGCCCGCGACCTCCTCCGCCGATTCCGCCGCGGCGAGCAGGCCGGTGAACACGACGATCTGCCCGCCCGGCACCGCGAGCGCGTTCACCTGCCGATCGTCGACGACGTGGACGTCGAACGTGTAGCCCGGGTTGTCGCTCGCCGCCGCCAGCCGCTCGACGATCCGGCGGACCGCGTCGCGAGCCGGACCATCGTCGATCCGTCGCTCGCCCGCGAGCACGCCCTCCACGAGCACCCGGCCGAGTTTCACCTCGGTGGCCACGGGCATGGCCACGGCCGCCAGTTCCGGCACGAGCCGCGTGCACGACATCCACCCCAGGACGACCGCCGCGGCCAGCCCGATCAAGGCGAGGACGAGCCTGCGACGATGCCGTGACGCGTGGCGGTGCGTGCCTGCGGCGAAGCCCTCGAACACGGTCCGCCAGGGCTCGTCCAGACGGTCCGCGACCTTGGCCACGAGTCCCGGCTCGCGAATGACCACCGTCGTAACGCCCTCGTCGAGCGGCCGCGGACACGAGAGAGCGATCCACGCCCGCTCATCGCCCATGATCTCGCCGACGATCGCCCCGTACGGCCAGCGGACCGTCGGGCCGGCTGCGGCCCGGATCTCGAGCCAACGAGGCTCGACGGCCACGGTGCATGGCTGGGAGCCAGGAGCGTCGGCGACGAAGCAGGAGGCGGAAAAGGTTTCGGGCATCGGGACCGGGGGCTCGGATCATCCGCGGCTCGGCATGTAACGGTGCAGCCAGCCAGCGAAGCTCGCCGGGCTGCGGGTCTGCACGTAAATCGTGCCCGGACCCCTGAAGCGGCAGACGAAACCCTCGCCCGAGGTGAAGCTCGAGATCCACCCGGCGGCGGCCTTGGTGATTTCGTAGCTCGTCGTGGACTCCCACGCGACGAGGTGGTTGTTGTCGACCACGTATTCCTGGCCGGGTGCGAGATCGAACCGCATCAGCGCGCCGAACGTGTTGATGATGAGCGTGCCGGAGCCTCCGACCCGCGTGACGAAAAAGCCCTCGCCACTGAAGAGTCCCTTCGTGAGGTTCTGCGTCTTCGTCGAGAGCTGGACGTCGTGCTCGGCCGCGAGGAACGAACCCTTCTGCAGGAAGTATTCGGTGCCCGTGAGTTCCAGGATCTCGATGCCCCCCATCATCGCCGGCGCGAGCAGGGCTTGCCCCCCTTCGCTGCCGGCCGTGAGCGTGAGATAGAAGAACGTCTCGCCCCGCAGCAGCGAGCGGGAGAGCGCCCCCATCACGCCCCCCTTGATCGAGCTCTCGATCGCGATGCCCGGCGTCATCGACATCATCGCCCCGGAATCGGCGAAGATCGACACCCCGGGGGGCAGTGTGGCCTTCACGATCGGCGCATCCCCCTCGTCGATGATTTCGAACTGAACGCGGCTCATGGCAACCCTTCGCGGCAAAAACGGGCGGAGACGGTCGGAAACGAAAATGTGCCATGAACCTCGGCCCCGTGCCACCCGGCCAGCCGCAGCCACGGCCCGTGGCGGCCGCGTTCGAGCCGGTTCGCAGGGCACTCCAACGGCTTTTTTGCGGCCTCGACGAGGTCGCGTTGCCTCGCGGCCGTCCAGCGTGTATCGTTTTCGCATCATGAAAGACGGCATCCATCCCAAGTACGTCGAAACGGTCGTCCGCTGCGGCTGCGGCAACACCTTCTCCACCCGCAGCACGCTGCCGGAGCTGAAAGTCGACATCTGCAACGTCTGTCACCCGTTCTTCACCGGCAAGCTGAAGTTCGTCGACACGGCCGGGCGGATCGAAAAGTTCAAGTCGAAGTTCGCCGCCGCCGGCTACGCAAGCGTCAAGAAGGCCCGCAAGCCCGCGGCCGCCGCCGAGTAGCGAAACCGGATCTCCGTCCGGTCATCCTTCGTCGATGGACGCCGCGACGGATCCCGACAGGGTGCCATGGCTGGGCTGCGCGAGGAACTGGAACAGAAGCTGGCGAGATTCGAGTCGCTCGAACGCGATCTCCAGGATCCCGCCGTGCAGTCCGACGCCGCCCGGATGGCGGCCGCCGCACGCGAACACGGTTCGCTCGCGAAGCTCGTCACCAGGTATCGCCAGTTCGCCGACGCGCAGCGCCGCATCGTGGACACCGAGGAGCTCGCCGCCGGCGGCGACGCGGAGTTGCGGGATCTGGCCGAGGCCGAGTTGCCTTCGCTCCGGGCCGACCGCGACCGGCTCTGGGACGAGCTCCTGGAGATGTCCGGCGACGACGAGGACGCGGCCCGCACGCGGTGCATCATGGAGCTTCGCGCCGGCACCGGCGGGGACGAGGCGGCGCTGTTCGTCAGGGACCTCTTCGAGATGTATCGCCGCCACGCCCTGGCCGAAGGGTGGAACGTCGAGATCCTCGACGCGAGCCCGACCGAGCTCGGTGGCTTCAAGGAGCTCGTGCTGGGCGTGTCGGGGCAGAATGTCTTTCGACGGCTTCGGCACGAGAGCGGCGGACACCGCGTGCAGCGGGTGCCCGACACGGAGGCGAAGGGACGGGTCCACACCTCCGCCGCCACCGTCGCCGTGCTGCCGGAGCCCGAGGACGTCGAGGTTTCCATCTCGCCCGACGAGTACCGCAAGGACCTCTTTTGCGCGAGCGGCCCCGGCGGCCAGCACGTCAACAAGACCGCCTCGGCCGTGCGGCTGACCCACCTCGAGACGGGGCTCGTCGTTCAGTGCCAGGACGAGAAGAGCCAGCACAAGAATCTCGCCAAGGCGCTCCGCGTGCTCAAGACGCGGCTCTACGAGCTGCGCCGCTCGATCGAGCACGAGAAGCGGGCGACGGAGCGGCGCGAGCTCGTCGGGTCGGGCGACCGAAGCCAGCGGATCCGCACCTACAACTTCCCCCAGAACCGGCTCACCGACCACCGCATCAACGAGAACTTTCCGCTCGAGCAGATCGTGGGCGGCAGGCTCGGCCTCGTGATCGATGCGATCGAGGATCGGGAGCGGGCCCTGCGGCGAAGCCAGATGGAGGCGGCGCCCGCCGCGGATCATGACTGATCGTCGGCCCGCCGCATCGGGGCGGGATGCTGAAACCTGGACGGTCGGGAAACTGCTCACCTGGACGACCCAGTGGCTCGCCGGGCGAGGCAGCGAGTCTCCCCGGCTCGACGCCGAGGTGCTCCTCGCGACGGTCCGGGGCTGCAGCCGCATCCTGCTCTACACCGCGTTCGACGAGGTGGTGCCCGACGACGTGCGGGCCCGCTTTCGCGAGCTCGTGAGGCGGCGCGGCGACGGAGAGCCGGTCGCCTACCTCACCGGCACGAAGGAGTTCTTTTCGCTGGCGTTCGACGTGTCGCCGGCGGTGCTCGTGCCGCGTCCGGAGACGGAGCAGCTCGTCGTGCGGGCGATCGACCTTCTTCGTGGCGAGGGCTCGCCGCGGATCGCCGACGTCGGAACGGGCAGCGGCGCGATCGCCGTCTCGCTCGCAAAGCACCTGCCATCCGCCGAGATCGTGGCGATCGACATCTCGCAGGCGGCCATCGCGGTCGCGAGGGCCAACGCCGTGAAGCACGGCGTGGCCGACCGGATCGAGTTCATCGAGTCGGATCTCTTCGCGAACGTCGGCCCGGGGCGGCCGTTCGACCTCGTCGCGAGCAACCCGCCTTACGTGCGGGACGACGAGTTCGAGGGGCTGCCGCGGGACGTGAGGCTCCACGAGCCGAAGCAGGCCCTCGTCGCCGGACCGACCGGGGTCGAGGTCATCGGTCGGCTGGCCGCGGAGGCCGCCGACCGGCTCTCCCCGGGCGGCTGGCTGCTCGTCGAGATCGGCCCGCCCGAGGCGTCCGAGGCGGCGGTGAGGTCCACGGCCGGTCTGAGGGTCGAGCCGACGCTCCGCGACCTCGCCGGCATTCCCCGCGTCCTGCAGGCGTGCCGGGACGATCGTCCGTGACGACGGCGCGTGGACTCCTCGCCCACCCTTGCTATCAGTTTCGTCCAGGCAATCCGGGACGTTTCGTGGAAGCAGCGACAGCCGGGGCTGATCGGGCCGGACTGGCGACGGCAGCTTGAACGTGCCCGCGAACGACCGCGAGTCACGAAGGAAGACTCCAACGCCTGGCTCCTAGCTGCTACGGCCGCGCGGCCGTGAGCCGCGAGTAATCCATGAGGCGATAGGCGGCGTCAACCGCGTCATAATCGTTGTAGGCGAAAGGCTGCGTGTCTGTCGAACTACGAAAGAATCCTTTGGACAATCCACCGTCCACCGGGTCCTGGGAGACCAGGATGCTCTGCACAAGGGCATCGGCCT